>NZ_JASMWN010000015.1:0-146401 GCF_032595355.1 Sedimentitalea todarodis | reverse complement strand
CCTCCTGAAATCATCGGATACGCTGTCTGGGCCTATCATCGATTTCCCATGAGTTTGCGCGATGCCGAGGACCTGTTAGCCGCACGCGGTGTTGTGGTCAGCTACGAGACCATCCGCGCTTGGGTTGCGAAGTTCGGGTTACAATATGCCAAGGCGATCCGCCGAGATCGACCCAAAGCGGCGGACAAATGGCACTTGGGCGAAGTCGTCCTTCCGATAAATGGTAAGAAGTATTGGCTGTGGCGCGCCGTCGACAGGAGCTACTGTCAAATCTGGTGTTTGCGGGATCCTCATGCGGCGGCCTGATTTTGGTTTGATGGCTTGAAGCCGTTGATGAAGTCGACGCCTTGGATGACGTCTGCGAGGTGGGCAAAGCCGCGCAGTTTGCGCCACCTTTTTTCGGCGCATTGGCCCAGCTTGAACATCATGTGGAGCATGCCGTCGCGGCTGAGGCAGCCCTTGGTTCGCTTGGTGCGATGGCGGATCGTGGCGAAGGCGCTTTCGATAGGATTTGAAGTGCGAATGCTCTGCCAGTGTTGGGCCGGAAAGTCGAAAAAGGTCAGCAACTCCTCACGGTCTTTGATCAGGCATTGGGTGGCCTTGGGGTATTTCGCCTCGAAAGTTTCGACGAAAAGATCAAACGTCTTGTGCGCATCTTCGCGGGTCTCCGCCTGCCAGATATCGTGCAGCATCTTCTTCGCCCTGGGTTGGGAGCGTTTGGGCAAATAGTTGAGAACATTGCCTGTTTTGTGCATCCAACAGCGCTGCTGGCGTGTGGTCGGGAATGTCTCTTCAAGCGCTGCCCAAAACCCCATGGCACCGTCGCCGATGGCCAGCTTTGGCGCGGTGAGGCCGCGGGATTTGAGGCCCAGCAGCACCTCACGCCAGCTTTGGGTGCTTTCCCGCACGCCGTCTTCAATGGCGAGGAAGTGCTTTTCACCGCGTGCATTTACGCCGATCACGACCAAGGCGCAGAGCCGATCATCAGTGCCGCGTAGACCGCTGTAGATGCCGTCTGCCCAGATGTAGACCCAGTCATCGCGACCGAGGTCAGTCTTGCGCCATTGGTCGTAGTCACTTGCCCACTGCGTCTTCAATCGCGACACGGTTTTGGCCGAGAAACCGGTCGCATCCGGCCCCAGCAGAGCCTTCAGTGCCGCGCCCATCGCACCCGTTGAGATGCCCTTCAAATAGAGCCAGGGCAGCGCGGCTTCGATGGTCTTGGCCTTTCTGACATAGGGCGGGACCAAAGCGGATTTGAAACTGACAGGCGCGCCCGTCTTTGATCGCACCTTCGGGATCTTCACTGTTACAGGGCCGATCCCAGTCTGCACAGCGCGTTCCGGGTGATGGCCATTGCGTGCCACCCCTGCGCGCCCTTCCGGCGTTCGGTGATCTGCAAACTGGGCGAGGAAGACCCCAAGCTCAGCCTCAACCGCCGTCTGGAGCAGCTCACGCGCGCCCTTACGTAGCAATTCCGTGAGGGGATCAGACACGGTGTTGTCCGTCGTCATATAAAATGGAACATCTGAGCGGCCTGAGCTTTGGAGGCTCTGGTTCAGTTGTGTGATTGATTATGCAGCCTGTTTTTGATGTTGCAAGCGGCGTTGTTGGATTGTCCGTTTCTTGATCTTAGCCCTTTCCCTGATGATGGCTTTGTCACGCCCAAAGTAGACGTCAGCTGGTGTGACGTTGTTCAGGCTCTCGTGGTATCGTTCGTTGTTGTAGTAATCGACGAAGGCCCTGATCTGGCGTTCGAGATCGCCGGGTAGATAGTAGTTTTCCAGCAGAACCCGGTTCTTCATTGTTTGATGCCAACGCTCGATCTTGCCTTGGGTTTGCGGGTGGAAGGGTGCACCGCGAACGTGATCCATTTTATGGTCCTCCAGCCATTCGGCCAAATCACCGGAGATGTAACAGGACCCATTATCACTCAGCAGGCGAGGCATGTGGCGAACGATGGCGTGGTCGCACCCTGACGCCGCCAGAGCCAATTCAATCGTGTCAGTCACGTCCTCGGCCCGCATGTTCGTGCAAAGTTTCCAGCCAATGATGTAGCGGCTGTAATCATCCAGGATCGTGCTGAGATAAAACCAGCCCCAGCCAATGATCTTGAAGTAGGTGAAGTCGGTCTGCCACATCTGGTTGATGGCAGTCGTTTTGTCCGTGAACTCGTCGGCGGCTTTGATCACCACATACTCGGGTGCCGTGATCAGATCGGCAGCTTTCAGAATGCGGTAAGCCGAAGATTCAGAGACAAAATACCGCTTCTCGTCGGTATATTTAACCGCCAACTCACGGGTTGTCAGCGCCTCATGTTCCAGCGCGAACTCGATCAGATCATCCCGCCGGGCTTGTGGAATAAGGTTCCAGACAGACTTTGGGCAGGGTGAGCGATCCGCCAGGGCATCAAAACCGCCTTCGACATAACGGTCATACCATCGATAGAATGTGGTGCGCGGGATACCCAGCATATCGAGGGTCTGCTTCGCGGGCAGATGGGACCCCTCAACGGTCCGGATGATTTCCAGTTTCTCAGACGCCGGGTATCTCATTCCTCGAACTCCCCAGCCCCTGTCATGCTTTTTTTGAGGAGACGGTTTTCCAGGGTCAGATCGGCAACGCATTCCTTCAGTGCCGTCGCCTCGGATCGCAGCTCTTTCACCTCGGGTGAGGTTGCCTGGCGGGCTGTATCGCCAGACAGACGGCGCTTCCCAGCCTCGAGGAATTCCTTTGACCAGCTGTAATACAGGCTTTCGGAGATGCCCTCGCGGCGGCACAGAACAGAGATGGTTTCTTCGCCGCGAAGGCCCGCCAGAACAATGCGGATCTTCTCCTCGGAAGAATAGGTTTGCCGCGTCTTGCGGCGGATGGTTTTGACCAGCTTGTCAGCCGAAGCTTTGCTGGTTCCGGATTTCTTGTTCATCTTCACTCCTTGACGGTTACGATGAACCAGAAATCCTCCGTTAGCTAAATCTCAATTCTGTCCCACAGGTGCTGACGTTAGACACTCTGTTCGAACCGTCATTGCTGAGCCTGCAGAACGTCACCTATGCGACGCCGTTCGGCTCGCCGGAAGTGGATATCGTGTTCGGCGTGGTTGACGGCATGCACGAGACGATCCCCGATATGCGCAAGCTGTGGGAAAGCCACGACATGGAGTATCTCGGCGGCGGGTTCGGGCTGGAAGACTATCTGCTGATGACCGAGTTTCCGGTCACCAGCATCGAGGATTTGAAAGGTCGCAAGATCAATGCGCCGGGGCCGGCTGTGAACTGGCTCAAGGGGACAGGTGCTGTTGGCGTATCGGGCAACCTGACGACCTATTACAATGACATTCAGACCGGTGTGGCCGAGGGCGTGATCGTGTTTCCGACGGCTGCGGCCGCCGCCAAGCTGTTTGAGGTTGCGCCCTATGTGACCCGGACCGGCTTTGGTGCGCAATACGCCGGGGCCATCGTCGCCAAGAAGAGCTGGTTTGATGAACTGCCCGCAGAGGTGCAAGAGGCGATCCGCACCGGGGTTGCCGAATTCGCAGTGGCCTATCGTGCCGGGTTGGAAGAGCGTGTCGTTGGTGCCTTTGCTGCAATGGAGGCCGGTGGCGCGAATGTCAGCGTGCTGGCCGCAGAAGAACGTCAGAGATGGGCGCAGTCGCTGCCGGATATCGCGGGCGATTGGGCGCGGGCACAGGATGAACAGGGCCTGGACGGCACCGGGGTGGTCAACACCTATATGCAAGAGCTGAAAGATGCCGGCGTGCTGCTGCCCCGCGACTGGACGGTAGAGTAACCCACATGGCGCAAACTGGCGGGCTGGCAGGGCGCATTGCCGGCGGCGTCATGTCGATCGCCAATGTCGCCGCGACAGTCTGGATCCTGTTGCTGATGGTGTTGATCCTTGCGGATGTGATCGGGCGCAATGCCTTTCTGTCCCCGATTGCGGGCGTGCCGGAGATGGTAAAGTTCTCCATCGTTGGGATCGTCTTTCTACAGATCGCCCATACTCACCGGCACGGGCAGATGATCCGCTCGGACGCGCTGCTGGGTATGCTGATGCTGCGGCGCCCACGGATCGGGGCATTGTTGGATCTGGTGATGCAACTGGCAGGGGCCGGGGTATCGCTGATGATCGCACGGGCGGTCTGGCCCAAGGCGGTGCGCGCCATTGATCGTGGCGAAATGGAAGGGATCGCGGGCCATTTCCAGATGCCGGTCTGGCCCTTTCTGGTCATTGTTGCCGGAGGGGCGGCATTGCTGGCGCTGTCGTTTCTGATGTCTGCCATATCTGCCGCGCGCAAGGTGGCGGCCTGATGGACAACCTGATGATCGGGTACCTGTCGCTGGCCGCGATCGGGTTGGCGATCTATGCCGGGATGCATGTGGCTATCGCACTGGCGGGTATCTCGTTCGTCGGCATGTGGGCGATCACCGGCAAGACGGCTCTGGCGCTGAATTTCGTGGCATTGGCGGGAACGGATTCGATCGCGGAGTACACCTTTGGCGTGGTGCCCCTGTTCGTGCTGATGGGTCTGGCAGTCAGTGAATCGGGGCTTGGGCGTGATACCTTTGCCATCATCGCGCGATCCATGCAGCGCTGGCGCGGCGGGCTAGGAGTGGCAACCGTGCTGAGCAATGCAGTCTTCGCCGCGATCACCGGGATCTCCATCGCATCAGCAGCCGTGTTTTCCAAGGTGGCGGTGCCGCAAATGGTCGCCGCCGGGACCAGCCGGACCGTGGCCGTGGGCACGGTGGCCGGGTCGAGCGTGCTGGGCATGCTGATCCCGCCATCATTGCTGTTGATCCTGTTTGCGATCCTGACCGACAGTTCGGTGGGCGATCTGTTCCTCGGCGGGATCGGACCGGGGTTGGTGCTGGCGCTGGCATTTGGGATCTATCTGACGCTGCTGGGGCGGTTCCGTCCGGCGCTGTTTGACGGGCCGCGCACAATGGGTGACGCCGATGACACCACGCCGGGGCTGCTGATCGTACCGGTGCTGGGACTGGCGGGGATGGTTCTGGGTGGCATTTATGCCGGGTTTTTCACACCGACAGAGGCCGGGGCCGTGGGGGCGGCGGCGGCGCTCGCACTTGCCTTTGCCATGCGCCGGATCAGCGCATCGGGGGCCTGGCGTATTGCCGTCCAGACGGGCCATATCACAGCCGCCGTATGCTTCCTGATCGTCGGTGCGTCGATCTACGGGCGAATGCTGGCGTTCTCGGGGGTTCCGGCCTCGGTCACCGGATGGGCTGTCTCCAGCGGGATCGGCCCTCTGGGCTTCCTGTTCCTGTTCGCACTGATCGTCGCGCTGATGGGGACGATTCTGGACAGTTCGTCGATCATGCTGGTCACGGTGCCTCTGGCCTTTCCGATCACGCAGGCACTGGGTATCGACGTGGTACATTTCGGTCTTGTGACGGTTCTGGCGGTCGAAATCGGGTTATTGACGCCGCCTCTGGGCCTGTCGGTCTTTGTGGTACAGGCGACGTTGCGCGACGAGGGAGTGACGCTGGGCGAGGTGTTTCGCGGCGCGGCTCCCTTTGCCGTGATCATGGCCGTGGTGCTCTGCGCCGTGATCCTGGTTCCTGAAATCGCAACCGGCCTGGTTGGCCGCTGAAGGAGAGTATTATGAAACTGATCGATCTGGCGCGCCCGCTTGAAAACACCAGGTTTGCCGATCCGCCGGGGCTGGACCCGGAAATCGAATATTATGCACATGACGATACCGCACCGCAAATTCTTGGTTTTTTCCCCGGCGTCACGCGCGAGGATCTGCCCGGCGGCGAAGGTTGGGCGGTGGAGAAAGTCACGCTGTCTACCCATAACGGCACCCATCTGGACGCGCCCTATCATTTTCATTCCACCATGGATGGAGGACAGCGGGCGATCACCATTGACGAGGTGCCACTTGACTGGTGCATCGGGCCGGGGGTGAAGCTGGACCTTCGTCATCTGCCAGACGGTCATGTTGTCACGGCCGCCGAGGTTGCGGCCGAGTTTGACCGCATCGGTCATGATCTGCGATCCGGTGACATCGTGCTGGTAAATACGGCGGCGGGCGCGGCCTATGGTCAGCCGCATTACGTCGCCACCGGGTGCGGCATCGGGCATGAGGCAACCTGCTGGATGACCGAGCGGGGGATGCGGGTTTGTGGTACCGATGCCTGGAGCTGGGATGCGCCGTTCATCCACACGGCAAAGAAGGTGGCGGAAACCGGCGACGCCAGCCTGATCTGGGAAGGCCACCGCGCTGGCATGGTGCGCGGCTATTGCCACATGGAAAAGCTGGCCAATCTGGCAGACCTTCCCGCGACCGGGTTCGAGGTGCAGTGCTTTCCGGTAAAGATCAAGGCGGCGAGCGCAGGCTGGTGCCGCCCCGTCGCGATCCTGAGAGACTAAGGTGAAGTCGAGTGTCTTGATCACATGTCTAACCCGATCGGCTGGACCCAGACAGAGGCATCAGGCTTCGCGGGCAATCCGATCCAGAAGGGCCGCCGCCCCGGTAACTTCGCGCAGGGGAAACTTGGTGGCCGCCTCGCTGTCGTCGCCATGGCGCAGTGTATGGCCGTTCCAGAACCACCCGTACAACACTGCGCCGTCGCGTCCGCGCACCGGGGTCCTGAATGTGGGAAACACCCGGTCCACCTTTGGCACCGGAGCTTGGCCCAGTGATTTTGCCGGGCATCCGGCACGCGCGAGTGCCGCTTTCAACGGAATCAGCACCTTGAACGCGGTCTTGGTCCTTTCCGCAGGATCCGGACCAGACCAGGGTTGACGGGACAGGCCTCTCAGCACCCGGACCACCGGCGGATAGCTGGGGTGATGGTGGGTCACCTGCACATGGGCAAAGGATCCGTTCACGGCGATTTCGATCACCTCGCCGGGCAGGAATTCGGACATTGGAGCGCTCAAAGGCTGTAGGATTCGACGGTGGCAGGGTGGAACAGCTCGTCTACTGCGACACGGCGCGGGGACAGACCCTGATCCGCGTGATAGCCTAGAAACGTCTCCAGCACATGCGCGTTGCCCGGCAATCCATATGTCCAGGGATCCGGACCCATCAGCCGGTGCGCGCGGGCGAGGTTGTCTTCGACAAAGGGCATTGTGACCTTGGTGGCCGAAGTATCCGCCAGAGCCTCGACAGCCAGTGCACGAGCGCGTTCAAAGGCTTTCAACAGCGCGCCGGGCAACCAGGGGTGCGTGTCCGCCAGCGTGCGGCGCAGACCCAGCACATGCATGATCGGAAAGATCCGTGTCGTTTCATAGTAAGCCGCCGCCGCCACCATGCTGTCCTCCCAAAGCCGACCAACCTGCGGATGCCCCTCGGCAAAACAACGCGGCGCACGTGGCCCGACAAAGCCATCAATCTCGCCCTCGGCCAGCATCGCATTCAGGGTCGCCCCCTCGGGTGCGTCTTCCATCGTGACCCCGGTCGGCAAGTTGACCTTGATCTTTTCAGGTCGTCCCGGAGATTCCATACCGCCGCGTATCCAGATGATATCAGAAGGCAGAACACCGTGATGTTCCTGCAAGATCCCGCGGACCCAGACATTGGCCGAGAGCTGATACTCGGCTACGCCAATGCGCCGCCCCATCAGATCCTCCGGTCCATCAATCCCGCGATCCTTGCGGACATAAACCGACGTATGCCGGAAAGCGCGGCTGAGAAATACCGGGATGGCCACATACTGCGGATCGCCCCGCGCAACCGAGATTGAATAGGAAGAGAGCGACAACTCGGTGACATCAAACGCCTGATGACGAAACGCGCGAAAGAACATCTCTTCGGGGCTCAACAGCATTGGCAGTGGAGACACCCCGTCGATCTGGACCCGCCCGTCAACAATGGGGCGCGTGCGGTCATAGTCTCCCATCGCAAGCGAGAGTTTCAGCGTATCGGTCATGGTTCTTCTTTCTGCGTCGGTGCTGCGATCTGCCGGGTCAGGTCGACAATCTGGCCGGTGGCGGCGGAGGTGAGAATGGCGTGGCAAACCTCGAGGCTGGCAAGCCCCCAGGCACCGGTCTGGACCGGAGGCTGCCCGTGTCGCAGCGCCTGCCAGAGCGCGTCGACCACGCTGGCACGGGGCGCCGCGTGCAGCGGCGCCGCGCGAAAGCCGCGGCTCGTACCGCCGTTGATCTCGACCCCGTCAGGCGTCAGACGCAGATCGGCGCGATCGCAGGCGACAATCACCGGGCCAAAATGTTCGTGATGCTGGGGTGGCGCAGGGGACTCGCCGCCGCCATAGGTACGACGGGCTTTCAGTGTTGCTTCGGAAGCCGGGTCTGCACCTGACAGGGCGCGACGGGCCGTTCCATAGGCAGCAGGGTCCTTGTCATGGCCAAGCTCGCCCACATTGCCCATCCAGATGTCGCTGTCGAAATGGGCATAACCCGAATAGGTCAGCGTGGCAAAGACGCCGTTCTCGAATTGCAACAACGCGCTGTATGCGCCCTCGGTTGGTCTGGCCGCATCCCATGCGCCGGTCATGGCAGACACACGTTGACCAAGACCTCCTGCCAGCAGGCGCACCATGTCGATCTGATGCACCGCCTGGCTGAACAGAATGCCGCCGCCCTGATCCGTACGCAGCTCTTCGGCGCGGCGTGGTCGATAGAGGAAGTCGGTATAGTTCAGCGCTTGGATCATGCGCAGAGAGCCAAACTCGCCGCTGGCAATGATCTGCCGCGCCAGTTGCACCGGCGCGTCGAAGGAATGGCTTGGCCCGACAATCAGATGCACCCCGGCCCGGTCACAGGCCGCAACCATGCGTGCGCCGTCCTCAAGTGATACCGCGAGCGGCTTGTCCACGAGGACGTGCTTGCCGGCCTCTGCTGCGGCAACAACATGATCCGCGTGCATCTGGTGCGGGGTGGCAACGTAAATTGCCTCGACCTGTGGATCGGCGCACAAAGCCCCGACATCGGCATGGGTCGTTCCTCCGAATTCACCTCGAAACGCAGTGCGGCTGGCCGCGCGCGGCGCCGCTGCGGCAGTCAGACGCAACCGGGTATCGGCGCGAAAGGTCGGCAGCATCAGGACAAAGGCCCGGCCCAACCCCGCCACGCCCAGCCTGATCGGTTCAGAGGTCAAGGACCAAACCTCCGCCGGCGCTGCGGCTGACACAGATCATGATCTTTTCGGCTCTTTCCTCGTCCATCAAGACCATATCGCGGTGATCCGCGTCCCCAGCAATCAGCCGCGTCTTGCATGTACCGCAGGTGCCGCTCTCGCAGGAACTGACAGTGCGCTCACCCGCATCGCGCAGCGCTTCCAGGATCGACCGGTCGGCAGGAACCGTGATCGTCCGCCCCGATTTGCGCAATTCAACGTCAAAGGCGACGTCATCCGCCCGTACCACCTCGACCGGCTTGAAGTCTTCGAAATGTACACGACCCTCGGGCCAGTGGCCTGAAATCGCGCGAATTTCCTCCATCAGCGGCTTTGGGCCGCAACAAAAGACGTGGGCTTTCTGTGGTTCTTCAAAATGGTCCCAGAAATCATAGACCTCTGCGGGATCACCACCATCGTGGTGCAACGTGAGCCGGTCGCCATAGGTGATCGACATCTCGTCGAGATAGGCGGTTTCTCTTGCGTCGCGGGAGCAGTAGATGATGCGGAATGGCTTGCCCGCGCGATCCAGTTCGCGCGCCATCGACAGGATCGGGGTTATTCCGATGCCGCCTGCGATCAACAGGTAGTCCGGGGCGTCGGTCAGGGCAAAGCTGTTCTCGACCTCCATCAGGTCCATCACCGTTCCCAGTCTTGCCTGTTCATGCATCGAGGCAGAGCCTCCGCGGCTGTCGGTCTCACGCTTGACCGCAATCACATAGGTTTCAGGGCTCAATTCAGGATTGATGACGGAGTAGCGCCGCATTGCGCCGGATGGCGTGCGCAGGGTGGCATGGGCCCCGGCGCTGATCGGTGGCAGGCTGCCGCCCGGTGTCGGTGACAGCACGAATTCCGTGATCGTTGGCGTCAGGTCTCGCCGCCCTGTTACCATCACCTGCCGTGGCTGATCCGCGGTCATTTTCGCCCTCATATTCCGTCTTGTATGTACTTAGATAGCTAAGTATATTCTGTCAACAAGGTACCCGATTGTGGTCTGCAGACCTGACTGGTGACCCACCAAGGAGATGCCCATGCTGACCCGGAAAGAAAACGACCTGTTGACGCTTGTTACCGGCGACGCACCCATGCGCCAACTGATGATCCAGCACTGGACCCCCGTTTGCCTGATCGAAGAGGTGGCCGAGCCGGATGGTGCGCCGCTGCGTGTCGAGTGTCTGGGTGAAAAATATGTTGCCTTCCGCGACAGCATGGGGCGTGTCGGGTTGCTGGATGAACTCTGCCCGCACCGCAAGGCGTCGCTGGTTTACGGGCGGAACGAAGAATGCGGTTTGCGCTGCCTGTATCACGGCTGGAAATTCGACGTTGAAGGCAAGGTGCTGGCCATGTCTTCGGAACCCGAAGGCAGCCCGCTGATGAACAAGGTCAGTGCCCGTGCCTATCCGGTCAACGAGTGGGGTGGGTTTGTTTGGGCCTGGCTGGGTAAGGCCGAAAACGCGCCCGCCTTTGATCCACCCGCATTCGCCCCCGCAAATGACATCCCCATCGCAATCCTCAAGATCCGCGTGCCAGCCAACTGGGCACAGATCCACGAGGGCCAGATCGACAGCGCGCACAGCTCGTCCCTGCATTCGTCAGATATGAAACCGGCGCGTGTCGAAGGGGCGGCGGCGGATGACAGGGCCTGGTACCGGCCATCAACCGACAAGTCGCCCCGGATGCAGACGGAAACCACCAGCTATGGGTTTCACTATGCGGCGATCCGACGCCCGATCAAGAACGCGCAAACGCACAACTATCTTCGCATCACCGAATTCGTGGCCCCCTATTATTCGCTGATCCCGCCCAACAACAATTACAACGTGGCCTCCGTGATCGTGCCGATCAATGACGAGGAAACCGCCTTTCACTTCATTGCATGGGGTGATCGCAACACGCCTTCGACCGAGGATTGGCGACATTTCAATCATGCCGTTCCCGGTGAGGATCTGGATGAACTATGGCGTCCAAACCGCCGAGATGACAATAATTTCCTGCAAGATCGCGACCTGATGAAAGAGGGAAATTTCACCGGCATCCGCGGTATCCCCAACCAGGACATAGCGATGTGGGTCAGTATGGGCGCGCGGGTCGAACGGCACAGTGACACGTTGGGTGCGTCGGATCTGGCAATTGTCGAGTTTCGCCGTCTGATGGTGGATGCGGCCAGCAAAATCGCCGAAGGCGGCAGAGCCATCGGCACGGAAGAGCCGCGTTTGCCGCAGGCCCAAATCGCCTCGCGCGAAGGGGTCTATCCAAAAGAAACAGACTGGCGCGATCTGACCCGGCATGGCAGGGCCGCCGCAGAATAGCCGCAGCGCTCAGATGTCCACGCTGCTGTTTCGGGTGGGCGGCATACGCGCGCCGCGTGTGGCGGCCTCTTCCTCATCCCGTTTCAGGTTATCGATAATCGTCAGCAGTGCATCGCGAAGCGCGTCCTGTGCTGTTCTGTCCAGACCGCCAACGGCCACGTCGTTGACCTCAACTGCCAACGGCTCCAACTGATCGCGCAGGTCACGACCCTTTTCGCTCAGAAAGACATGCTGGCGGCGTTGGTTGCCGGGCAGGTTGCGCCGGGTGATCAGGCCAAGAGTCTCGAGTTTTTGCAAGGCGGTGTGTGTCGTCGGCTCGGTCACGCCAGCCATCCGGCTGAGCTCGCGCTGAGATTGGCCTTCTTTGGTCCAGAGGATGCGCAGGAATATCCACTGACCAAAGCTGATCCCGTGACCGGACAGGCGAATCTGCAATGTGCGGTTGAATGCGCGCGCTGCCAGACGGACCAGCCGTGCCAGGCGCTCGTCGATCAAGCCCGTGTCGCCATTGTCCATTCTATTCGCCTGCCGGACTGTTCTTTCCTAGTGTCGTGATAGAGCCTGATCGGGGTTCCCGCAAGGATCCCACGAAAGAGAGGGTCATTCGCCAGTCGCGCCTTTGGCCTCAGGCGCGCGCTCCTGTGCCTTGCTCCAGACCCAGGCGCACCCGGCCAGAACCAGCGCCCCGAGCCAGGACAGCAAGCCGCCAAACAGCAACAACAGCCCTGCCGCAGTCAGCGCCAGACGCGGACCACGACCCAATGGTGTCCGGTAGTACCCTTCGGCTGCCACCGCCACCAAACTCAGCCCGGCGACCGCACCGATCACCGCAACCAGGATCTCGACCACGCTGCCCTTCAGCAGCAAGGCGGGTTGATAGACAAAGGCGAAGGGGATGAGAAACGCACCCAAGGCGATCTTGACCGCCTGCACAGCGATCACCAGCGGGTTTTCATCCGCAATGGCGCTAGCTGCATAGGCCGCCACCGCCACGGGCGGGGTCAGGGCAGACATGACCGCAAAATAGAGAATGAACAGGTGCCCGGCCAGCAGATCAATTCCCAGGTCCTGCATAACCGGTGAGATCAGGACCGCAGCAAGAATATATGCGCTCGGAGTCGGCATCCCCATCCCCAGCAGCGTTGTCAGTAAGGCTGCGATGATCAGCGATGCCAGCACGTCTGCCCCGGAGATCATGAACACGAGTGTCGAAAATTTCGATGCCAGTCCGGTCATCGTGATCCCGCCGATCACCAGCCCCGCTGCGGCACAGGCCCCGGCCACGGCGACCATGCGGAAACTGGTCTCGGCCAGTACATCGTAAATATCCGCAATCCCCATGCGAGTCGCCCTGCGTAGCATCGACACGCCGAGCACTCCGGCCAGCCCATAGAGCGCGGAATAGGTCGGGGTATATCCCTTGATCAGCGCCCAGCTGATCACCACCAGCGGCACCACGAACAACCCGCCGTCCTTGATGATCCGGCCCAACGAAGGGATCGTCGACAGATCGACGCCGCGCAGGCCTTCGCGCAGGGCCCGCAAATGGACCTGCAGGTAGATCGGCACGTAATACAGCAGCGCGGGGATCAAGGCCGCCAGCGCGATTTCGGCATAGGGGATGCCGGTGTATTCGGCCATGATGAAGGCGGCGGCACCCATCACCGGCGGCAACAGGCTGCCCCCCGTCGAGGCGGCGACCTCGGTCGCGGCAGCAAAGGCGGGGCGGTAACCCATCGTCTTCATCATTGGGATGGTCACGCTGCCCGTGGTGACCACATCCGAAGTCGGGCTGCCCGAGATCGTCCCATAGAGACCGGAGGAGACCACCGCGATCTTGGCCGGCCCGCCGACGGTACCACCGGTCAGATAGGCCGCGAGATTGTAGAAGAACTGTGCGCCACCTGCCTTGGAAAGGGCGGTGCCGAACAACACGAACAGAAAGGCATAGGTCGCCGCAACGCGCAGCGGGACACCAAAAAGCCCGTCGGTTGTAAAGACGGTAATATCGAGAAAGTGGACATAGCTGATCTCGCCATGTCCCAGAACGCCGCCGAGGCGATCACCCCAAAGGTTGTACGCCAGAAAGAGCAGCACGATCAGCGTCAGGCCCATTCCGACGGTGCGGCGCATCGCTTCGATCGCCAGCAGCAGGATCACCGATGCCGAGATCACGTCAGCCGTATCCAGCGGGTCCAGAAGAGTGATCCGCATCGAGATCAGGTCTGCCTGCGTTACGAAATATGTACCGACCGCGACCGACAGTGCTGCCAAAACCCAATCAATCAGGTTCACGCGGGTCTTGGCCGATGTCGGGGACGGCCCGATCAACAGGAAGGTCAACACCAGCATCAACGCCAGAAACGTCATGGTCAATGTCAGGGAATCCGCGCGTGAAAAGCCCGCGGCATAGACCACCCAAATCGCAGACCCGGCAGCAAAGGCCTTGGCCAGATGCCCGGTCAGACCTTCGGGGCGACGGCGCGTACCAGTGCTGAAGAAGAAATCGAACACGCCTACCTGCCTCGGGACTTCGCGGGTGGATCTGCCAGGCGGGCGCAAAGGCGCCCGCCCGCTGTTTCAGTCAAGACTGAACCGCTCAGGAGCCGGACTTGTCAAAGACGGTCTGCGCTGCGGGGTGATAGGGCACGGTCTTGGCCCCGCCCATCAGCTCGACGTCCAAAGGCGCCATCGCCTTGTGAACGCCCTGCAGCTTGTCGATATGCGTGACGAGCGCGGCTGCCACATTGCCGACCATCTCGGGGTCGGCATCTGCGCGCACGAACAACTGTGCGGAAACCGTCAGGGTCAGCGTGTCTGCATTGGTCCAGTCATAGGCCGCATTCGGGATGGTATAGGCCTGAATATCCCATTCATCTATAACGGTCTGCACGGTCGCTTCGCTGATCGGCAGCAGCTTCACATCGATTGAAGACGCCAGTTCGCGGATCGAAGAGTGATTGACAAAGAGAGAATTCAACAACATGTCCACACGCCGGTCACGCATCAGGTCGCCTTGTTCGCCCGAGGCCGCATATTCCACGCTGCCACCCCATTCCTTGATCTGATCCGGGCTTGCGCCGACGGCGTTCAGCATCGATTCTCCGATCCCGCTGACGATGTTGCCACGCCGGTTGAGGACCACCGTGATCGGCAGTTTCTTGGCGGCGATGTCCTCAAGCGAGGTCAGCCCATGCTCCTCGGCATAATCGGCATTCACGATCGCCTGCATCGGCGCCCAGGAATACAGCTGTGCGACGGTGGCAAGGTGGTCCATCTTTTCCTTGAAAGGCGGCAAACCGGCCAGCGCGGCCTTGGCCTCGGCATCGTGAATAATCGCCAGATCGCATTTTCCCTGCGCCAGGAGCGCAACATTGGCCAGACCGCCGCCAGAGGTTTGATAGGTCACCGTCGATCCCGGATAGGCCTCTTTTACCGCCGCGTCGACACCGGCGCCGAGCAGGCTCCACAACCCGCCGGGGCTCGCTCCACACATGGTCAGGTTATAGACCTGCGCATTGGCCCCTCCGGCCGCCAGCGCAAATGACAGCGCCAGTATGGCGCTCCGGATAATGCTGTTCATTGATCTTCCTCCCTGATCGCTGATGCCTGTACCGGTTGAGATCAACGGTCAAACACTTAGCTATCTAATATTATGCATGATAGAAGTCTCTATAATGTTGTCAACGCTCTCGTCCGCCAGTGCCTACTGCCCCGTTTCCAAGGCAAATGACTGCGTGGTTGCTCGGTTTTTCCTCAGGTCAGCTACAATCCGGCGAAACCAGCCCGCGCCGTCCAGTAGTCCCACGCGCGGTCCACACAGAGATCGTTGAGCAATGTCTCCGAGGCCAGCCGGGCCTCGCCCTCGCTGATGTATCCGGGGCGTGTGATCTGAAGTGCGTTCAGGAAAAGCTCTGCGTTTTCCTTGAGGTAGATCGACACCATGCAAACCTGTCTCAGCGTCGGCATAGCACAGACCGCTCCGTGCGCTCGCAGCAAGGCAACTCGGTTCCGACCAAGCACCCGCGCCAGCGACGCGCCCTGCTCGGCGGTTTCAACCAGCATGTTGGTATCGCCGAATTCATCCTGGCTGTCCCATGTGTCGATCCTTGTTCCAATCACCGAACCCATGTGAAACACTGGTTTGAGAGGCGGTTCCTGTGTCATCGTGAACGGCAGGACAGACCGTGCATGATGATGGGTTACGGCGTTGACATCCGGGCGGGCGCGATAGATTTCACCGTGAATGGCACGCTCGCGATAGGGGCTTCGGTGATCGTTGCCGAGCAGATTGCCGTCCAGATCAAATTCCAGAATGTCGTCACGTGTTACATTGGCCGGACTGCGGGACCGTGACAGAAAGTACCGCCCGGGATCGAATGGGTGGCGCAAACTCACATGGCCAAAATCATCGATCACATCCTCGCGGGCCAGAATGCGATTGGCGATCACGAGCTCTGAGATCGCGGCGTCGATACCGGCTTTGGTGTGGTCCGGCGGATACTGCTGCGGCATGGCGCGACTCCTGACATTGATATCGCCGTCAGACTATCCAATGTCAGGGCGACCCGATAATCAATAGTTCAGGCCTCACTCATGGCATTTGAGATATCCAAAAGCGGTCCGATTTCACAACTATCGCTCCAAAAACCAGTGGGTCTGTGCTCTGCTCGAGGCGGGTTCAGTATCGCCTGCGGCGGAACAGCTGGAAGTCTTCAA
Organism: Sedimentitalea todarodis; assembly: GCF_032595355.1. Lineage (NCBI taxonomy): Bacteria > Pseudomonadati > Pseudomonadota > Alphaproteobacteria > Rhodobacterales > Paracoccaceae > Sedimentitalea > Sedimentitalea todarodis. Next base: position 130,267 of record NZ_JASMWN010000015.1, on the reverse strand, counting down.
CCCGCCATCACCACGCTGGTCCGGTCGTTGGCAAAGACGATGGGCGGCAGCCTGACCGATCGACAGGCCGGACGCAGCGGTCAATCGCGTGATTTGCTCCTTTTCGGGTTTCCAGCAGAAAGCAATCGCCACACGATATCGCGCCCTGAAATAGGTTAAGAGAAATGCCGATCAAACGCCTCTGGAACCGGTGTGTTCAGTGCCGCCAGGTTGCACTGCAGCGAGGACACCTTGGCGGTTCCCAGCAGGACCGAAGCCGTCAATTCATGTCGCCGTGCAAAATGCAGGGCCGCCGTCGCCAAAGGAACGCCAAGTTGCTCGGCCTTGGCTTGCAAGTGCGTTACCTGCGCGATGACTTCGGGCGTCGCCGGTTCGTAGTCATAGGTTGCTCCTTTGACCGGGCCGGTTGCAAGTATTCCGGAATTGAAGATACCGCCAAGGACAAGGCTCGTGTCCTGCCTGCGACATCTGGCCGTCAATTCCCGCTCTGCACTGCGATCGAGCAGTGTCAATCGACCGGCCAGCAGAATGACGTCGATCGGGCCGTGGTCCATCACATCCAGGCAAATCTGATTTTCGTTCACACCCAGCCCAAACGCCCGGATCCTGCCCTGCTCTTTCAGGCGAACAAGACGCTCGAACCCTGAGCCAAGAAAGGCCTCCATATGCGCGGCGTTGTCTGCGCCGTGCGTATATGTGCCGATGTCATGGACAAATATGATGTCGGCATAGGTCGTTTGAAGCAGATCGAGGCTGTTTTCCAGTGACGCTTCGAGACCGTCGCCGGAGTAGTCATGGCGCACGGCATTGGGGAGCGGATCGACAAATCCGTCGACCTCTGCCATCGGCGCGCCCGGTGACAGCACACGTCCGACCTTGGTCGAGACCACAAACGCGTCGCGCGGCATGCGCGACAGAAACCGACCCAGACGCTGTTCCGCCAATCCGCGACCATAGCGCGGTGCCGTGTCGAAATATCGAATGCCCGCGTCCCACGCACATTGCAACACGTCCTGGGCCTCCTGATCCGTCGCCGCGCGATACAGGTTGCCGATGCTTGCGCAGCCAAAGGAAATCTCGGTGACCTTGACGTCCGTGGTGCCGATCCTGTTCAAACGCATCGCGCCGCTCCTTTTTGGTCGGTGTCGGAATCTGTTTCCTGAAACGTGAACTCTGCAATGGAAGCGGCCTTCATTTCGATCGAGAACCCCGGTGCCCGCGGCGCGAGATAGGCACCGCGCTTGACGATGCAGGGATCGACGAAATGTTCGTGCAGGTGATCGACATATTCGATCCGATTGTCGTTCTTCTCGCGCGATATTGCGAGATAATCGATCATCGCGAGGTGCTGCACATATTCGCAGAGGCCCACGCCCCCGGCATGGGGCCAGACGGGAAGACCGTATTTCGCGGCAATCAGCATCACGGCCACTACCTCGTTCAACCCGCCCATGCGACAGGCATCGACCTGAACGATATCAATCGCGCCGGCGGCGATGAACTGTTTGAACATGATCCGGTTCTGACACATCTCACCCGTCGCCACCCTGATTGGCGCAATGCCTTTGCGGATCTTGGCGTGGCCGAGGATGTCATCTGGACTGGTGGGCTCTTCGATGAAAAACGGCCGCGCAAAGGCCAGTTCCCTGATCCAGTCGATGGCTTGATCAACTTCCCAGACCTGGTTGGCGTCGATCATGATATTCATGTCTTCGCCCAACTCTTCCCGGGCAATGGTCAGGCGGCGAATGTCATCTTGCAGGTTGCGACCCACCTTGAACTTGGTGTGCGTATAGCCGGATGCTCTGGCTTCCCGGCAAAGGCGGCGCAGTTTATCGTCGGGATAGCCGAGCCATCCTGCGGATGTCGTGTAGCAGGGATAGCCTTCGGACTTGAGTTTGGCGACCCGGTCGCTCTTTCCCTCTGCGCCATCGCGCAGGATGACCAATGCCTCGGCCTTGGTCAGCACGTCGGTCAGATAGCGAAAGTCGATCAGGTTCAAAATCTCTTCGGGCGACATTTCTGCGACCAGTTGCCAGACCGGCTTGCCGGCTTCCCTGGCCCAGAGATCCCAGACCGCATTCACCACCGCACCCGCGGCAAGGTGAATGGCGCCCTTGTCCGGCCCGATCCAACGCAACTGGCTGTCGCCGGTCACGTGGCGCCAGAACCGCCCCATGTCCTCGCGGATCCAGTCCATCTCCAGTCCGATCAGCAAATGGCGCATGGCCTTGATCGCCGTGATACAGATTTCGTTACCGCGCCCGATGGTAAATGTCAGGCCATGTCCCCGATGCTGACCGTCGGTTTCCAGCACCACGTAGGCCGCCGAGTAATCCGGATCGGGGTTCATCGCGTCCGAGCCATCCAGCGACGCAGAGGTCGGAAACCGCAGGTCATGTGTCACTAGTCCGGTAATGCGTGTCATCAGGCCGCGACCACGTTTGTTTCTTGCAGGCCGGATTGGCCTCTGTTCTGTGTCATGTTTCAATCCGTATGAAAGACTTCCTGCATCATCGCCCATTGCTCGCCGTCGGCGCGGCTGGCAAGTGGCGACTGGCAGGGATCGGTGTGGCGCCACCATTCGCGCGTTCTGGGGTCATTGCCCATGCGGGCCATGTCACCCTCGAAATCCGTGCCGTGATACTCCCAGTATCCGAACAACAGATTTTCCGGCTCTCGCAGGAAAATGGTGTAGTTGCGAATGTTACTCTGGGCGATCTGCGCCAGAACGTCCGGCCAGGCCGCAGCGTGCAGGCGTTTGTAGGTCTCGATCATATCGGGCTTGATCCCGATCACCATTCCCATGCGCTGCATCAGGTCGCACCATCGATTGCGACGAACATCAGGGATTTGTCTGCGATGGCGTCCTCGTCCCAATTGATGCCAAGGCCGGGTTCATCCGAGGGCACCGCGAACCCGTCCTTGATCTGCATGGTCTCAGCGGTGACGCTGTCGAGTTGCGGGATGTATTCGAGCCATTTTGCGTTCTGCACCGCGCAAACCAGCGGGAGATGCAGTTCCATCAGGAAATGCGGACAGACCATGACATTGAACGCTTCGGCCAGATGCGCCACCTTGAGCCAGGGTGTAATCCCTCCAATCCGTGCCACGTCGACCTGAACGATCGAAGCCGCGCCCAGTTGCAGATAGTCCTTGAACTGGCTGGCGGAATACATGCTTTCGCCAACGGCAATCGGCACCGACGTGCGCCGCGACAGTTCGACATGGGCATTCACATCATCCGCCGGCATGGGTTCCTCGAACCAGCCGATGCCGTTTTCCTCGAGAACCCGCGCCCGGCGGATCGCTTCTGACAGGGTGAACCCCTGGTTGCCGTCAGTCATGATCTCGTAGCTGTCACCGACTGCGGCGCGCACGGCCTCAAGCCGCGCCGCGTCCTGGCTGATATGCTCGCACCCGATCTTGATCTTGGACCCGCGAAAGCCGCGGCCCTGCATCTCGACCGCATCACTGACCAAGGCCTGCGTCTCCAGATGCAGCCAGCCGCCTTCGGTGGTGTAGAGCGGGATACGCTCGCGCGCACCACCTGCGGCTTTCCAGAGCGGCAGGCCAGCCTTCTTGCACTTCAGGTCCCACAATGCCGTGTCGATCGCGGCGAGCGCCAGAGAGGTAATCGCCCCGACCGCCGTTGCATGGGTCCTGAACAACAGGTCCCGCCAAATGCCTTCGATCCGGTCGGGGTCTTGCCCGATCAGCGCAGGAGCCAGCGTACGCTCCAGCAGCGCCATGATCGACGGACCACCGGTGCCGATGGTATAGCTGTACCCGGTCCCGACGGCCCCGTCGCTGTCGTGGAGCGTCACGAAAGGCGTTTCCTGGCTGACAAAAGACTGGATGGCATCAACCCTCTTTACCTTGGGAACGAGGTTGATCATTTGAAGTTCTACGCGCGTAATCTTGGCCATATCCTATCTCCGGATCGCTTCTGAACTGGCAGCATCAAACACATGGCATTTGTCCAGCATCAGGTGGAATTTCAGGGTTTCACCCGGGCGCACAGGGCGCGGATTGAGCATCTTGGCCTGCACTTCGGTGCCGGCGACCTCGGTAAAGAGCAATGTCTCTGTGCCCAGTGGCTCGGTCAGCGTCACGGTCAGATCCAACGCGGTCATTTCACCACCCTCCTGCACGGAATGGCCATCGGGCATCAGATTGTCTGCTCGAAAACCGAGTTGGATCTTCTGCCCCGATTTGACCAGTCCGCGCACGCCGACAGGCACCGGTACGGCAGGTCCGCCCGCGAGGCTGATCGTATCGGCATCCGTGACGCGGCCGTCGATCAGGTTCATGGGGGGTGAACCGATGAAGGTTGCAACAAACGTGCTGACAGGCGCATTGAAGAGGTCCAGCGGCGTGCCGACCTGCACGATATGCCCATCCCGCATCAGCACGATCCGGTCGGCCAGCGTCATCGCTTCGACCTGATCGTGGGTCACGTAAATAATGGTGTTTCCAACGCGTTGATGGAGTTTCTTAATCTCAACTCTCATCTGGGTGCGCAGCTTGGCGTCAAGGTTCGAGAGTGGCTCGTCAAAGAGGAAGACATCAGGATGGCGCACGATGGCACGGCCCATCGCGACGCGTTGCCGCTGCCCACCTGAGAGTTCGGAGGGCTTTCGGTCCATCAGTTCATTCAGGCCCAGAATTTCGGCGGCTTCCTTGACCGCCGCGCCGATCCTTGCCGCGTCGGCCTTGGCGATCTTCAGGGAAAACCCGAGGTTTTCGCGCACAGTCATATGCGGATAGAGCGCGTAGTTCTGGAAGACCATCGAGATGTTCCGCTCGCGCGGCGGCAGATCGTTGACGACACGGCCACCGATGGTGATCTCGCCGCCCGAGATATCTTCCAGGCCAGCGATCATGCGAAGCGTGGTGGATTTTCCACAGCCTGAGGGGCCGACCAGCACGACGAATTCACCATCCTGAATACTCAGATCAATTCCGTGCACTGCGCGAAACTTGCCGTAATCCTTGACGACGTTTGAAAGGCATACTTCGGTCATGTCTTTATCCTTTGACGCCGCCGAACGTGAGGCCGGCAATCAGGTGCTTTTGTACGATGAAGGTAAGGATCAAGGCCGGCACGATCATCAGGACTGCCAGCGCGCACATGCCGCCCCAGTTGATGGTGAACTCTGCCGTAAAGTCCAACAGGCCCACGGGCATGGTTTTTGAGCCAACGGATCGGGTCAACTGCGAGGCCAGTGCAAATTCGTTCCAGGAGGTGAGGAAGGCGAAAATCGCAGCCGAGGCAACACCCGATCGCGCCACCGGAAATTCAACCCGCCAGAAGGCTTGCCACCGGGTGCAGCCGTCGATCTCGGCAGCTTCGTGCAGTTCCTTGGGGATCTGGCGAAAGAAGCCGTCAGTGAGCCAGATGGTGAACGGCACGTTCATCGCCACATACGCCAATATCAGACCGAAATGCGTGTCGATGATGCCCAAGCGGGCAAAGACGATGAACAAGGGTAGAGAAAGTGCGACACCCGGCACCGCGCGAAACAGCATCAAGCCGACAAAATAGCCTGACTTTCCCTTGAACCGATAACGGGCAAAGGCATAGCCGCCGGACATGCCGATCAGTATGGCGATGAGGGTCGACGTCACCGAGACGATAAGAGAGTTGCGAAAATACGAGAAGACCGGAACGCCGCCCTCACCGGCACCGCCAAACATGGCGCGGTAGTGTTCTAGGGTGAACGACGGATTCCACACCGGCGGTTTGGCCATGATCTCGACCGTGGGACGGAACGAATTCAGCACGATCCAGAGGCCTGGAATGCAGATGATCGACATGGTCAGGAAGAGCACGATGAAATGAAGCGTTTTCAGGGCGCGCTTGCGATTCCGGTGGGTGAGGTTGTGGTCCATTTGACTATCCCGCCATTCCGATTTCGGCGCGTGCGGCGCTGAGTTTGCGGAAGAAATAGATGGTGAAGAGGATGGAAAGGATGATCGAGACATAGCCCATCGCATTGGCCAGCCCCATGCGGGCGTCGACATAGCCGGTGCGGCTCATCAGGGTCCACAACAGCTCTGTGCGACGTGCGGGGCCACCCCCTGTCATGATTTGCACGATGTCATAGGCCCGCGCCACATCGAGGCTGCGGATGGTCATGGCGATGTAGATGAAAGGCATCAGAAAGGGTAGGGTGATGTGGCGGAATGTCTGCCACGGGGTGCACCCATCGACCTTGGCCGCCTCGAGCGGATCGCGTGGCATGGCAAAGAGCCCTGCGAGGATCAGGATCGCGAAGACGGAGGTGCTCATCCAGATCTCGGCGAACATGATCGAGAACATGGCCAGCTTTCCGACAACCAGCCATGGCAGCGCGACGTCAAATCCCAGCGACTGCAGCACGTTGTTCACCAACCCGATATTGTCGTTGAATATGAACTTGAACTGAAAGCCCACGAGGATCGGCGAGAACATCATCGGGAACATCAGGATCGTCCGCAAGGTGCGCTGACCCCATGTCACCCTGTTCATCAAGAGCGCGATGCCAAGCCCGAACAGCAGCTCCACGTTCAGAACGATGGTCAGGAACAGCACCGTGCGTCCGAAGGCTGCCCAGAACTTCGCATCTGTCAGGATCTTTTCGTAGTTGTAGGTTCCGACCCATTTCCACAGCGTTGAGGGCCGCGTCAGCTTGTAGGGCGTAAAGCTCGAATAGAGCGAAAAGATGAGGGGGATGAGCACAACTGCGGCAATCACGATGATCGCAGGCAACAGAAGGACAAACCACTCGGGCAAGCGGCGGCGGGTCATGATGCACCTATTAGAGCGTTTGCGGCGGCCGGGGGCCGGGCAGGCCCGCCCCCGAACACGATGTGTTGCCTAGAGCGTTTCGCGTTTAACTTGGATCATCCGGTGTTACCTAACGCGTTGAAATCTATGATTTCAGGCATCGCTAGGTGATTCAGGTTTAACGCGGAACGATTTAGTAGTAGCCGGATTCGCGCATCAGTTCGTCCACCTCTGCGGCGGCGTCATCCAGTGCCTCCTGGACGGTCTTGTCACCGACAATCGCGGCCTGCAGTTCCGGGAACACGATGTTGGTGGTTTCGCCCCACTCGGGGATCGGCGGCACTGCAAAGGCATATTCGGCGCCGGCGGCGAATGCGGCCAGCGCTTCGGCACGGTAAGGATCATCCCCATTCTGTGCCGCCTTGACGTTCGCATCCCAGACCGCCGACCGGGTCGGCAACGACCCACCGGCGCTCTCGGCGAGCTGGCTCTCTTCGCTGGTCAGGAAGTTGACCAGTGACACCGCCGCCTCCTTGTTCGTGCAGTCGTTGGTCACCGAGAATCCATGATGGCCAGACCAGCCCGTGCGGGTGACCGAGCCCATCGGCTGGATTGCCACGCCGACATTTCCAGCGGCCTTTGACGACTCGGGATCGTTGAAGAACCCGGCCCAGCCCGGCCAGTCAAGATTCAGAGCGACAGTCCCGCTGGCAAAGCCCTGACCGAGATCGTCCCAGACATAGGACGTCGTACCGGCGGGCACGGCGTTGGCCTCGTAGAGATCAACAAACCATTGCAAAGCCCGCTGCCCCGCGTCCGAGTTGAAGATCGGTTTCTTGTTTTCGTCCAGGTAGTTGCCACCCTCGGCCACAACCATCTCGTAGAATCGCCCGACGATCGCCTCGTCCTTGCCCGCATACTGTGTGCCGTAAAAGTTTGGCGGGTCGGCAAAGAAGATCGCCTGATCCTTTACCTGCGCCCAGGTTTCCGGAACGGCCAGATCATAGCCATATTCTGCCTTGAATGCAGCGGATTTGTCGGCGTCCTCGTAATTCGACTTGAGGTAATAGAGGACCGAAACGTCGAATTGCGCGCGCGGCAGCATCAACAGCTCGCCATCAACCGTGGACGCCTTGATGTTTCCCGGAACGAACTCGGCAATCGATTCTTCGGAAACGAGCCCCTTCAGGTCGACATACAGGCCCTCGTACTGGGGGGCGAACGATGAATGGTTGGAACCCACACACCAGTTTGTGGTGCCTGCAGCCATGTCAGACTTGATCTCTTTGTCGATCTCAAAATGGCTTTTTTTTGAGATGATGTTGACGGTGGCGCCGGTTGCGGCCTCCCACTCGGCAATGCGGCCATAAAGTGCTTCATACTGTTGACCGCCGATAAGCTTGGCCTCGACCGTGACACCATCAAAGCTGCCCCAATCCGAAGCGATGGCCGAGTCGGTGACGGCCACCAGGGCCGCGCTCGACATCAAGGCCATGATAATATTGCGTTTCCTCATTTTTCCCTCCCAGGTTGTCGTTTGGAAAACTCGCTTATTCATTCGTATGTAAATCATCTATTCATTTATAAATCAATCTTGACTTGAATTACCTTGTGCCCGAAAATCCCCTGGGCAGAGGAAGTCAGGGCTGGCATGGACGACACCACCGACAAGTACCGCGCTCCGGCTCTTGAGAAGGGACTCGACATCATCGAGCTTCTGGCCAGTCATGGTGAGGGTCTGACGCAGGGCGAAGTCGCAAGATCATTGGACCGGTCCCCCTCTGAGATTTACCGCATGCTCTCGACGCTCGTGCGTCGCGGCTATGTCACGCGTTCATTGTCGGGCGACCGCTACTCGCTGAGCCTCAAGATGTTTTCGATTTCTCAACGGCATCCACCGATCGGTCGTGTGATCGAGCATGGATTGCCGAGAATGCGCGCGTTGACGCGCAGGACCTGGCAATCCTGCCATATGGGAATGGAGAGCAACGGGGATATCGTGATCGTGGCCTCGGCGGAATCGCCCGGCAACTGGGGATTGGCGTTGAAGACCGGCACCGTCGTCGGGCTGTGGAACACCGGCTCCGGAAGGGTTCTGGCGGCCTTTCGCAGTGACGATGAAATCGAAGACCTCATCGAACAGCACAGGTTGGCCGTTGGCGAGCCGGCGATCGACCGAGATGGGCTTTCGGGTCACATCGAACGCATTCGCAACCTCGGCTATGAACAGATGCCGTCGACAACCGCGCTCGGCGTGACCAATATCGCTTTCCCGATTTTTGATCCGGGCGGACGTGCCGCTGCGGTGCTGAGTTGTCCCTATCTGGAACGCGTTGATGATCTGAAGGTTCCGACACTCGAAGAAGTGGTCCTCCTGCATGGCCAATTGGCCAGGGAACTGACGGCAATCTATGGCGGTACCTCAGAGGCGGACGTCTGGCGCACCTGAGGTCCAAAATCAAAGGCAGAGACGATGGTTATCGATACACATCAACATTTCTGGAAACTCGACCGCGGAGACTATGGCTGGCTGACACCAGAACTGGAGGCGCTCTATCGCGATTTCCTGCCTCAGGATCTGAAGCCTTTGCTCGACGCTGCGGGTATTCATGGAACAATCGCCGTTCAGGCGGCCGACACCGAGGCCGAAACCAAGTTCCTGCTGTCTCTCGCTGACGAATACGACTGGATTCACGGCGTGGTGGGATGGGTCGATCTTGAGGCGAAAACGGCTCCTGATTCCATCGCTCGGCTTGCAGCACATCCAAAACTCGTCGGCCTGCGCCCGATGATTCAGGACATTCCCGATGACAGATGGATGTTGCGCGATACGCTGGGCCGCGGCATCGCGGCGATGGTCGACCACAACCTGACATTTGACGCTTTGGTAATGCCGCGCCACCTGAAACACCTGCTGGTGTTTCTTGCAAAGTACCCTGATCTGCGCGTGGTAGTGGACCATTGTGCCAAACCGGAAATCCGCAACAACGCTTTTGATGTCTGGGCGCGTGATCTGAAGGACATCGCGCAGGACGAGCGCGTGTTCTGCAAGGTCTCAGGCCTGGTAACCGAAGCGGCTCAGAACTGGAGTGAAGCGGATCTCAAACCCTTCATCGGCCATGTATTGGAAGTGTTCCCCGAGAGGCGGCTGCTGTTCGGCAGCGATTGGCCGGTCCTGAACCTCGCCTCGGACTACCAGACATGGAAAGATATCGCGGTCCAGAGCCACCAAGCAAAAGGGCGAAGGGGCATTCCGGACTATGCGGCAGAGGCCTATCCGCGCATTTCCACAAGAGGCTAGGCCGGTTCCAGCACTTTCGCGACAGGCCGTTCGGTGGGGTGAATGTCAGGCTATCTTGCGCCCGGCATATGGGCTAGCATTTCAACGCGATCATCGTGAGGGGGGAAAGAAATGTGCAGACTGTTTATCGGAGCGGACCCGGATCTTTGGGCCAGCCAGACGCGCTCTATCCGCATGGAAGGAATGGTGACCAGTGTCCGGCTGGAAAACATGTTCTGGATGATCCTCGAAGAAATTGCTGCCGCAGACGATATGAACGTGCCGCAACTCCTTCATCAGCTTTACAATGAGTCGATTGATGAGGGGCATGATCTCGGCAATTTCACATCCTTCCTGCGCGTGTGTTGCCTTCGTCAAATTGATCTTCAACTCAAGGGTCTGATCCCGACTCAGCACTCGGACGGGTTCGATATGTTGCCCGCCGAGGAAATCCTCAAGATCGAAGCGGAGAACAATCGCAAACGCGGGTCCAGAAAGTCGGTTCCCAAAGGGCAGCACTGACGATAACACCGCAGAGACAAAAAAGGCCCTGCGGTAAAATTGGCTCATTCCGGAATTTGGGACATGAAGATGCCCCCGGCAAAAACCTTGCCGGGGGCATTTGTTCTTGCATCTTTTTGACCTGTTAGTTTTTCAGTTGGTTGGCCCAGCAATAGCACACCGGGCCTCATGCGTAGCTACAATATGCGGAAGCCCTTGCTTTGCGACCTGCTGGCTTCTTGGCTTCAGGATTCAAGTGCCACACCCAGAGTCCCGAGCGCTTTGGATGTTGCGATGGACAGACGATACAAACACCTCAATAGCGAGGAACGTGGCGTGATTTTTGCCGAGCACTCATCCGTGGCCGTGGGGACGATGGCCATCAGCCCGGTGTCAGCGCGTTGCAGCAATGACGCGCGGCGGTTGCGAAGCCGGCGTCCTCGCAGGCTGATCAAAGGCAGCGCGCTGCATATCTGGGTCAGGGGAAGCTGGAGCATTTGCGCTGGTCAGCGGGGAAGATCGCAGACAGGCTCAGGACCATGCATCCCGATGATCCCGATCAGCGCGTCTGCCACGCGACGATCTATGCCGCGATCTACGCACAACCGCGCGGCGGACTGAAGGCGGCGATGATCCAGGCATTGCGACAGAGGAAGCCGGCGCGGGGTCGGCGGCGATGTCTAAGTGACGCGGCCATTCAGACCTGCCTCACCTTGAAGGTGTTGTTTGGCATGCCGCTTCGGCAGACGAGCGGGTTCGTGCAGAGCCTGTTGCGGCTGGTCGGGCTGAACTGGCCGGTGCCAGATTTCAGCACCCTATGTCGTCGCCAGCAAACGCTGAATGTGGTCTACCGAGTAGCGGCTCCAAATGCCCGCTGAACCTGCTCATCCCCTCTCGTGACATTGCTGCGCAATGCACTGCCGGGCAGTGGACAGCACCGGTATCAAAGCGGAGGGTGCAGGCGAATGGAACGCCCGCAAGCACGGTGGCCCGAAACGCAGGGTTTGGGCAAGATACACACAGGGATTGATGAGGAGACGCTGGAGGCGCGGGCCGTCGACGTCACCAGCAGCAATGTTGACGACGCTCCGATGTTGCCGGAGTTGCTGCACCAAATTCCACATGACCAGGACATTGGTAGCGTCACCGCCCCCTCTCGGCAGATCGCTACGCATTCGCCTGCCGGGCAATGGACGGCGCTTATGACACCCGAAAATGCCATGAAGCAATTGCCGCACGTGATGCTCATGCCATCGTGCCGCCCCGCAAGAATGCCAAGCCCTGGAAGCCTGCCAGCGTCGGTGCCGTCGCGCGCAACGAGGCGGTACAGGCATCACATTATCTGGGCCGTGCGCTCTGGCGAAGATGGAGTGGATATCACCGCAGGAGCCGTGTCGAGAGCAAGATGAATTGTATCAAGTTGTCGGGTCAATCACTCATGGCCTGCGATTTTGATCGGCAGGTCGCGGACATCCAAATCCGCATCGCTGCCCGCAACTGAACCGCCCCGGGTTTAGCGGAGAGTAAAACTCTCCAAGGATGGACCCTATGACACAGAGAAAACACACCCCGACTTACACGGCTGAATTCCGCGCGCGCGGCGTCCGGCTTTTCCATGAACAACGCTCCGAATATCGCAGCGACAATGGTGCTCATAAAGCGATTGCACCTAAGCTGGGTTGTTCGCCCGATAGCCTGCGTGCGTGGTGCCGACAGGCGGAACGCGATTCCGGCGCCCGCGACGGGCCGATCAGTGAAGAGAAAGCCCGGGTCAAGGAATTTGAGCGCGAGGTCCGGGAACTGCGTCAAGCCAATGAGATACTGAAGGAGGCTTCTGCCTATTTTGCGCAGGTGGAGCTCGACCGCCCGTTCAGGAAATGATCTTGTTCATCGATGATCATCGCGCGGACTTTGGTGTCGGGTCGATCTGCAAAGTCCTGCCGGTCGCACCATCGTCTTATTATGCTCATATGGCCGTCAGACGTGATCCTGAATGTGCCTCAATCAGGGCGCGCCAAGATGTGGCGGACAGCAAGGAAATTCGGCGCGTTCACGATGAAAGCCGTGGCCGCTATGGTGCCCGAAAGGTTTGGCACCAGCTCAGGCGCGAGGGCCGCGACATTGCCCGCTGTACGGTCGAACGTCTTATGAAAGCGATGGAATTACAGGGTGTTGTTCGCGGCAAAAAAGCCATCACGACCAACCCGGATATCTCTCAGCCTTGCCCGGACGACAAAGTGAACCGCGAATTCAAAGCGCAGTCGCCAAACCAGCTCTGGGTCAGCGATTTCACTTATGTATCCACATGGCAGGGCATGGTTTACGTCGCATTTGTTGTCGACGTCTTCTCTCGAACGGTTGTCGGCTGGCGTGTATCAATGTCGATGACGACAGCCTTCGTCCTCTGCTGTGCTCCTGGTCCCTTGAAGGCCGGCAAAGAAAAATCCTGAGCAACTCCAGAGTTCCCACAATCCGGATCACCATAGGTGTTCAGGTTGATTTTGGACGAAAAAGGAGGGTAAGCTACCTCCGAGGACAGTTGCGGAAGACTCTTGACCATCAGACCTTCCTGTTTTCTGAACATCAAGATAGCCTCCGTGGGCCGACTGCGATATTGGCCAGATTTGGAAAATCTGAAGCTCTGGCGCGCATCTTTTTCGAATGTGTGGTCAAGGAACCTTTCTCCCTCAGAACCCGTTCCTTCACTAAATAATTTCTTGCCCCAAAATCGAACGCCTACCGAGAAATAGTCTCGATAGGCGCTGTAGTTGTGACCCGGATGCCGGAATGAGCCACGGCAAAATGCGGAGCCTTTCGGTTTCACGTCGGGTGCGCCTTGGGGCAATTCGCGCCAACCCTAAACCACCCAACGCTGCCTGAACTGATGGGTTTCAGCGCGATAGGTGATAGCAGATGCCCCAAGTTTGACGCGTATTGCCCTAGAGGTTGCCCTTGGTCATCTCGCCCGCGATGTAGTCCGCCTGACGGATGGCCAGCGCCACAATGGTCAGCGTCGGGTTCTCGGACGCGCCCGTCGTGAATTGCGATCCGTCCGAAATGTAGAGGTTGTCGATGTCGTGGGTGCGCCCCCATTTGTTGACAACCCCATCCTTTGCGTCGGCGGACATCCGGTTGGTGCCCAGGTTGTGCGTCGACGGGTAGGGTGGCGTCGGGAAGATGCGCGTCGCCCCGACGGCTTCGTAAACCGCAGCCCCTTGCTTGTAGGCATGTTCGCGCATGGCGATGTCGTTGGCGTGATCGGAGAAGTTGACGTTCGCCACGGGCAGACCCCATTGATCGGTCACATCCGAGTTGAGGGTCACGCGGTTGCTTTCCTGTGGCATGTCCTCGCCCACCAACCACATGCCGGCCATGTTTTCATAGGCATCCAGCGCGGTGGTAAAGCCACGGCCCCACGCCCCCGGGTTCAGGAAGGCGGCCATGAAAGGCAGGCCGAGCGACAAGGTCTCCATCTCGTAGCCGCCGACGAAACCGCGACTTGGATCATGACGGGACTCGTCCTGGATGATCCCCGCCATCGTGGTGCCACGCCACATCTTTACGGGTTGATCGAATGTGGCATAGACCGAACCGGTCATGTGGCGCATGTAGTTCTTGCCGACCATTCCCGAAGAGTTCGCCAAACCATCTGGGAACATCGAGCTGGCCGAGTTGAGCAGCATGCGCGGGCTCTCAAAGGAGTTGCCCGCCACGCAGACCACGCGCGCTTGTTGCAGGTTCAGGTTGCCGTCCTTGTCGAAGTATTCGACGCCGGTCACCTTGCCTGCCTCGTCATGCAGGATCCGGGCGACATGTGCATGCTCGCGCACCTCGAGATTGCCCGTAGCCTCGCCGCGCGGTATGTCGGTGTAGGCGGAGGACCATTTCGCACCCCACTTGCAGCCCTGAAAACAAAAGCCGGTCTGTTGACAGGCGAGCCGGTCATCATTGTCTGCGCTGTTGATGGCCATGCGGCCTGTGTTGACCTTTTCATAGCCGAGCGCCTTCGCGCCCTTCTCAAAGACCAGATAGTTGTTGTTTCCCGGCAGGCCGGCGCGATCGCCGGTCCGTGTAACACCGAGCTTGTCTTCTGCCTTAGTGTAGTAGGGGGCCATTTCTTCGCCATCGATGGGCCAGTTCAGGAGGTTAGCGCCTTCGACCTCGCCATAGGTGGTGCGTGCTTTCCACTCGTGATCCTGAAAACGCAATGAGGCGCCAGCCCAGTGAGTGGTGGTTCCGCCAACGGCCTTGACGATCCATGCGGGCAGACCGGAAAAGTCCTTGGCCACGCGCCAGTCACCCGAGGTTGTGCGTTTGTCGAGCCAGGCCAACTGACCGAAGCTCTCCCATTCGTCATTGACGAAATCATCGGGCAGGTACCGACCGCCAGCCTCCAGCGCGACAACTTTCACGCCCTTTTGTGCCAGTTCATTGGCCAATACGCCGCCGCCGGCACCGGTGCCGATCACAACGACCACGCTGTCATCAGTCATGTCAAATTTAGCAACCATGATCTGTCTCCCTACAGCCAGTTGATGTCGTTGAAACCACGGTCGATATAGCCGCCCAGGCTATATGACTCGCCTTCGTAGCCAAAGATCGACCAAACCGCTTTCTGGTTGTAGAGCCCTGTCACAAGCCCGCCGCGTACCGTCTGGAAAAAGGCGTCATCTTCGATTTGCTTGAGCAGGGCGACGCGGTTGTCTTCCCATTTGGTGACAAGATAACTGTCGGCACCCGCAGCCTGCGCCAGTTCATCAAGCTTGGCCACGCCTTGCGCGACAACCTCTTTGCTGTCCTCGCTGTCATAGCCCTTGACGGCGATCACGTAATACTCGTCACCGACCTTGTCGTGCGGGTAGATATCGCGCGCCATCTGGATGAGTGTCGCCATCTGATGCTCGGTGATTGTTGTCACTTCGAGCGCCCATGCTGCGTTCGGCGCTGCGATAAAGCCTGTGCCGACAACCGCAACCCCGCCTGCGGCGATGGCGCGTTGCAATAGCTGGCGTCGGTTCAAGTCTCTTGCTGGTATGTGCATAGTCAAGATTTCCTCCCTTGGCTGACTGTTTTTGGTGTTATTGGAAGCGTCCATGACGCTGCATGACCTCGATCTCGTACCCGTCCGGATCCTGCACAAAGAAAAAACGGGCAAGCCGTTTGCCCTCCTGCTGGAAATCGACGATCTTGCGCAGTGAAAATCCGGCCGCCTCGAACCGGGTGTGTTCAGCGTCGAGATCGTCGACGACAAAGGCGATATGCCCGTACCCGTTGCCGAGATCGTAAGGGTCGGTCTGGTCCTTGTTGATCGTCAGTTCGAGTTCGAACGTGTTTTCAGGGTTCGACAGGTACACCAGAGTAAACCCCTCGAAATCGAGCCGGTCCGCAACTTCCAATCCGAAAGCGCGCGCGTAGAAATCCAGTGACCGGGTTTCATCAAGGACCCGTATCATTGAGTGAACAAGTTTTGCCAAGACATCCTCCGCGTTACGTCTGTGTTGTGCGGAACCTTAGCGCAACAGGAATTGGAACGGGTATTATGTGGATACTACCTGCAAGAGCGGTGCGGCGAACGCGTAGCCGCTTGACGGATTTCCATGTGACCGGGGCGTGTCACATCCGCCTTCATTGCCGATAGACGACCGGCAACGCGGCTTTCAGGACGGTCTTTCGGGTTCGCCGTCAGTGGTCGAACACCAGAGCCGTCAGAGTGAGATTCGAAAGCGCGCAAAACCGTTGGGGCCATCTCCGGCTTCTTCGATCTTTGCGTCCACCTGATCGAGATAGGCCTTGGCTGCCGGGCCGGTGTCAAACAGGACCGTTGTGCCTTCCATCGGGGCAAAGGACCAGTTGCCTTCGGCGCGCGGGCTGATCGTGCCCTTTTCGACGATATAGCGCACGATGACATCGCGGTTGGTGTCGGGGCCTTCGAATATGGTGGTGTCCGGTGTCGCCCCCGGAAAGCTGCCACCACCGCTTGCACGGTAGTTGTTCGTCGCGATGATGAACTCTGCCGCCATGTCCAGCGGCGCGCCGTTGTAGCGCAGGTTGACGATCCGATTTGCGGTTGCATCCAGCAGCTCGCCTTTGAGGTCATATTTCGACGGCTGCGACAGATCGATCTGGTAGGTGACTCCATCAATCACATCAAAGTTGTAGCTGGGGAACGCGGGGTTCAGCAGCACGACATCCTGCGCGCCGGGTGTGACCTGATTGAAGATGCCGGCAGACCGTTCCAGCCAATCCTTGACCTGCTGCCCGGTGACCCGCACTGCGCGGGCCGTGTTGGGATAGAGATAGAGATCAGAGACGTTCTTGATCGCAACGTCGCCTTTCGGCACGTCGGTAAAGTAATCCGGGCCACCCCGGCCACCCGCCTTGAAGGGGGCCGCCGCGGACAGGATCGGCAAACCTTCGTGCGGTGTGCCCTTCATCATCTGCTCAATATACCAAAGCTGCGCGATGGAAACGATCTGGACCGAGGGATCATCTGCGACCAACGCAAAGTAGCTGTGCAAGGGCGCATCTGTCTTGCCGACGGCGCGACGGACATAGGTCAGCGTCTCGTCATGCTCGGCCTGCACTGATGCCAACACCTCGGGATCGCTTTCAACCAGCGGCGTGACAGAGCGGTCTTCGTTGCGCTCGGCTATCGGGCGCGCCTCGGTTTCGGCGGAAACGATGCGCCAGTCGGTGCCGTCCTTCTCGACCAGCAGGTCGATCAGGCCCATATGGCTCCCCCAAAAGCCGCCCATTGTGGCCGGTGTGCCCATCAACGTGCCGGCATCTACATCTGCCCCGGCGAAATCCGCATAGTCCGGGGATGGAAAGACCAGATGGCTGTGTCCTGTCAGGATTGCGTCAACGCCGTCGAGTCCGGCCAACGGGACCGAGGCGTTTTCCATGCCGTCTGAGGCGTTGGCCGCGCCGATGCCCGAATGGGACAGAACGACAATGATATCTGCGCCCTGTTCCTTCATCTGCGGGACATACGCCTTGGCGGTCTCCAGAATATCCCGCGCTTGCACCTTGCCTTCCAGATGGCGGCGGTCCCAGTTCATGATCTGCGGTGGCACAAACCCTATAAGACCCACCCTGATCGGATGCTCTGCCCCCGATCCATCCGTCACCATTCGGTCGAGAATGACATAGGGCGGGATCAGCGTTTTGTCCTGAGTCGGACCTGCTCCCATTTCCAGGGCGACGTTGGCATTGACGACAGGGAAATTCGCACCGGCCAACGATTTCATAAGAAAGTCGAGACCGTAGTTGAATTCATGGTTGCCAAGGGTCGAGGCATCAAACCCAAGCGTGTTCATGGCCTGGATCACCGGATGCGTGTCGCCGTCCTTCATGCCTCGTTCGTAGGCAATGTAATCTCCCATGGGATTGCCTTGCAGAAAGTCGCCATTATCGATCAGCAGGGAATTAGAGGCTTCATCGCGGATGGCCTGGATCAACGATGCGGTCCGGGCCAACCCGATGGTATCGCGCGGCTTGTCTGCGTAGTAATCATACGGAAAAACATGTACGTGGAGGTCTGTCGTCTCCATGATCCGCAAATGTGCCTGATTGGGTGCGGCATTTGCCGAGAACGGATGCAGCGCGATAAAGCCTGCGGTGCCGGCAAGAAAGCTGCGGCGATCGAGCACAATGGACATTGTTGATACCCCAAAGGTTGGATTCTGCATCGGATGTCATGCGATTGTATCCCTCTGGTGCCATGTAGCAAGCCGCGATAGCGGATGTCTGGCAGTGTCCGGGTTGTCTAGCCCCGACCAAGGTGGGCCTGCGAGCGGCTGGGATCAGCATTGGCTGACGCGCACTGGCGGCGGTATTGGCATGATGCCATGCACAGCATGAGCGAGACACGACAGCCTTTCACGGCAAGGGCACCTCAGACACATATTTGGGCACCTGAAAGCCTCGTTGGACCGCTGGGCGTCCGGCGATACGCACATACCAGTCACGTACATTGGGATAGGCGTTCAGGTCCGTTTCGTGAAACTCGAAGCGTGCGGCCCAAGGCCAGCAGGCCATGTCGGCGATGGAATACTCGCCCCGACCCTCGCCGGCGATGTAGTCACGCCCGTCCAATCGGCTGTTCAGCACGCGGTAGAGCCGACTGGCCTCCGCCAAATACCGGTGTTCGCTGTATTCGGATTTACCCTTGTTGTACTTCACAAAGTGATGAACCTGGCCGAGCATCGGGCCAAAGCCACCCATCTGCCACATCAACCACTCCATCATGCGCCAGTATTCAGCGCCCTGGCACAGAAATTTACCATATTTGTCAGCAAGATATAGCATGATCACGCCGCTTTCCATCAGGGTCTGCCCGGTCTCATGGTCAACAATGGCCGGAATCCGATTGTTGGGCGCGATCTTCAGGAACTCCGGTGCGAATTGCTCGTCCTTGGTGATGTCGATCGCATGGGCGGAGTAGGGCACGCCTAGTTCTTCAAGCAGGATGGAAACCTTGCGTCCATTTGGCGTTGTCCACGAATAAAGGTCGATCATCTTTAGGGGAATCCTTTCGGGTTCAAGGGGGCACTTGCGGGCCAGATTGGCAGGACGCCGATGCTGGTGGGGTCGCAAGTGGTTCGGTCCCCTTGTCTAGGGGAATGTGGCCGGTACCAGGTTTGGGCGCAAGGGCACTTGCAGATCATGACAGCGATTTGCAGGGGCAATCCGTGCGCCTGCAGCACCTACACAGGCGCGGACATCCTGTTGAGAAACCTGGCATCGGTTTAATGGCAGTTTTCGAGAATATTCATCGTTTGTTGCGTTCATGTAGAGCTTTAGTTTGGTGATGTAAGTATAATAAATATAGATATCATATCAAAATTAGTCATGAAGATGAACGACTCCATTACAAACGCTGGACGCGTGTTTTGATCCTGTGACTGAACGAGCGCGCAGGGTTGCACCTCTGGCCAAGGTAGCACTCCGACGTTCTTCGAAATCAGGCAAAACCAACACGCTGAACAGGCGGCACCGGGACTTAGCCCTGCACCGCTCATTTCGTGGAACTTTGTTCTGCGCTGTTTGCGCTTGCACAAATATCGACGTCCAGCAGTTTGCTAGATCGGGGGCATGAAATTCGCAATGCTCCAGATGTTCCGGGCTCTGTTGGTACTGGGCCTTGCCCTATACGGTCCATTGGCCATGGCTGGGGACCGCGCCGAGGGTGCGGTCTTTTCCTCCGAAATCTGTGCCAACGGTGTTGTTGAAGTGCTCTATGTCGATGCCGACGGAACGCCTGTCGAGCCACATGGCGGATGTCTGGATTGCCAGGTCTGCTGCCACATCTCCGTGTCCTTCGCTGGCCCGCCATGCGGCGCGACGCTGAGTCAGGTGCTGATCGACGCGCCGGATAAACCTGGTCTTGCACACGTTTTCCTCATCCAAAAACACATGACCCGCCCCATGCCGCGCGGCCCCCCGGTTGCGCGCCATTCCAAGCCGACCGCACCTGACCTGATCGGGATTGATCAGGTGGCGATCGGCAATCCTGAACTCGGCAGAGGGCGATCCAATTTCAAGGACGCCACTGCATGACGATCCATCGATTCTTCATGACGACCATGGCCCTGTTCGCGGTGATGCTCGTTTGCGCATTGCCGGCGTCGGCGCAATCGGTTCTTTCAAAACTGCTGCCCAAGGTGCAGGCCAGCGACCTTGTGGAAGTGGCCGACGCCTTCGGAACCATCCATCCGGATATCGCGGCGGTGCAGGTGCTCCGGGACGGAGAACGCATCGGGTGGGCCTTCGTCACCTCTGATTTCGTTTCGACCACCGGCTATTCGGGGAAACCCATTCACACGATGGTCGCCGTCGACGATGACGCCCAGGTGATCGGGGTTGAACTGCTCAAACACTCCGAGCCGATTGTCCTGATCGGCATTCCGGATTCCAAGGTAAAGGCATTGGTGGCCGGATACCGGGGTCTCGACCTTGTGGCCGAGGCTGAATCCGGCGGCACCGCGCATGAACTCGACATCATCTCGGGCGCGACTGTCACCATCATGGTGATCGACGATTCCATTATTCGTGCCGGGCTCAAGGTGGTGCGTCAACTGGGGCTGGGCGGGCTCGCGGTGGAGGAGCCCGACACCGGCCCGCGTTTCGAGATCGACCCGGATGCCGAGGCCGCAGCTGACTGGATGACGCTGGAAGGCGACGGGACCCTGCGGCGTCTGTCGCTGGATGTCGGGCAGGTCAACGCTGCGTTTGCCGCGATGGACGATCCGCGCGCGGCCAAGCGGGCCCTGACCGAAGCGCCGGAAACCACGTTCATCGGCATGCAGGTGGCACTTGTGTCGCCCCCGACGATTGCGCGTGCCCTGCTGGGCGACGCACCGGCCGAGAATCTGGAGGATTGGCTAAAAGAGGGTGAACACGCCATCGCCGTGTTCGGGCGAGGGCTCTATTCCTTCAAGGGTTCCGGCTATGTGCGCGGCGGTATTTTCGACCGGATCGTGCTGATCCAGCATGATGTTTCCGTGCGGTTCCGTGACCGCATGCACAAGCGCATCAATTCCACCGCCGCCGATGGTGCACCGGCATTCAACGAGATGGATCTCTTCAAGATTCCGACAGACAGCGGCTTTGACCCGACCGAGCCATTCCGGATCCAGCTTTTGGTACAGCGCGAAGTGGGCGCGATCGAAAAGGTCTTTACCACCTTCGATCTGGGCTATCAGCTACCGGACAAATACCTGCGCCTTGTCGCGCCACCGCCTCCGGCAGAGGTTCCGGCCCAGGTGCAGGAAGTGTCATCGCAAACCGAAAGCGCCGCACAGCAGGCGCTGTGGAAACGCATCTGGGCTGGCAAGAAGGTCGAGATCGCGGTGCTGGGCCTCATGCTTACCGCGCTGACTGGCGCGTTCTTCTTTCAGACCTACGCGACCCGCAATGAACGTGTCTTTTTCTGGTTCCGCATCGGGTTCCTGACGGTCACTCTGGTTTATCTCGGCTGGTATGCCAATGCGCAACTGTCTGTCGTCAATCTGATGGCGCTGTTTGGCTCGCTTGTGTCCGGGTTCAGCTGGCAGGCCTTCCTGCTTGACCCGCTGACTTTCATCCTGTGGTTTTCCATAGCGGCGGCGCTGCTGTTCTGGGGGCGCGGGGCCTATTGCGGCTGGCTGTGCCCGTTCGGCGCGCTGCAGGAACTTCTCAACCGAGTGGCCAGGGCGCTGCACATTCCGCAATGGACATTGCCATGGGGGTTGCACGAACGCCTTTGGCCGTTGAAATACATGATCTTCCTCGGTCTTTTCGGCGTTTCGCTGACCAGTATCGAACAGGCCGAGCGGTTGGCCGAGGTCGAGCCGTTCAAGACCGCGATCATTCTGAACTTTGTCCGTGCCTGGCCATTCGTGGCCTATGCCGTTGCGCTGCTGGTCGCCGGGTTGTTCGTGGAACGCTTTTTCTGCCGCTATCTCTGCCCGCTTGGCGCAGCGCTGGCCATTCCGGCGCGACTTCGGATGTTCGACTGGCTGAAGCGCTATCATGAATGCGGCAACCCCTGTCAGACCTGCGCGCATCAGTGTCCGGTACAGGCGATACATCCGACCGGGGAAATCAACCCGAACGAATGCATCAACTGCCTGCATTGCCAGGTGCTCTATCAATCCACCACCACCTGCCCGGTTGTCATCAAGAAGATCAGGCGGCGCGCCAAGGTCGGCGCGGCACCTGATCTTTCACGGAACCTCGCAGGGCACCCGAACCAACCCAAAACCCAAAACTGAAAGGAAAACCAATGTCCGAGGGAAAGAAACTGCCGATCTCACGACGGAACCTGCTGGGCGCGACTGCCGGAGGTGCCGCGATTGCCGGGGCATTCGGTTCGCGTGCGATGCTGACCGGAACGGCCGTTGCAGGCGCCGCCACGCTGGCGGGCGCCACAAGCGCGCGCGCCGCTGCCGGTGCCGAGGTCGGTCCGGGGCAGCTCGACGAATTCTATGGGTTCTGGTCGTCGGGCCAATGCGGCGAAATGCGGATTCTCGGGATCCCGTCGATGCGCGAACTGATGCGCGTGCCGGTGTTCAACACCTGCTCGGCGACAGGGTGGGGCATCACCAATGAATCAAAGAAGATCCTGACCGAAGGGCTGCTGCCCAAGACCAAGGAATACCTCGCCGCAAACGGTCTCGAGTTCCCACCCAATGGCGATCTGCACCATCCGCACATGTCCTTTACAGAGGGCACATATGACGGCCGCTTTCTGTTCATGAACGACAAGGCCAACACCCGCGTCGCGCGGGTGCGGTGCGACGTGATGAAATGCGACAAGATCATCGAGATTCCCAACGCCAAGGCGATCCATGGCCTGCGCCCGCAGAAGTGGCCGCGCACCAACTATGTCTTCTGCAATGGCGAAGACGAAGTGCCGATGGTCAATGACGGCCAGATCCTGGATGAGCCGGAAAAATATGTGAATTTCTACACGGCCATCAACGCCGACGAAATGACCGTGGCATGGCAGGTGATGGTGACCGGAAACCTCGACAACACCGATTGTGACTATGACGGCAAATATGCCTTCTCGACCTCCTACAATTCGGAAATGGGCATGACCTTGGCCGAGATGACAGAGGCCGACATGGACCATGTTGTTGTCTTCAACATTGCGGAAATCGAGAAAGGCATCGCAAACGGCGACTTTCAGGAGCTGAACGGTGTCAAGGTTCTGGACGGGCGCAAGGGGCAGAACAACAAGTATACCCGCTATATCCCGATCCCGAACAACCCGCATGGCTGCAACATGGCGCCGGACAAGATTCACCTGTGCATCGCGGGCAAACTGTCGCCCACGGTGTCGGTGATCGACGTGCGCAAGCTGGATGCGGTGTTCAACGAGGATGCCGATCCGCGCAGTGTCGTGGTTGCGGAACCGGAACTGGGGCTCGGGCCGCTTCACACCTGTTTCGACGGGCAGGGCAATTGTTTCACCACGCTGTTCCTGGACAGCCAGGTGGTCAAGTGGAACCTCGAAAAGGCGATCCAGCTCTTCAATGGCGAAGACGTGAATCCGATCATCACCAAACAGGACGTGCATTACCAGCCCGGCCACAACTCGACTGTCATGGGCGAAACACTTGACGCCAGCGGCAAATACTACCTGACGATGAACAAGTTCTCCAAGGACCGGTTCCTCAATGTCGGCCCGCTGAAGCCGGAGAACGAACAGCTGTTCGCGATCGACGGCGACAAGATGACCCTGATCCACGACGGGCCGACCTTTGCCGAACCGCACGACTCGATCCTTGTCGATCCTTCCAAGGTCAACCCGCGGTCTGTCTGGGACCGCAACGACCCGATGTGGGCCGATGCCCGCAAACAGGCCGAGGCGGACGGCGTCGATCTGGATGACTGGCAAGACACCATTATCCGCGACGGAAACAAGGTGCGCGTCTATATGTCCAGCAACGCGCCGGCATTCTCGCTTGAAACCTTCACAGTCGAGCAAGGCAACGAGGTGACGGTCTA
This sequence comes from Sedimentitalea todarodis, assembly GCF_032595355.1. Classification (NCBI taxonomy): domain Bacteria; kingdom Pseudomonadati; phylum Pseudomonadota; class Alphaproteobacteria; order Rhodobacterales; family Paracoccaceae; genus Sedimentitalea; species Sedimentitalea todarodis. The sequence goes on along the minus strand of NZ_JASMWN010000015.1, from coordinate 106,217 downwards.
TGTGACCAACCTCGACGACATCGACGACTTGACCCACGGGTTCACCTTGGGCAATCACGGTCTCGCGATGGAGATCGGGCCACTGGCGACTTCATCGGTGACGTTTGTCGCCAGCCAGCCCGGGGTTTACTGGTACTACTGCCAATGGTTCTGTCACGCGCTCCACATGGAGATGCGCGGCCGGATGTTCGTCGAACCAAAGGCAAGCTGAGCCATGTTGCGTCCTCTGATCCTCGTGCTGTCATTGCTGATCGCTCTGCCCCTCTGGGCCGCAGAGACCAGCGTGCTGCCGGGATCGGGGAACCTTGCAAATGCCATCGCCGGGGCAGAACCCGGCGATGTGCTGATCCTTGAGCCGGGTCACCACCAAGCCCCGGTTGTGATCGACCGGCCGCTGACTCTGACCGGACGGGACGGGGCGGTCATCGACGCATCGGGGCAGGGCACCGTCTTGACCATAGACGCCGCCGATGTCACGATCCGGGATCTGACCGTGACCGGATCCGGGCAGGACAGCCAGGCATTGGATGCCGGGATCAAGATCCTCAAGAAAGCCGACCGCGCGGTGATCGAAAACAACCGCCTGCTGGGCAACCTGCACGGGGTCGACGTGCATGGTGGACGGGATGCGCAGGTGCGGAACAACGTCATCGAGGGGACACGCAACCCACGGATGAACGATCGCGGCAACGGCATCTATGTCTGGAATTCTCCGGGAACGCTGGTCGAGGGCAACGCGGTCCGGTGGGGCCGCGACGGGATCTTTTCGAACGCATCCCGCACCGGCATCTACCGCAACAACCTGTTCCGCGATCTCCGATTTGCCGTGCACTACATGTACACCAACGACTCCGAAGTGTCGGGGAACGTGTCGATCGGGAACCATCTGGGCTATGCTATCATGTTCTCCAACAAGGTGGTGGTGAAGGACAATCTCAGCCTGTCCGACATCAGCCACGGCGTCATGCTGAACTATGCCAACAATGCCGATGTATCCGGGAACCTCGTGCGCGGCGGGGCCAACCGCTGCACCTTCATCTACAATGCCCACAAGAACCTGATCTATGGCAATCGGTTCGAGGGCTGTAATATCGGCATCCATTTCACTGCAGGATCAGAGCGTAACGTGTTGACAGAAAATGCTTTCATCGGCAGCCGGACTCAGGTGAAATACGTCGGGACCCGCGATATCGAATGGAGCTATGACGGGCGCGGCAACTACTGGTCGGACAACCCCGGATTCGACCTTGGCGGGGACGGGATCGCCGACAGCGCCTTTCGCCCCAATGACCTGATGGACCACATCCTGTGGTCGCAACCCGCGGCCTCGCTCCTGACCGGGGCGCCCGTGGTGCAGTTGATCCGATGGGCGCAATCCAGTTTTCCCGCGACATTGCCCGGCGGCGTGGTCGACAGCGCGCCGCTGATGACGGCACCCGGCATCCCTGTGCCACCCGAGTACGCGGCGATGGAAGCCGAGGCGGCAGCCAGACGAAATGAAAGTGACCTTGATGACTTCGACGTTGACGATCTCGCATCTCACTAAGACGTTTGACGGGGTCGCGGCCCTGTCCGATGTCTCGCTGCGCGTGGCGCCTGGAGAGCGTGTGGCGCTGCTTGGCCACAATGGTGCCGGCAAATCCACCCTGATGAAGATCATCCTTGGCCTGATCACACCGGACAGCGGCGACGTATCGGTCTGCGGCGCGGTTCCCGGGCGGGCCGCTGCACGTGCGCAGGTTGCATATCTGCCGGAAAACGCGACCTTTCATCCCGCGCTGACCGGCGTGGAACAGGTCAGTCATTTCATGCGGTTGCGCAATCTGAACCCTTCGGGCGCAATGGCCGTGCTTGACCGCGTCGGGCTGGCGATTGCCGCCAAACGCCGGATTGGCACCTATTCAAAGGGTATGCGCCAGCGCGTCGGGTTGGCCCAGGCCTTGATCGGACATCCCCGCCTGCTGGTGCTGGACGAACCCACCAGCGGTCTTGATCCCGTGTCGCGGCGCGATTTCTACGAATTGCTCGACGCACTGGCCGCTGATGGTGCCGCGATCCTTCTGTCGAGCCACGCCCTGACCGAGGTCGAAGCGCGGACTGATCGTCTGCTGATCCTGTCCGGCGGTCAAATGGTAGCAGAGGGCACCCTGCCGCAATTGCGGCGCGAGGCCGCGCTGCCGGTTGCGATGCATGTCACCGCGCTCAATGGGTACGAACCGGACATTCTGGCGGCATTGCCCGGCGCGATCCGGGTGGATGGTGGGCTGCAACTGACCTGCACGCAGGACAGCAAACTCGAAACGCTGGCGCGCATTTCCGCGCTGCAATCCAAGGTCGCGGATTTCGACGTGGTCCCGCCTAGTCTTGAAGACATCTACAGCCACTTCAGCCGGAGGGACGGCCAATGATCCGGCGCATCCTCTCGACCGCCCTGACCGAAATGCATATCGCACGACGCAATCGCTGGGTGTTGATCGCGATATTGCTGATGGTGGTCTTTTCACTGGTTCTGTCGGCTGCCGGGTCCGCGCCGACCGGGGCACTCGGGGCGGACCGCCTGTCTGTTGTCGTGGCCTCGCTGACGTCCCTGTCGGTCTATCTGGTGCCCCTGGTGGCGCTGCTGATGTCATTCGACGCCGTGGCAGGTGAAATCGAACGCGGGACATTGCCGTTGCTGTTGACCTACCCGATTGCCCGGTGGGAGGTGCTGGCGGGAAAACTGTTGGCCCATACGACGATCATGATCGTGGCGATCCTTGCAGGATATGGTGTCGCGGCGGCAATCACATTTTCATCAGACCCCGACGCCGTCGCCGGGCTGGGAGCGCTCTGGCGGCTGACCTGGACATCTGTCTTGCTCGGCGCCACCTTTCTGGGGGTTGGTTACGCCCTGTCCTCCATGGCACGCCGGGTTTCCGGCGCTGCGGGGCTGGCAATCGGGTTGTGGCTGGGCCTCGTGGTGCTTTATGATCTGGGTTTGCTGGCGGCGGTGGTGGCCGACGAAGGCGGCACCTTCACGACCGATATCTTTCCTGTCGCATTGCTCGCCAATCCGGCCGACGCGTTCCGCCTCTTCAACCTGAGCGCTGCACAGGCCATGGCAGCGTCATCGGGTGTCGGCGGCGCGGCAAATGCAATCCCGCAATGGCAATCCCTGTTATCCGTATTGCTCTGGCCGCCGGTCGCACTGGGCCTGGCCGCCTTGTCGTTTCGAAGGGTTGAACCATGAGGATCGCGCTGTTTGCATTGGGGCTGCTGGCGCTGACGGCCTGCAAGGAAGAGGCGGCGCAGGACATTGCCGCCCTGCCGCTCACCGAAGATGCTGTCGGACATTATTGCCAGATGAACCTGCTGGAACATGACGGTCCCAAGGCGCAAGCACATCTGGGCGGGCTGCCCGGTGCGCCGCTGTTTTTCAGCCAGGTCCGGGATGCCGTGGCCTATATGCGGATGCCCGAACAGAGCCACGACATTCTGGCCGTCTGGGTCAGTGACATGGCGGCTCCGGGGGCTCGCTGGGACGCGCCCGGCGCGACCAACTGGATTGCTGCCAACGACGCAATCTATGTGGTAGGAGGGACGGCTGTTGGCGGCATGGGCGCGCCCGAAATCGTTCCCTTTTCAGATCCGGACAGCGCCACCCGTTTCGCGGCTGCCAATGGAGGGCAGGCCATGCGGCTGGATGAAATCCCGGACAGCGCCGTTCTGGCCCCTGTTGATCTTGGTGTGGCCGCCGAGGATGCCGATTTTCAGGCCCGCCTGCGCGCCCTGACGCGCAAACCCGGAGAGTAGACCATGACCAATCGCCGCCGTTTCCTTGCCATCAGCGCCGCCTCCATCGCCTTGCCAGGTGGGGCGTTCGCACAGCCGGTGCATGTCTGGCAGGGCACCGCCCTTGGTGCCCGCGCCTCGCTGCATCTGGCTCATCCCGACGCCCAGGCGATCTGTGCCCGCGTCGCCAGCGAGATCTCCCGGCTGGAAGATATCTTCAGCCTTTTTCGCCCCCACAGCGCGCTGTCAGAGCTCAACCGGAGCGGTACATTGCAAGGCCCGCCGTTCGAACTGTTGGAATGCCTGTCACTGGCCGGTGCGGTTCATGCCGCGAGCGGACGGCGGTTTGATCCGACCATCCAACCACTCTGGGCGAGCTATGCCGAGGCTTCGGCCCTTGGCAAATTGCCCGAAGATCGTGCGCTTGCAAGGGCACGTACACTGACGGGTTGGGCCCACGTCTCGTTGGAGCCCGACAGGATTTCCATGCGACCGGGCATGGCGCTGACCCTGAACGGCATCGCGCAGGGATATGTCGCGGACCGTGTTGCCAGCATGTTGACCGCCGAAGGGCTGACGAACATACTGATCGATACCGGCGAGATCCGTGCCCTCGGTGGACGGCCCGGTGGCGGTGCCTGGCGCGTGCAGCTTGCGGCAGGCGGCGAGGTTTCCATATCCACCCGTGCGCTTGCAACGTCAGCGCCACTTGGCACCACGTTTGACGAGGGCGAAACTGTGGGGCACATCCTTGATCCCCGCACGGGTCTGCCCACGCAAAGCAACTGGCGCGAGATCACGGTTTCCGCAAGGTCCGCCGCGCTTGCCGACGCGCTATCGACCGCCTCTTGCCTCTTCCAGAGCCGCCCGGAAATTGAGGCGTTTCTGGCCGAGTTTACAGATGCCAAGCTTGAAGCGGCCTCAACGATCTGAGACCCCTGCATTCAACTGGCGACTTGCCCCGATTTGGTTCAAATCTTCTGCAGATAGGCCCAGGAGACATATCCCTTGACCGCGCGCGATTGCTTGAGAGAGACCTTGCACCAGCGCGTGCCACCGGTCTGATCGCAGCCGTGAAGCCGCACGACGGTGCCATTTGGAAGTCCGAGCAGGATCTTGTAGCCAATTCCCGGCCCCGCGCGCAATTTCAACATGTCATCATCCTCGACGCCGATGACTTCATGCAACCCAAAAGGCCCGGCTTCTGCCGGTTTGGTGGCCATGACCGTTCCCAGAACGGTCGCCGCAAGCACGGCAAAGACGGCTCTGCGCATGGTTCTCTCCTGATACTCTGCCTCGGGCGCACTGTAGGCCGTTGCGCCGTCCGCATTCAACTAGATTGGCGCGCTGTGCCAGCGGGATATCAAGTTTCGCTCGCTTAGAGTGTTTCGCGTTCAATTTGGGTCATCTGGTATCACCTAACGCGTTGAAATCTATGATTTCAGGCGGCGTTAGATGATTCAGGTCTACTGTGAATTGCTCAATGGTCGGCGACAAAGTGATCCGGCCCGACCTGTTCCATTGCTCGCAGGGGCGGGGTCCAGTCCAGAGGGCGCACCGGGCTCTTCAACTCGTCTGTGATCAGGTTGCGGCGATGGCCCCTGCTGGAGGGGTCCGGCACCGGCACCGCTTCGATCAGCTTGCGCGTATAGGGATGGCGCGGGTTGGCCAACACCTCGGCGCGCGGTCCGATCTCGACGATCTCGCCCAGCAGCATGACCGCGATCCGGTGGCTGATCCGTTCCACCACGGCGATGTCATGGCTGATGAACAGGTATCCGACACCCAGCTTCTGCTGCAACTCCAGCATCAGGTTCACCACCTGTGCCTTGATCGTCGCGTCCAGCGCCGAAACCGATTCGTCCGCCACGATTAGCCGGGGATTCAGCGCCAGCCCGCGGGCAATACATATCCGTTGCCGCTGCCCACCGGAAAACTCGTGCGGAAACCGCAGTGCATGTTCGGGCGGTAGTCCGACAAGGTCGAGCAACTCGGCTATCCGAACGTCGATCTCTGCCCCCTGCGCGATCCCGTGCACGCGCAGCGGCTCGGCGATGGCGGCCCCGATCGACTTGCGCGGGTTGAGCGAGCCGTAGGGATCCTGAAAGATCATCTGCATCCGTTGCCGGACCTGGCGCATGGCCTCGGGGTTGGCCTGCATCAGCGACTGTCCCTCGAAATGGATTTCGCCCGCCGCTGGCTCGACCAGCCTCAGGATCGAGCGCCCGGTGGTCGACTTGCCACATCCGGATTCTCCGACCAGTGCCAGCGTCTCTCCGGCGCGCACGTTGAATGACACATCCTCGACCGCGTGGACGTTGCCGTTGATCCGACCCAACAGTCCGCCGCGCATCGGGAACCGCGTTGTCAGACCCTTGACGTCAAGGATCACGTCGCCCCGGGCGTCCGGTTCGTTTGCAGGTTCCGCGCCCGCTCCGGTAAGGTCCATCTTGGGGAACCGCCGTGGCGTGGCGCTATCTCCAAGGCTTCCCAAACGTGGCACCGCGCCCAGCAACATCTTGGAATAGCCCTGTTTTGGCGCCGCGAAGAGTTCGGCGACCGGGGCCTCTTCGACCTTGTCACCCTTGAGCATCACGACCACACGGTCCGCGATTTCGGCCACCACACCCATGTCATGGGTGATGAACATCACCGCAGTGCCGGTCTCGGCCTGCAAATCGCGGATCAATTCCAGAATCTGCGCCTGGATCGTGACGTCCAGCGCTGTCGTCGGCTCGTCCGCGATCAACAGCTTGGGCTGACAGGCGAGTGCCATCGCGATCATCGCGCGCTGTCGCATTCCGCCCGAATAGCTGTGCGGATGTTCGTTGGCGCGACGTTTGGCATCAGGAATGCGCACCAGATCGAACAGGCGCAGGGTTTCGGCATTGGCTTCTGCCATGCTCATGTCGCGATGTTCTCGCAGCACTTCGGCGATCTGAAACCCCACCTTCAGCACCGGGTTCAGGCTGGTCATCGGTTCCTGAAAGATCATACCGATGTCATTTCCGCGCACCTTGCGCATGGCCGTGTCGTCCAGCTGCAGCAGGTCGGCCCCGTCCAGCCGGATCGCGCCCGTAATCCGGCCCATGTCTTTCTGAATCAACTGCATGATTGACAGGGCGGTGACGGATTTCCCGGACCCGGATTCACCGACCACGGCAACTGTCTCGCGACGATCAATGTCGAAACTGATATCTCGGATCACCGGCACCCACGTACGATCAACCCGGAACGATGTGGTCAGCCCGTCAACGGACAGAAGCGGGGCACTCATCCTTCACCCCGCAGTCTGGGATCGAGCGCATCGCGCAGCCCGTCACCCAGCAGGTTCAGAGCAAAAACCACGACCAGGATCACGATCGACGGGAACAGCGCCAGCCAGAAGCTGTCGAGAATGTTCTCGAACCCTTCGCGGATCATGCCGCCCCATGTGGCGGTGGGCGGGCTGACGCCCAGCCCGACAAAGGCCAGCGAGGCCTCGACCCGGATAGCGGTGGCCAGCCACAAGGATCCCATGACAAGAATCTCCGGAGCGATATTTGGAAGAATATGACCAAACATCAATCTGGTATCGGAATATCCTAATGCGCGCCCCGCCTCGATGAACTCGCGGTTCTTGACCGCGATGGTGGGGGCACGGGCGATGCGGGCAAAGGGTGGGATCGAGGTCAGCGCGATGGCGATCACCAGATTCGCCACCGACGGCCCCAGCATGGCCACCACGATCAGACCGAGGATCAGCGAGGGAAAGGCCAACAGCACATCCATCGTCTGCATGATGATGATATCGGTGCGCCCGCCGACATATCCGGCCACCAGCCCGATCACCGATCCGATGACCAGAGCGGCGCCGATGGCCATGATGCCGATGGTCAGCGAAATCCGCGCGCCCCACATTATCCGCGACAGGGTATCACGGCCATAGTAATCAGTTCCGAACCAATGTTCCGCCGATGGTGGTTTCAGCCGGTTCAGCACATTCTGATCCAGCGGGTCATAGGGTGCGATCCACGGTGCCAGCAGCGCGATCAATGCGATCAGCAGGAAGAGACCCAACCCCACCCACGAGGTCTTGTTGGTGTTGAATGCGCGCAGCATCCCGTCAGTCGCAACAGCAAGTGACCGGCGCATGTAGGCACCGCGCGACAGGGTCGGAGGAGAATTTGGATGTGCCATCAGTATTTGATCCTCGGGTCAATCAGCCCATAGGTGAGATCGGTCAGCAGGTTCACCAGAACCACGATCAGCGTGTAGATCACCATCATGCCTTGCAGCATGGTATAGTCGCGCTGATTCAGCGCCCCGATGATCAGCTTGCCCAATCCGGGGCGGTTGAACACGATCTCGGTCAGCACCGAGTTGCCGATCAAGATGCCCAGATACAGCCCCACCACCGTGACCACCGGGATCATCGCGTTTCGCATGCAATGGCGGCGGATGATGACGGCAAAGGCCAGCCCCTTGGCATGGGCGGTGCGGACATAATCCTGATTGAGAACCTCCAGCATCGCCGAGCGGGTGACCCGCGTGATATACGCAGCCATGATCAGGCCCAAGTTGATCGCCGGCAGCGCCAGGTTTTGCAGTCGCTCACCGAGGCTGCCGCCCTGACCCGAACTGATCACCGGGAACCAGCGAAGGTGAATTGCGAAGACCAACAGCAGCAAAACGGCCGAGACGAAGGCCGGAAAAGACAGCCCCAGCAACGAGGCCATCCGCGTGATGTAATCGGGCAGCTTGTTACGTTTGACCGCCGACCAGACCCCCAGGGGGATCCCGACCACCGCACCCAGCACGAGCGAGGCGAGAGTCAATTCCAGTGTCGCGGGCAGCACCTTGGCAATCTCCTGGATCACCGGGCGCCCCGAGACCAGCGAAACGCCCCAATCCCCGACCATGACTCCACGCAGGAAGTCAAAATATTGCAGGATCAGCGGCTGGTCCAGCCCCAGACGCTGACGCAGCGCGATCAGCGCCTCCTGGCTGGCCTGATCACCCAGGATCGCCATCGCCGGATCGCCGGGCAGTATGCGCACGATGAAGAACACGATGGTCAGCACCGCAAACAGCGTGATCACGGCAAAGCCAAGCCGTTTCAGAACAAATGCAGTCATGTCATCCGCCTTTGTGGCACCGGGCCATGCGGCCCGATGCCTGTTACGGTTTCCGTCAGTCTTTGAAGGCCGCTGCTTCGGTCACCGGTGGGCTGAGATTCAGCGACCCGTTGACCTCGGTTCCCAGGTCCAGATTGTCGTTCCAGGCCCAGAGCTGCAAACTCTGCACCACCGGAACGGCACAGACCTCTTCCATGATTTTGGCCTGTGCGCTGGCCCACAACTCGGTCTGCTTGGCCGGATCCGTGGCCACCCGCGCGCCTGCGATATCATCGTCTGCCACCGCGCAATGCGAGAAGTTCGCAACCGCGGTCGGGGTGTTCACCGTGGCATCGGAATGGAAGAACTGCGACAGATACACATCCGCGACGGGGAAGCGGGCGGCGGCGTAGTGCACGACCTGGCTCATGTCCTTGCGGATCTGTTCGTGGAACGTGGCGTGTTCGACGGTTTCGATCTCCATGTTGATGCCCGCATCGCGCAGCATCGACTGCACCGCCTCCATCGTCGACAGCATACCCGGCAAGGTCGTGTGAATCGCCTTGATCGTCACCCCGTCCGGAAATCCGGCCTCGGTCAATAACGCCTTGGCCTTGTCGATCGAGTACTTGTAGGTCGGCACCTGATCGGTGTAGCCCATGTTGCCCTCGGGCACCGGCGAGATCGCCGCCAGCGTCACGTCAGGGCCTTTGAACTGAACCATCGCGTCACGGTTGATCGCATGGGCAAAGGCCTTGCGCACCCGCACGTCATCCAGCGGCGGCATGGTCATGTTCAGGTGCAGGACTGACATTTCGCCCGGTTTCATCACCGAAACCTTGGTGCCCGGCAGCTTGCTGATCCGCTCGGACCAGGTCTGGTCCTGCTTTCCATAGATCATGTCGATTTCGCCAGACTGGAACGCCAGATCGCGCGAGGCATCCGACGGGATATAGCGATAGAAGATTTCCTTGATCTTCGGCTCGCCCCGGAAATACTCGGGATTGGCCACCAGTTTCACATATTGCTGCGGCTGGTATTCATCGAACATGAACGGGCCGGTGCCGATCGGCGTGCGTTGATAATCTTCGCCCAGGGCCTCGACCGCATCCTGACAGACGATATTGCCGCCGTGATAGGGCACCAACATCCCCAGAAGGCTGGGTACCGGGTTCTTCAGCTTGATCGTCACCTCGTAGTCGCCGGTGGCCTCGACACTGTCAAAGGCGGCAAAATCCTTGGCAAAGGACGATTGTTCGGGGTTGGCCGAGCGGCTCAGCGAATACACCACATCGGCCGCGTCGATCCCGCCATAATCGCCGTGGCACTCAACGTCCTGGCGCAGGGTGAAGACCCAGGTCAGACCGTCCTCGGACGCGGTCCAGCTTTCGGCAATGTCGGGTTCGATGAATTCCGGGCTGGATTCACCCGGCTTGATCCGCACCAGCCCGTTGAACATCCAGTGCAGCAGGCCCTTGTCGGGCGTTGATGTCGCCACGTGCGGGTCCAGTTTTCCGGCATCGGCGCTCCCCATGCCAACGTTCAGCGTGGTCCCGGCGGCAAAGGCGCCGCTGGCCGAAACCATTCCGGCACAGGCCAGTCCTATCAGTCTATTCATTAGTGTGTCCTTTCTGTTGGGGGTCGTTTCTTGTTTCTTGTTCGTAGAGTTTAGAGCGTATCCTCCAGGCGGCAGTTTACCAGCATTTCAGCCATCGCGGCGGTATTCGGCAAAGCAATCGCGGTTGCCGCGAGTTCGGCCAGATCGCGAGGATCGATCATTTCGGCCTGGCTGACCTCGGTGACGTTCACCGTCAGATCCGTTGCCACAAAGCTGGGGCATATGGCAGTGGCGCGGACGCCGTGATCCCAGCCGATGCGCCGTGTGCCGTGCGTCAGCGCCAGAACCGCGTGTTTGGTCATGTTATAGGCAATGTTGTCGTTGCGCACGCGTTTCCCGGACAGCGATGCCACGTTGACGATGCGCCCGGATCCTGCCGCCTTCAGATGTGGCAGGCAGATCCGTGTGAGAAACAGCGGCCCCTTGACGTTGATCGTCCACAACGCATCCAGATCGGCCTCGTCACCGGCTTCAATTGAAAAGGTATTGCTGGTGCCTGCGTTGTTGACCAACGCATCCAGTCGCCCGAATTTTTCAAGAGTCGCTGCAAGCCAGATGTCGTGGCTTGTACGGTCATCGGCCTCGTACCTTGCGCACAGCAGCCGCGCACCAGGCTGATCGCGCAAGGCGTGTTCCAATGCAGCGACATTGCGGGCTCCGACGCTGACCGAATAGCCTTTGGCATGGAGAAGCTGCGCAATTGCCAGCCCGATGCCGCGGCTGCCACCGGAAACCATGACGACGCGGTCGGTTGGTTCGATCATGTTGTTTTCCTCTTTATCCATGCAATGTCAGTGGCGCTGACCCGCTGGATTTCGCGAACCGCTCAAACCCGAAGGCATCCAGGGAGAACTGCGGTGTCTGGTCCTGCGCCAGATCGGCGGCCAAAGGCCCGGTGACGGGTCCGATGCCAAAACCGTGTCCGGAGAAGCCTGCCGCGACAATCAGATTTTGCGCCCCCGGAACGCGGTCGATGACCGGCAACCCGTCCGGTGTCAGGTCCAACGCCCCCGCCCAGATACTGTCGATTTCGGCGTCTGCGAAGGCGGGCAAGACAGCACTTACAGTTGCAATCGTTTCCATCACGCGCTGTGCTACGGGCCGAATGGCGGGTTTGCCATCGCGCTCGCACAGTTGGGTGGACGCGTCTTCTGCGCCGCTTGTTACGCGGAAATGCCCCGACGGCTCCTGCCGTGCCGCCATGTTGGCATTCGCTACGCCCAGCACCGGGGCCAGTGTTGCCTCACATCGCGCCGAGCGTAAAACGGTCACGACAGGGAGGCGCAATGGTATCGTCTGTCCAAGGGGTTCAAGCAATGAATTGACTTGGGTCCCGGCCGCCAGGATGACCACACCGGGAGAGATGCTGCGCCTGTTGGTTACCACGCGCGAAACGCGTCTGTTGTCTATCGTCAGCTCCTGAACGGCCTCGCCGATGGAGATCTTGGCGCCCAGCTTCTGCGCCTTGTTCAGATAGGCATTCACCGTCGCAACCGGATCGGCCTGCCCATCCGTGGCGCACCAGGACGCCGCTTTGACCATGTCGGAAAGGCCGGGGGCGATCGCTCTGATATCTCCAATATCGGACAGCAACTCCAGCGGCAGGCCCGCAGCCGTCTGATCCGCCACAAGCGCGCGAATGGTCTCCACTTCCGCAGGGGTGCGCGCCAGCCGCAGGTTGCCGGTCTGACGGTATCCGGTCGGTGCCCCAAGCCGCGCGTCCAGGTCGCGCCACAGCGCGACGGCGGCCTGCGCCAATGGCAGCTCCGCGGGATCGCGCCCGGATTGGCGCACGCCTGCCAGCGTCCAGCCCGAGGCCATCGCCGCCGGACCATAGCGGTCAACCACCTCTACCGACACACCGGCCTCGGCCAAGGCAAGCGCAGCAGTTGCCCCGGTAATACCCGCGCCGATGACAAGGACGTCCGGGTTGCTCATGCTGCGGCCTTTCGGCTGAATCGCATGGGCGAAAAAGCGTCCGGATCGACGATGGGGCTCTCGCCAGTGACCATCTGCGCCGCCAGCAGGCCGGCTCCTGGGCCAATGCCGAAGCCGTGGCCGGACAGACCTGTCACGACCGTTAGCCCGTCATGGCCCGCGACCGGACCAATGGCCGGAATTTCATCCGGCACCACGTCGATCATGCCCGCCCAGCTTTCGACGGGTGCCACCCCCGAGAATTGCGGAAACAGGGATCGCGCGCTCTTCATGACGTCGGCCAGCAGGGCCTTGTCGGGAGACGGGTCAAGCACCCGGACACGTTCAAACGGGCTGATGGCATCCGCCTCCCACCGTGCCGTGCCCAAGGGGCCGAAAAACTGTCGTCCTGCGCGAATTTTCATGATCTGCCACCGATCCCGCAGCATTGGCAGATACTGCGGCAGATAGTGAAACGCGGCCGGGATCAGCTGAAATTCCGCCGCACCGCTGCGGGCGACGGTAAAGCCCCCGTCGTTGCGAGGCCGGATCGATACGCGTTCTGATCCAATGGCCCCGGTGCAGGGCACCGTCGCCGGGGCAGTTCGCAAGACCGAGGACTTGATGGCGAGTTGGGGAAAGGAGACGCCGATATTCTCCAAGAATCCACGCGACCAGACCCCACCGGCCAACACAACATTCGTGCTGGCAATGAGGCCATGCTCGGTAGCAACGCCACTGACCCGCCCGGCGCTGTGTTCGATCGTGCGCACTGCGCAGTCTTCAAAAATGCGAACGCCCTGCGCCCCGGCATGGCGGGCGAGGGCAGGGACCGCAAGGGCAGGTTCGGCCACCGCATCCGACGCCGTGTGTAACGCTCCGAGGAACTGTTGATCATTTCGGCCTAGGAACCTGTCGGTTTCATTCTCGGTCAGAAGCATCGAATCCAGCCCGAAATGTGCGTTGCGTTCGAGCCAGTCGGAGTGCCTCTGCAACTCGGCGGGCGAACGGGCAAGATAGGTCGCTCCGCATTTGCGATAGCCTATGTCCTCGGCCATCTCACTGGCGAGTTTCGCCCACAGGCGCGCACTTTCGATCATCAAGGGCAATTCACGATGGTCGCGCCCCATCTTGCGGATCCATCCCCAGTTGCGCGACGATTGCTCGCCTGCGATCCGTCCCTTTTCGCACAACACCACGGATACGCCGCGCAAGGCCAGGAACAACGCAGTGGACACACCTGCCACGCCGCCGCCGATCACAACCACGTCGGCGGTCTTTGGCAAGGGGTTCGCGCTGCCGGTTCCGGATGATGCCAAGGTCACAAAGACCGCTCCTGCAATGTCACGCTTACATTGACGAAACAGAACCCATATAAGTCAATTAGATGTTCGTTTGACCGCTATAACAAAACCTTATGGTGAAAATGCTCAGCCAACGCGCCCTGGAGGCCTTTCGAGAAGTCATGCGCTGTGGCACGATTTCGGGTGCCGCAGAAGAAATGCGGGTTTCGCAGCCCGCCATCAGCCGGCAAATCCGTGACCTCGAGGACCGGCTGGGCCTGTGCCTGTTCACCCGTCATGGCGGACGAGTCACGGCAACGCCCGAGGCGCATGAATTCTGGACGGAAGTCGAACGAAATCTGGTCGGGTTGAAACAGATCGAACGCGCGGCCGAGCAGATCAAGCGCGGCCAGCGCTCGACAATAACTGTGGCGGCCGCACCGGTGTTCGCCTTGACTGCCCTGCCAGAAGCGGTTGCGGTCCTGCATCGCCAGCAACCGCGGATGACGACCAGCTCCTTGTCGATGACAACCTTGCCCGTGGTGCGTCAGGTTGCGCTCGGTCAATGCCAGGTCGGGTTTGGCATGCGAACCCACCACAAGTTCGAGACGGATTTGGTCTGCGCCGGCGCATTGCCCTATCGGTTCATCGCGCCGTCCGATCATCCCTTGGCGGAAAAACCGTCGATACGGGTCGCGGATCTCGAAGGACAAGACCTTGTCGGGTTCGAGGATTCCACCCAGACGGGGCGCAATCTGGACCGGCTCTTTGCCGGAATGGCAAATCCGCCGCTGGTGCGTTTTCGCAGTTACCTGTCGCATATTGTGTCAGTCATGGTGTTGCGCGGTCTAGGGATCGCTCTGGTGGATCCGTTCACCGCAGAAACGCATGAACAGATGGGAGGCATTTCGCGCCCGTTCCTGTCGGGGGAGCGGTTTGAATATTCCATCATCAAGGCGATTGGCGCCCAATTGAGCAGCGAATGCAACGAGTTGATCGAAACCTTCGAAAGCCTTGCGGACCGTCATCGAATAGACTGATGTCAATGCGGTTGTTCGCGCGTCAATCCCAGAATGGCAGCCAATCGGTTCGATCCTGGCATCGAAAACGGCCCCCGGCGGTATTGTCCGGGCCGCCCAGAAACTGCGCGACCAATTCGGCTCGAAACCGGTGGACGCCGTCGATGCCGTCCACAACCAAAACGATCCGAACCGCTGCGATCGCGATGCTTCTCACAGAAGCCCTTGCCCGTCGGGAAACCGGCCTGCGGCAGACGCCAGTTTCTGATCGCGCCCGCTGATCTTGGCGCCGGTGACCTTGCAATGTGAAAGGCGTGTCGGTGTGAAGGATTTGTCGGTTTTACCATCACGATTCGACGCCGTTGCATCGGGAGCGCGTCGAGAAAATGCTGTGCCATCGCATTCCCTTAGCTGTCGCCAAGATGCCCGGTTAGGCGGCATCCGACGACGTCATAGAATGGACGGAAACACCTTCAAAACCTACCGGATGTGGCGATCAGGCAGCGAAATCAAACCACTGCGGACCGGATCCCGGATGCCTCTTATTGCTGTATTTCGGAATGATCCGATCTCGCCGGGGTAGATTAACACTTTCATTTCGGCTTTACTCTGGGTCAACAGGGTAAGCCGTGGAGGGCGCGATGTCAGATGATCCGAACCAGCGGGGTTTGAATGTTAACTTCGTGTTTATCGTTTCGATGGCCATCTGTGCCGGGATTGGCATCTGGGGTATCGTTGACCCCGACAGCATGACCGGATCGATGCTGGGTTTCGTGAACTACATGCTGACCGGGGTCAGTTGGGCCTGGCTCGCTATCTGCTCGATGTTCCTGTTCCTGTCGCTCTATCTCGCCTTTGGCCCCTATGGCCATATCCGTCTTGGTGCGGATGACGAAGAACCAGAATTCTCGACCGTGTCCTGGATTGCCATGCTGTTCGCGGGCGGCATGGGCTCCGGGCTATTGCTCTGGGGTCCGGCGGAGCCCATGTATCACTTCGTGTCACCTCCCGGCATGGAAGGCGAGACGATGGAGGCGGCGCGACAGGCGCTGGTCATTACCAACCTGCACTGGGGCTTTCACGCCTGGTCGATTTACGCAGTCTGCGCGCTGGTGATTGCCTATTTCACCTTTCGCAAAGGCCAACCCTCAATGATCTCGACGCCGATCAAGGCTGTTTTCGGCGGCGCATTTGGAGACGGCATGGGCAAGACCGCTGACATTCTGGCGGTGCTGTCAGTGGTTTTCGGATTGGCCGGATCACTGGCGATGGGGACACTCGCGGTGCGCTCGGGCACCTTTTATGCATTCGGCTTTGACGAAACCGTAACCACCTCGATGATCATCCTAGGGGTGCTCTTTGTCTGTTACATGCTGTCGGCTACGACCGGTGTCGACAAGGGCATCAAGATCCTGTCCAACATCAACATGGTCATCGCCATCGCGATCATGCTGATGGTGCTCTTCGCCGGGCCGACCCGGTTCCTTTTCGAGGTGTTCATCGACTCAGTCGGCAACTATTTTTCCGGCCTGATCACCATGAGTTTCCGATTGTTCCCGTTCGAGGACCTCGGCGGCTGGTCGGCGGGATGGACGCTGACCTACCTGATCTGGTGGATTGCGTGGGGGCCGTTCATCGGCATTTTCGTGGCCCGGATCTCTCGGGGCCGCACGATCCGTGAATTCTGCATGGGCGTCATCTTTGTGCCAACCGTGTTCTCGATGCTCTGGTTCGCCGTGTTCGGCGGTGCCGGGTTCTATGTCGAGATGTTCGGTGGCGGCGGGCTGAAGGAAATCATCTTCGAGGATGCAACCAAGGCGCTGTTCGCCTTCCTCGAATACTTCCCTGCGGCGCAAATCCTGCAAACGCTGGCAGTGGCGCTGATGTTCATCTTCCTCGTCACCTCGGCTGATTCAGGCACTTTCGTGCTGTCGATGATGACCACCGACGGCAACCTCAACCCGCCGGTCCTCCAAAAGATGGTCTGGGGCACGCTGATCGCGGCGCTGACCGTAGGCACATTGATTTCGGAATCGGTTGCCGTGGCCAAGGCGATGGCGGTGACCGGTGCGATCCCGTTCACGGCGATCGTATTGCTGCAACTCGTCGGCTTCTTTCGAGAGATCAAGCACGAGGTCAAACCGCCGAAACCAATTGAAGCCCGGGGCGAAGGGGTCGGACGTGGCCGCGCTGCGCCGCCGGCTGAATGAGGGAGGGACAACCATGAGACGTTTTCTTGCGATGATCTTTTCCCTGACGTTCTTCCTGGCAGCGTGCGACGACGGAACTCCCGATCTTCGGATCGGGGCCAAGAACTTCTCGGAAAGCCGTATTCTGGCCGAGATGATCCTGGCTCTCGCCGAAGAACAGGGCGTGCCCACCTCCGGGATCGTGGACTATCCCACAACGCCGGCGATCATGGCGGCGATCAAGGAGGGCTCGGTCGATATCTATCCGGAATACAATGGCACCGGACTCGTAATGCTGGGTCAGAACCCCATCAGTAACGGGTCCGAGGCAACCGCGCGGGTCAAAGAGCTCTACGGCCCGCTTGGGCTGACCTGGCTGGACGGTTTCGGGTTCGCCAACAATTACGGTATTGCGATGCGCGCCGATCTCGCTGCTGAACGTGGGCTAAAGTCGATATCCGATCTGGTTCCTTCCGCAGGCAGCCTCGCGATTGCGGTCGAGGATGATTTCACCGTGCGCCCATTGGACGGGTTGGAACCCTTGACCCAACGCTATGGCATGAACTTTGGGAATGTCGATATTGTCCCACTGGATGATCGCGAACTGGTCTATGACAAGCTCTTGAATGGCGATGTGGACATAGCAGAGGTCTATACCACCGATGGCCAGATTTCGGAATACGGGCTGGTGCTGCTCGAGGACGATCTGAATTTCTTCCCGATCTACGACGCATTGCCGTTTGCACGGGCAGAGGTCCTGTCACGCTATCCGCAACTCGGCCCGGCAATATCGGTATTGGCCGGAAAGATCACGCCTGACCTGATGCAATCGCTGAACGGGCGCGTCGATCTGGAAGGGCGTTCACCTCGTGCGGTGGCCCGAGATGCGCTGGCGCGGATGGATTTGATTGATGCGGGGGCAGTGCAGACGCAGGATCCGCTGGTGATCGCGACCGAGGCAAACTTTGCCGACAGCCCACAGGGGGCGCTGGTTTTGCGCGCGGTGCAAAAAGCCTTTACCGGGCGTGATGCGCAATATCAGGACGACGACAACCCGCTGGCGACGGTTGGTGCCGGCGATGCGCGTCTGGCGCTGGTGGGGGCGGAGGCCTTTTATGATCTGTCAAGTCCCGCTCCAAAGCGGTCGTCGGGTTATGAGGCCGTGGCCGCCGTGGGGCAGAGCGTCGTACATCTGATTGGCCAGCGCGACGCGGTGTCTTCTCTGGCAGAGATCAAGACCATTGCCGTCGGTGGCGAAGGCAGCTCGTCGTCGCGGATTGCCGAGTTGGTGATTGGTGGCCTCGGAATGACTGCGCAAGCAGTTCCGGTCGAGGGTGGCACCGCCGAAGTGCTTGCGGCGGTCACGAACGGTACGGCAGACGCCGCTTTGGTCATGACCGTCGACGGCGATCCGGCAGTGGCCGAGGCGATGGCCGATCGTAGCAAGCGCTTGTTCTCGCTTGATGGCTGGAGCGACGGCGCCAACCTCGTGCGCTATCCGTTCCTGCGCGAAGCACGGATCGCTGCGAACACCTATACCGGGCAATTGACGCCGGTCGAGACGCTGCGCACCCAATTGGTGCTTGCCGGACCCGCGCCCGAAAAAGGCGATGTGGTTGGCGATCAAGGACCGGCAGCGGTGGCGGTTGAACTGAAACCGATCACGGCCTCTGCGGTGAAATTGCTGAACGCGTCGATTCCCGGCAATCTCGCGGTCGACCCGGCCTTGCCGCTTGCGGCCTCGCTTGCGCCGGAATTGCCGCAACCGCCGGCTGCGCTCAACCCGTCCCCCGGCACGTCGATCCTGAGTCTGGTTCTCGTCGTGTTCTTCATCTGGTTGGGCTGGCTGCTGGTCCGGCCGGAATATCGCTGAGGAGAAGCAAACATGCCAAACAGGATTCTGGTCCCGATCGACCTGAGAGACCCGGAGAATACCGCTGCAGTGCTTGCCGGTGCGGTCAAGCAGTGGAACACCATGAAAGACCCCGAACTCATCCTGATGACCGTGGTGCCCGAAATGGTCGCGGGTCTGGACTGGCGCTATGCGATCCGGGGCGAAACCGGTGGTTCCGAAGAGTGGGATGTGAAAAAAGCGCTGAAGGCGACCGTGGCGCGGTTGAACGACGTGGCGGCGGAACAGATCCCGGATGGTGTCACCTTCAAAACCCTTGCGCGGCATGGCAGCGTCTATGAAGAAGTGCTGGAGGTTGCAAAGGACCTGGATGTCGATCAGATCGTCCTTGGTGCGCACCGACCGAGATCCACCGATTTTCTGCTTGGCACCAACGCGGCCCGCATCGTGCGCCACGCCACTTGCTCGGTCACGGTCGTTCGAGGCCAGTAGATACGCCAGACAGAGTGGACAATGCCCCGTGTGGCCGTGGACGCGTCATGTTGCGCAGTGCCCTGAAGGCTAGCGCAAACCGGCGGGTACGCCGCGCGACGGCGCCAGGACCACATCTGCCAGAGTCGATCGGTCGAGCGACGCTAGGAAGGCGGTTTCGGCAATGCGCAACCGGCCTTTCAGCCCGCAATGGCCATCAAGACTACAGTCTCCTCCTGACTGGAAACACTCCACAAGCACTTTGCCTTCTTCAAGGATGCGAACGATTTCGCCCAGCTTGATGTCCTCGGGTGGCCGTTTCAAGATAGCCCCGCCGCCGCCGCCACGACGGGTTTCGACGATCCCGACCTTGGCCAGTTTCTGTATGATCTTGGTCAGGTGATGGCGCGACAGACCAAATTCCTCGGCCAGTTCCGCAGTTGAAAAGACCCGTTCCGGATCACTTCCAAGCCGCATCAGCATCCGCAGTCCATAGTCGGTGAAGGAGGTTAGTCGCATATGCCATTTCCATAAACTCGTATTTACAGTACTGATTAGCAGGCCTAGACATGGTTTTGAAGTTCGAATGCCATTGGATCCTCCACGCCTTCGGCTTTGTCGGTATTTCCGTTGGGGGAATTTGGATGGCGAACGATCCGGACAGCTTTGGGCGCCGCAGCGGATTTTCCTCACCACCCTGTCTGGCTGCGGAGATTGCTCCGGACTACTTTGATCCGCTTGGCGTGGACCCCGGTCAGGCGCGGGACGTGGCACGATGGCGAAAATCGGAACGCGCCCGGTTGCGAGATATTCGAAAGGCGCTCAGATCGGGCGAGCGCAGAGAGATCGCGGATGCGTTGATAACTGGGCTGCGCCCGGTTCTGGATGACCGTCTGCAAGGATCAAATCTCCGGACGGTTTCGTTTTATTGGCCGATACAGAACGAGCCGGACCTGCGGCCCCTGATGACCGAACTCTCTACAACCGGCGTCGATATTGCCCTGCCACTGGTCGAGACCAAGGCAGCCCCGCTGGTGTTTCGGCGCTGGACGCCGGACACGAGGATGGTGCGCGGGCACTGGAACATTCCTGTACCGCCGGGCGATGCACAGATCGTGATACCTGAACTGGTTCTGGCCCCGCTGGTCGGTTGGGATAGCGAGGGATATCGACTCGGCTATGGTGGTGGATATTTCGACCGCACCTTGGCGTCGCTGCCGAACAAACCCTTTGCCGTGGGTATCGGGTTTCACGCGGCCAAGCTTGCCACGATCTATCCGCAACCCCATGATATCGCTCTTGACGTGATCCTGACCGAACAAGGGATCCAGATCACGCCAGACAGCTGACTTGCACCGGGGTACCTTTGCGCTGAAATCGACGCGTGGACCGCCGGATGCATTGGTCGTGCCGTGCAACAATCGCAACACACGGGGGTCAGCGGGCCGGAGCATTCGGTTTCCTCCTTCTGGCGGCAAGTCGGATACGCCTGCAAGACATCTGCCTCATTCCTGTCGCGGTCCTTGGCAGCGAAAAGCAGGATCACAGCCCTCTTTCGGCACCACGCGAGGCTCTCCCCGACGCGAGCGTCATTCCGTGACAATTCGTGCAGGTAGCGGTGGCGATGCTCTTTCCACCTGTCTGGATCATGATCGAACCAATTTCGCAAAGCTTCGCTGGGCGCGCCGACCCGGCGTTTGAAGCGCAGACTGCCATCTGTAGTATCGGTATTGGCGGGATTGATGCCAACGAGCGTGTTCTAGCTTTGCTGGTTCGGGTGCTCGGCATCCAATTTGTTCGCGTTCGGTTCCGGTCTCAGCTTGTGGCGGAACTCGAAGTACAGCGTTCTGAAATGCAGGAGCACGACCAGAACGATCAGCGCGAACAGGATTGCTGCAATAGGCCTGTCGATGAAATCAAGTGGCTCCTTGACCCGCGCCATCGCGCTGCGCAACTTGACCTCCATGATGCCTCCGAGAACCATTCCCAGGATGATCGGGACAATCGGCAGATCCAGCCTCTTCAAGACCAATCCGAACACCCCGAACCCGGCCGCAATGGCGCAATCGGTGATCGAGTTGCGCAGGCTGTAAACTCCGACAAAGGCAAGGGTCAGAATGACGATGCCAATGAACCTGGTCGGAACCTGGACGATCTTCAGCAGCAGGTTGGTCGAGAACAGCAGGAAAACCAGAACGATCACGTTCAGGAGCAAAAGCGACATGTAGATCGCCATCACGAAATCCATCTGGTTCTGAAACAACTGCGGACCGGGGATCACGTTGTGGACATAGAACACCGACAACATCATCGCCGTCAGCGCCTCGCCCGGGATGCCGAGCGCCAGCAACGGGATCATCGCCGCACCCGGCACCGCGTTATTGGCAGCCTCGGAGGCGACCAGACCTTCGGGTGAGCCATCGCCGAATGTGTCAGGCTCTTTGGATGTCTTTTGCGCATAGGTGTAGGACATGAACTGGGACGTGAATTCGCCCGTTCCCGGCAGCATGCCCATGATGACGCCGATACCCGACGACACGGTGGCAACGCGCTTGATTCCGAAGAGCTCTTTCAGGCCCGTAAAGATATTACCCTCGACGCGGGCGCTTTGCGGGACGTGGTTCTTTTCGAGCAACAGGAGAAACGCCTGCGCGATGGCGAAGAGGCCCAGGACAACGACGATCAGGTCTATGCCGGATGTCAGCCAGCTTTGTTCAAAGGTGAAACGGTTGGTGTATTTTGCGGGCTCAAGCCCGATGGTGTTCAGAAATATGCCGAATGCGGCCAACATGCCGGCGGCAAAAACCTGACCCCTGTGGGCCAGCACAACCAGTACGATGCCAAGAAGCGCTGCGAGGAAAATCTCGCGGCTGCCGAACTGCGGCGCGACCCACGCCAGGACCGGCGACAATATGATCAGGCAGATGATCGAAAAGATGCCGCCAAAGAACGACGCGGAATAAGCCAGGGACAACGCCCGGTGGCCCTGACCGCGTTTGGTCATGGGATAGCCGTCATAGGTGGTCAGGGCGTTGACCGCCGTGCCCGGCGTGTTGATCAGAATGGCCGGAATTGCGCCGCCGTACATCGACGATCCATAAATGCCGAGCAGGAGCGTCAAACCGACGATGGGCGGGAACGAAAACGTCGCGGGCAGCAGGATCGCGATTGCAACAGCGGCCCCCACGCCGGGAAGCGCACCGATGATCACTCCGCCGATGGAGCCGACGAGAAGCGCGATGACGACCTGCCACTGAAGCAGGATTCCGAGACCGGAAATCAGATCAGCCATGACCCCTCACAGATAGATGAGTGCAAAAGAACGGATCGCATCGGGAAGATAGTCATATGCGGCGCCTGCCGGAATCTTGACCGCCAGCAACCCGCGAAAGACGACAACGACACCAACGCCAAAGGCCGCTGCGATCAGGAGGGTGCGCGCATCCCGAAAGCCGGTGCGAAACGCGAGGAAGACGCAGAACAGAATGGTCGAGGGCAGGTATCCGAACTTTGGCACGATAAGCACATAGATCAGAAAATACGCGATGTACTCAAACCCCCGAACCCAAAATGCGACCTCTATCCAGCGGCCCGGAATGCGTGGAGACATGGCAGAACTCAGCCAGTGCAGGAAGGCAAAGGCGCACATCGCATAGAGGGATATCTTTGGCCAAAGAGCCGGCTGCGCATACCATTTGGTGCGTTTGGTGACTTCTGTTTGTTCGCCGAGTTGCGAGATCAGAAAGATTGAGAGCGCAAGGAAAAGAACGGCAAATACGACATCACCGGGCTGCCGGTACCGCTTGAACATGTCTTGAAGCGTGCGTGTAATCATTGGTCTCGCCACCTGTTGAGACGGCCGCGCCAGATACATCCCTGGCGCGGCCGAGGGTGTCTATTCGCCCAGCAGGCTTTCAATCCGGGCAATGGTCGCCGAGTCGGTTTCGATCTGGGCAAGCGACTCTTCGGCGTTCAGCCAGTAGATCAATGCGCCGGTCTCTTCGATCATGGCCTGTGCCTTGTCCGACTGAAGTGCCTTTTGCGCGGCTGCGGCGATCTTTTCGCGAGCCTCTGCCGGCACATCCTTGTGGACAAACAGGCCGTTCCAGAGGGACAGGCCCAAATCAGGGTGAACTTCGCTGACGGTCGGCGAGTCCGGGGTCAGGGATATGCGTTGGCTGCCAATGCTCAGAAGGACATTCACGTCATCGAGACACGGTAGAATGAGTTGCAGTGTCGTATTGATGACATCAACGTCACCCGATGCCAGCGTGTTGCAATCCAGCGCATCGAACGCGGCTTCGGAGGCAAAGTCAAAGCCCGACTCCACGGCGGCGGCAAATGTCACCTGTGTCGGGGGAAGGAACGAGCCGAAATGGCCCAAAGCCACGTCATTTTCCGCTGCATATGCAGTCAGCTCTTCCCAATTTGCAAACGGGGCATCCTTGCTCGCTGCGATCACGAACGGATAGGTCAGGAAGATTCCGACAGGTTCAAACGGGTTCGGTGTGAGTTCGGGAATGCCGATTGTCGGTCCGCCGATCGGAACATCGGTCACGAACGATCCGATGGTATAGCCATCGGCAGGTGCGGTTGCAACTTCGACCGCGCCGGGGAAGGGGCCACCGCCACCGCCGGGTTTGTTCACGACAGCGGTCGGAACCCCGTACATTTCCTGAAACTCGCTGGCGATGATCCGTGTAAGGACGTCCTCAAGATCACCCGGTGGCCATGGCACGATAAACGAGACCGGTTTCTCCGGGTATTCGGCAATCGCCGCACTGGCAAATGCAACTGCTGCGCAAACAGCTGAAAGAAGTGTTTTTTTCATTGGTTCAGTTCTCCCTGTGGTGTTGGATTGGTTTGGAACGGTGTTCTATCTTCTTTCTTGCCTCGTATTCCCCGGTCGTTGGTGAAACGCGGCGATAGTTGGCGTCAGGCGCGCTTTTCCGTATTTTTTTCGCAGGTCGATCCTCAATCCACGACGATCTGTTGGCCGTTCGGAACATCGAGGTTCGATGTCGGCATGGATGATACCGGACGAATTTCGGGCCGACTCTTGGTGCGCAGCCGGGCGATGTGGTTTACAGACATCGCGTTCCTCACAGCGCGGCAAAACCAGCGTCTAGCGCCGACAGAATGGCGGCGGCGTCCTGCTCTGTCAGGACCAGTGACGGCGACAGGATGATATTGGGCCCCGAGACGCGGATCATGGCACCCGATTGATAGGCGACCTCCTGTACGGTTGCCGCGCTCGCTCCGTCGATGGGCTTTTTGGTGGCACGGTCGCTGACCATTTCGATGGCCGTCATCAGGCCATGGCCACCCCGGACATCGCCGATGATGTCGAATTTCTCTTGCAGCGCCGTGCAGCCCTCAAACAATTGCGTGCCGCGCGCTGCCGCGTTGTCGACCACGTTCAGCCGCTTGGTTTCGGCCAGACAGGCGAGTGCAGCCGCAGCCCCGACCGGATGGCCCGAATAGGTATAGCCATGTGCGATCTTGGCCTCGGAGTTGCCTTCGAACACGTCGACAAGACGCTCACCGATCATGACTGCACCAAACGGGAAGAATCCGTTGGTGATGGCTTTGGCCGTGCACATCATGTCGGGCTGGATGCCCCAGAGCCGCGCACCCGACCATGCACCGGTGCGGCCATAGGCGGTAATGACCTCGTCCGTGATCAGCAGGATACCGTTTCGGTTGCAGATCTCCTGAACCATCGGCGCGAAGGATTTATGCGGTGGGATGACGCCGCCGGCGCCCAGAATGGGCTCCATGATCATCGCGGCAATGGTGTTGGCACCCTGAAATGCGATCTCGTCTTCAAGCGCAGCCGCACATAGATGCGCCAGCTTCTCGGGATCGGTTTCATTGAACGGATTGCGATAGGTGTAAGGGGCCGGAATGTGAAAACAGCCGGACAACAGCGGTTCATAGGCATTGCGGAAATTGGCATTGCCGTTGACACTCGCCGCGCCGATATGGGTGCCGTGATAGCCTTTCTTGAGGCTCAGAAACTTGGTGCGCCCGGCCTCTCCGCGAAGTTTGTGATACTGCCGCGCAAGGCGCAGTGCGGATTCAACAGAATCTGATCCACCCGAGGTAAAGAACGCACGCTGCATGCCGTCGGGGGCAAAGAAATCGTTCAACTCATAGGACAGTTCGATCGCGGCATCGTTGGATGTGCCCCGGAACGTCGAGTAATACGGCAGCCTGGCAAGCTGATCCGCAATGGCGTCTTTGACGGGCTGACAGGAATAGCCGAGGTTCACGTTCCAGAGGCCACCCACGGCATCGACAACGGTATGCCCGTCGATGTCGGTGACTCGAACACCGCTGGAGCCGGTGATGATCTTTGGCGGATTATCAATGCTGTCCTGTGGCGAAGTCATCGGATGCCACATCATGCGCGCATTGTTTTCTTTCAAAAAGTTCGAGTCTTTCATGAAGAATGTTCCATAATATTTTGTTTTTGAGTGGATTTATCCCACAAGTAATTTACGGTTTCGGGAATTTCACCTCCCCAATTGCGAGAGATTTCTCGACTTGCCTCTGCCAGATGCCACTGGATGCTGCGATCCAGTTCGGCGGTGAATCGGGTGGCGACACTGGCGACGGAAACGGCTCCGGCAAATTGTCCCGTCTGATCGAAAATCGGCGCCGAAAGGCTGCACACATCGTCCTCGTACCAGCGATCGGAGCGACCGAAACCCGTTTCGCGCGCAGATTGCACTGCGCGTTCGAGCGCCATGATTGTGGTTGGAGTGTCTGCCGTGAATGCCTGCATGTTTTCACTGGCCGATGCCAGCAACTCCTTCGGACCAAAGGCCAGCGCGCATATCCCCGACGCGGTGGCGTGCAGGGGAAATGTCTGCACGTCGATGATGACCCGCGTGCTGTGTTTGTAGGATTCGCACGACGCGAGCGGATAGACAGTTGCGCCTGACAACACCGAGACATGAGTCGTCTCACCCGTCACTTCGGCAAGCCGCGATATGACGGCATCAGCGGCGGCCTTGCGCGGGACGGTCAATTCACGGGTTTGCGCCAGTTGCAGCACAACAGGGCCGAGCCGATAGCATTTCGTCAGCGGATTTTGCTCGACAAACCCGGTCACTTCGAGCGCCTGCAGATATCGGTGTGTCGACGCCTTGTCGCGGCCGGCAAGTCGGCACAGCTCTGACAATCCAATCTCGGGTCGCGCGGGTGAAAAATGCGACAGCAGTGCGATGGTTTTGACGGCGGACGACACGAGGCTTTTTGGCTCCTAGAGATTCTCAAAAAGAATTTGACATGTTTAATTTAATAAGGCAAGTGTTTTATTATACTATCGGTTCACAATATGAACCAATGCGGGATCGTGATGTAGGGGCGATGCGCCTGTTACTGCGAAATCGGGCACCAGGTGCGGGATGCGACAGGTTTCCGGCAATTTGAGAAGAGGGCTGGATCAATGGATCAAAGCAAGATTGACGCGCTCCGGGACCAGTCCGTTTTCCCCCAATCCCACCTGATCGATGGCAAGCATGTGCCTGCATCGGACGGCGCCGCGATGGACGTTTTGTCGCCGCTTGACGGGCGCATGCTGACGACCGTTGCCAAGGGGACGGTGGCAGACATGGAGGCCGCCATCGCCTCGGCCCGCGCTGCCTTTGACGACAGGCGTTGGGCGGGCCAGCCCCCTGCGGCGCGCAAGAAAATCCTGATGAAATGGGCCGACCTGATCGAAGCCAATGCTCTTGAGCTCGCCGTTCTGGGTGTGCGTGACAACGGGACCGAGATCGGGATGGCCATCAAGGCCGAACCGGGGTCTGCCGCTGGCACGATCCGCTACTATGCCGAAGCGCTGGACAAGGTTTACGGCGAGATTGCCCCGACACAGGGTGACGTACTCGGACTGATCCACAAGGAGCCGGTCGGCGTGGTCGGTGCGATCATTCCCTGGAATTTCCCGCTGATGATCGGCGCATGGAAGCTCGGACCCGCGCTTGCGATGGGCAATTCGGTGGTCCTGAAACCGGCGGAAACAGCCTCTTTGTCGCTAATGCGCATGGTGGAGCTCGCGCAGGAGGCCGGGTTGCCGCCCGGGGCGCTAAACGCGGTCACCGGCGAAGGCGCGGTCGTGGGCGAGGCGATGGGCCTGTCGATGGATGTGGATGTTCTGGTCTTTACCGGGTCGGGCGGCACCGGTCGGCGATTGATGGAGTATGCGGCACGATCCAACATGAAGCGGGTTTACCTCGAACTCGGCGGCAAGTCTCCGAACATCATCTTTGCAGATGCGCCCGATTTGGACGAAGCCGCCAAAGTGGCTGCACACGGCATTTTCCGCAATGCCGGGCAAGTCTGTGTTGCCGGATCACGATTGCTGGTCGAGGCCAGCATCCACGATGATTTTGTGGCGCAGGTCGCCAAAGTTGCCCAGGGGATGCGTGTGGGCGATCCGCTCAGCCTGAAAACCGCCATTGGCGCGGTAAATTCGGAAACACAGCTGCGTCAGAACCTTGGCTTTGTGGACACTGCGACCAACGAAGGCGGGCAAGTGAGGATGGGTGGCAGCCGGATATTGCAGGAAACCGGCGGCTATTTCATGGAGCCAACAATTATCACCGGGGTCACACCGGAGGCCACGATTGCCCAGAAAGAGGTATTCGGCCCGGTCTTGGGGGTGTCGGCTTTCGACACCGACGACGATGCCATCCGCATCGCCAATTCCACGGTCTACGGGTTGGCGGGGGCGGTCTGGACGTCGAACCTGTCGCGGGCGCACCGGATGGTGCGGGGCGTTCGAACCGGGGTGATGCATGTGAACACCTATGGCGGCGCGGACGGAACCGTACCGCTTGGCGGTGTCGGTCAATCGGGCAACGGGCATGACAAGTCGCTGCACGCATTGGAGAAATACATCAACCTCAAGACAGCGTGGATCAAGCTGTAGGCGAGCGGAGCGGGAGGAGTGACCATGACGGACAAGACCATTCTGGTAATCGGTACATACGATACCAAAAATGACGAACTGGATTTTCTGGCCAGTGTGATCCGCGCCCAGGGCGGGCGGGTCGTCACGATGGATGTCTCTGTCCTGGGCGACCCTGGCGAGCCGACCGACTATTCCAAACACGATGTCGCGGCGGAAGGCGGCAGCAGCATCGCCGCCGCGATCGCTTCGGGCGAAGAGAACGAAGCGATGCAGATCATGGCCAAGGGGGCCTCGCTTCTGGCCTCGCGGCTGTATCTGGAGGGCACGTTTGACGGCATGATCGTGCTGGGCGGTACGATGGGCACTGATCTGGCGCTGGATGTCTGTGCAAGCCTGCCGTTGGGCGTGCCGAAATACATTGTGTCGACCGTGGCGTTCTCTCCACTCATTCCCGCCGCCCGCGTCGCCGCGGATGTGCAGATGATCCTCTGGGCCGGCGGTCTTTATGGCCTGAACTCTGTCTGCAAGGCATCGCTGAGCCAAGCTGCCGGTGCGGTGCTTGGAGCTGCGCGGGCGGCGCAAAAGCCCGATGCGGATAGACCGTTGATCGGGATGATGTCTCTTGGCACGTCTGCCCTGAAGTATGTGATTCCGATGAAACCGGCATTGGAAGCGCGCGGCTATGAGGTCGCCGTGTTCCACGCGACCGGCATGGGAGGGCGGGCATTCGAGAGCCTTGCAGGGCAGGGGGCCTTTGCATGCGTCTTTGATTTCTGCACGCAAGAACTGGGGAACCACGTCCACGGTTCCAACATCTCGGCAGGTCCCGACCGCCTGACCAACGCAGGGCGCGTTGGAACACCACAACTGGTTGCGCCGGGGTGTTATGATCTTGTTGATATCGTGGGCTGGCTACCAGTGCCGGAAAAATGGAAAGATCACCAGCCGCGCGCGCATAATCGCCTTCTCACCAGCATCACCCTGAACGCTGAAGAGCGAAAAATGGTTGCATTGGCCCATGCCGAGCAACTCGCGTTTGCAACAGGCCCGACCGCCGTGCTCTTGCCACAACACGGGTTGGGAGAGTGGGACAGGAAAGGTGCCGAACTGCACGACAAGGCGGGACTGAGGCAATTCCTGCAAACATTGGGCGAGGCACTTCCCGGTACTGTCGACGTGCATCGGATCGACGGTCATATCAACGATGCGATTTTTGCCGAGACGGCGCTTGAGATCTTCGATGCCTGGCGGGCGGATGGCCTGGTTGCCGGCTAGTCGCGGGGCCCCGGATCAAGAAGCGCGAGCAAATCCAGCAGTTTCTCGTAGTTGTCGTCACCCAACCGCGTGCGAAAGCCGACGACAACTAGCGCCGCCCGCTCTGCGTGATCGTCGATGAATTTCTGACCCTTGGCGGTGATTTCGATCAACTGCCGCCGCCGATCAGCTTCGTCGCGGGTCTGAGTGATCAACCCCTTTTCCCGCATCTTGGCGGCGATGCGGGTCAGGCTGGGAAACAGCAGGCTTGCGCGATCGGCCAGCGTCGTAGAGTCCAGCGAACCATGTTCCGACAGCACGCGCAGAATCCGCCATTGCTGTTCGGTGATACCCGTGTTTGCAAGCATGTCCCGGATCGGTGCCATCGCTCCTTCGCGCGCACGAATCAGGGCGATCGGCAGGGATCGAGAAGTCGATGGGAGTTTTTTGTTCATTCTGGTGCTCAATTTCGGCGGGCTGATTGGGTATCTGCTGCCAAGCGAGCCTTGACAATGCAAGTCAGTTATTATTTAACTTAGCAATAATTAACATATTAATAAAATAGGCGACAGGCTTTCCCGACGATATGGAACCGTCCGAAAACATCTAGAGGATATCGCATGACCGCGCTTGACGACAACATCAGCAAACTTGATGGCTACCTTGCTCGCTTTCGTGAGACCGGGATTCCCAACCGCATCGCAGGACAGGACAAAGCCGGGAGCGCCGGAGTGTTTCAATCAACATCACCGGTCGACAAGAGCGTCATCTGCGATGTGGCGCATGGCACGGCAGAAGATATCGACACGGCGGCCAACGCCGCCCATGCAGCATTTGCAGCTTGGCGCGATATGCCTGCGCTCGAGCGGAGGAAAATCCTGATAAATGTGGCCGAAGGTATCGAAGCGCGCGCCGAAGAAATCGCGTTGTGCGAGTGCTGGGACACCGGGCAGGCCTATAGATTCATGTCTAAAGCAGCGCTGCGCGGGGCTGAGAACTTTCGCTATTTCGCCGATCAAGTGGTGCAGGCGCGTGACGGTCAGCACCTGCAATCGCCGACGTTGTTGAACATCACGACCCGCAAACCCATCGGCCCTGTTGGTGTCATCACGCCGTGGAATACACCGTTCATGTTGTCCACATGGAAGATCGCGCCGGCGCTTGCTGCGGGTTGCACGGTGGTTCACAAACCTGCCGAAGCCTCGCCATTGACAGCGCGACTGCTTGTCGAGATCGCCGAAGAGGCCGGGCTGCCGCCCGGTGTTCTCAACACCGTCAACGGCTTTGGAGAAGGCGCGGGCAAGGCGCTGTGCGAACACCCCATGATAAAGGCTATCGCCTTTGTCGGCGAGAGCCGCACCGGATCGCTGATCACCAGGCAAGGCGCGGATACGCTCAAACGCAACCACCTTGAACTGGGCGGCAAAAACCCTGTGATCGTCTTTGACGATGCCGATCTGGACCGGGCGCTCGATGCGGTGATCTTCATGATCTACTCAATCAACGGCGAACGCTGCACCTCATCGTCGCGATTGCTGGTCCAGGACACAATTCGCGAGGAGTTCGAGGCCAAGCTGGTCGCGCGCGTGAACAACATCAAGGTTGGCCATCCGCTCGACCCTGCAACCGAGATCGGTCCTCTAGTGACCGAGGAACACTACAACAAGGTCACCAGCTACTTTGACATCGCAATAGAAGACGGCGCCACAGTGGCGGCGGGTGGTGAAAAGGTTGGCGAAAAGGTTGGCGATGAGGGCTATTTCGTGCGCCCCACGCTCTTCACCAATGCCAACAACCAGATGCGCATCGCCCAAGAGGAGATTTTTGGCCCGGTCCTGACGTCGATTCCGTTCTCGACCGAGGATGAAGCGCTGCAAATCGCCAACGACATCGACTATGGCCTCACCGGCTATGTCTGGACCAATGATCTGACCCGCGCGCTGCGGTTCACAGACAAGCTGGAAGCCGGGATGATCTGGGTCAATTCCGAAAACGTGCGGCATCTGCCGACCCCGTTTGGCGGCGTCAAGGCGTCGGGCATCGGGCGCGACGGCGGGGATTGGTCGTTTGAATTCTACATGGAGCAAAAGCACATCGGCTTTGCAACCGGCCAACACAAGATCACACGCCTTGGCGCGCAGTAAGGAGAAAAATAATGCCCGTACCCGCACCCAATCTCTACCCCGATTTCAACACCATCCGACTGTCTCATGTGTATCTGAACGTAAAGGACCTTGCCGCGTCCAAGGCGTTTTACACCGATATCCTTGGCCTGCAGGTGACAGACGAAGCCGACAGCCACGTCTATCTGCGTGCGATGGAAGAACGCGGGCATCATTGTGTGATCCTGCAGGAATCCGACATCCCCGGCACGGTCGAAGCGATGGGGTTCAAGACCTTTGACGAGGCCGATCTGGACAAGGCTGAAAGCTATTTCAAGGCCAGGGGTCGCCCGACGGAATGGGTGGACCGTCCCTATCAGGGGCGCACCTTGCTGACCTCTGACAACATCGGTATCCCGCTCGAATTCTATCACAAGATGGACAGGTTGGAGCCCATCCACCAGAAATACGCGCTGTATCGCGGTGTGAAACCGCTGCGGATCGACCATTTCAACTGCTTTTCGCCAGATGTGGATGCGTCGGTCGCGTTCTATAGCGACTTTGGCTTTCGCGTGACGGAATACACCGAGGACGAAGAAAGCAAGAAGCTGTGGGCCGCGTGGATGCACCGGAAGGGCGGTGTTCATGACATGGCGTTCACCAACGGTACCGGTCCACGGATGCATCATGTGGCCTTCTGGGTGCCGACTCCGCTGAACATTATTGACTTGCTCGACCTGATGGCCACCACCGGCCATGTCGGAAGCATTGAACGCGGTCCCGGAAGGCACGGCATTTCCAACGCCTTTTTCCTCTATATCCTTGACCCCGACGGTCACCGGATCGAGATTTACTGCTCTGACTATCAAACTGTCGATCCCGATCTGGAACCGATCAAGTGGGATCTGAAAGATCCGCAACGCCAGACACTCTGGGGCGCTCCGGCACCGCGCAGCTGGTTTGAACATGGGACCAGATTCGTCGGCGCAGAAACACGAGACTCGGATCTGGCTGCCAGTCCGATTATCGCGCCCTGATCGGTGTCGGGCAGAGAGCGACCAGAAGCTGTAGGAGCAGGCACAATGAAATTTGCAACGTATTCCGCCGATGGGAAAACGCACTACGGCGCGGTCACTGACGACGGGATGATTGCGCTGAATGACGACTTTCCGGCGTGGCCCACACTGCTTGACGCTGTGCGCGCCAATGGGCTGGCGGCGCTTGCTCAGGCCGCTATCGGCAAAGGGCTCAGCCATACTGATTTTCAATATGAAATGGTGCTGCCCAACGCGCCCCGTATCCTTTGCGTGGGGGTGAATTTCCCGGATCGCAATGCCGAATACAAGGATGGTAGCGCGCAACCGAAATACATGTCGCTGTTCCCGCGTTTTGCCAGCGGCTTCACCGGTCACGACCGCCCGTTGATCCGCCCGCCGGAAAACCACACTCTCGACTATGAGGGAGAGGTCGCCATTGTCATCGGCAAGGCGGGGCGGCGCATCGCACAGGACGACGCCTATGACCACATCGCGGCCCTGACGCTGTGTAACGAAGGCACCATCCGTGATTGGGTCCGCCATGCGAAATTCAACGTCACGCAGGGCAAGAACTGGGATCGGTCAGGTGCCATCGGGCCATGGCTTGTGCCGTTCACGGATGCCAACCAGTTGGACGACGCCCGGATCATGACCCGCGTCAACGGCGAGGTCCGTCAGGACGAGGCGTTGTCCCGGATGATGTTTCCGATCCGGCGGGAGATCGAGTACATCTCAACCTTCATGACACTGCAACCCGGCGATATCATCGTGACCGGCACGCCGACCGGGGCAGGGGCACGGTTCGACCCGCCCCGCTATCTGCAACCCGGTGATGTGGTCGAAATCGAAGTGAACGGCATCGGCAGGCTACGCAACACCGTCGAGGATGAAGTGGTATGAAGTCGACGAAGCGACATCGGGCCGACCTAGATGGGGAACACGGTCCGGGACGGGTCGAGATACGGTTCGACCATCCGGATTTTCGATTGCAAATCGGCCTGGTCCGGGTAGATGCTTCACCGTGAGGTGGCAAATGATGCTGATATCCAGTTCAGACTGTACGGTGAGATCGTGATCGGAGATTGGACAGATCGGTTTCAGGGCACCCGTGCGTTGCCACGCCGGGTACGGGACCAGCTGATTCAGGTCGCCCACGTGATCCAGTTGAAGAAGGGCCAGCAAGTCTTTGGTCCAGATAACATTCCTGACAGCCTGCTCTTTCTATACGACGGTCGGATTCGCGTATCGCAGACATCGGAAAATGGGCGCGAAATCGTACTGTACCGCGTCGATGCCGGTGAAAGCTGTGTGCTGACCACGGCCTGTATGCTAGCCGAGGAGGCCTACAACGCAGAAGGCATCGCAGAGACCGATGTAACGGCCGTCGTCCTGCCCAAACCGGCCTTTGATCGGCTCGCCGCAGAAGAAGACGAGTTCCGCAATTTTGTCTTTGCCGCCTATTCACGGCGTCTGATCGACTTGCTTCGCGTTGTAGACGACGTTGCGTTTGGCCGGATTGATGTGCGGCTTGCCGAGCGGCTGTTGAGTCTTGGCGGAGATCACAAGGAAATCTCCGCGACCCATCAGCAATTGGCCAGCGAACTCGGGACGGCGCGCGAAGTCATCTCGCGGGTTCTTCAGGATTTCCAGAAGCGCGAGATGATTGCGCAGTCGCGCGGTCGCATCGCGTTGCTGGACAAACCCGCACTGGCGGCCCTCGCCAGCAGCGACTGAGAAACTTTGCCGGTTTCTGCGACTTGGGTGACAATGTCACTGAAAGGTCTGCGCCAAGCTTGTATCTAACCTCTAGCTTAATTGACTGGAGGTTATCATGTCGATCAATGTTGGAACCCTTGACCGTGTCCTGCGAGCGGCCCTCGGAGCGGGCCTCTTGTACCTCGCATTTCTCAGTGGCCTGCCCGCGTTCGACGGTGCGATCCTGAAATACGGTGCGGCCATCGTCGGTATCGTGATGCTGGTCGTCGCTGTCACCCGCGTCTGTCCGATCTATTCGATCTTCGGCCTCAAGACCTGTCGGGTCTGATCCATGGAAACGGATTTCACACCCCTCACCTCGTTTGGTGGTGGTCTGGCCATCGGTCTGGGTGCCGTGCTGTTGATGCTCGGCCTTGGCCGTATCCTTGGTGCCACCGGCATCATGTCGGGGCTCGTGTTTGCCGAAAACAAGGACGAGGCCCTTTGGCGCGGCGCGATGATCGTTGGCATGATTCTGGCACCCGGCCTGATCTTTGCGGTTACCGGCACCATGCCCGCTGTCGATGTGCCGATAAGCCCGACCATGATCGTCATTGGCGGTTTGATCGTCGGATTGGGTGCCAGCCTTGGATCGGGCTGCACCTCCGGTCACGGCGTCTGCGGATTGTCGCGCCTGTCGGTCAGGTCGATTGTCGCTGTGCCCACGTTCATGGCGACCGCAGCAGTTACCGTCTACCTCATCCGCCACGTTTTCGGAGGCTAGTTCATGAGACTTGTTTACGCGCTCTTCACCGGGCTGATCTTTGGCATCGGCATTGCTGTCTCTGGCATGATGAACCCCGCAAAGGTGCTGAATTTCTTCGATGTCGCGGGCACCTGGGACCCAAGCCTTGCCTTCGTGATGGGCGGTGCCGTGATCGTCACCTTCATCGGATACCGCCTTGTCTGGCGCAGAAGTGCGCCCTTATTCGGCAGGCGATTTCAATTGCCTGGGTCCACGGAGGTTGACTCCAAACTCATTGGAGGCTCGGCACTCTTCGGCATTGGCTGGGGCATCGCGGGCTTTTGCCCGGGTGCCGCATTGCCGGCGTTGGGAACCGGACGCTGGGAAGTGGCCTTGTTTCTTGTAGCTGTTGTCGGCGGGTTTTTCTTGCGTCGCCTCTTGACCCCGACAAAACGCGCAGACGCCGCAACCTGACGCGACTGGACATTCTATTGGAGGAAAACATGACCGATTATCCCGTGAACATTGACATCGAACCGGAGGTACAGGCGTTCTTTGACGAGGCCACCAACACGATCAGCTATATCGTGAAGGACCCGACCTCTGACGCCTGTGCCGTGGTCGATAGCGTCATGGATATCGACTATGCCGCCGGGCGTATCACCTATGATCATGCAGACGAGTTAATCCGTCAGATCGAGGCGCAGGGCCTCAAACTGGAATGGATCATCGAAACCCATGTGCATGCCGACCATCTGAGTGCGGCGCCCTATATCCAGCAAAGATTGGGCGGCAAGATCGGCATCGGATCCAAGATCATGGTGGTGCAGGACACCTTCGGAAAGGTATTCAACGAAGGCACCGAATTCCAGCGTGACGGCAGCCAGTTTGACGCGCTGTTCGAGGACGGCGATATCTATCAGGTCGGCGACATGCAGGCCTTTGCGATGTATACGCCCGGCCATACGCCGGCCTGCATGGTGCATGTGATGGGCAATGCCGCCTTTGCCGGCGACACCCTGTTTATGCCGGATGGCGGCTCTGCCCGTGCGGACTTTCCCGGAGGCGATGCGGGCGTTCTCTATGACAGCATCCAGAAGGTCCTGACCCTGCCGGACGAAATGCGGCTGTTCATGTGCCATGACTACGGACCCAACGGACGCGATATTCAGTGGGAAACCACAGTCGGCGATGAAAAGGCGCACAATATCCACGTGGGTGGCGGCAAGACGAAGGAGGAGTTCGTCAAGTTCCGCACCGAACGCGACGCGCAGCTTGCCATGCCAAGGCTCATCATTCCGTCGCTGCAGGTCAACATGCGGGCCGGTACGGTGCCGACCGACGAGGACGGCAATCCGATGCTCAAAGTACCGGTCAACGGACTTTGATCGCCGCCAAGGAGAGAGACATGGACCTCAAGAGAATTTCACCCAAGATCGCGGTCAGCCCGCAGATTAAACCGGATGACATCAACGCCATCAAGGCCGAGGGCATTAGCGCGATTATCTGCAACCGACCCGATGGCGAGGGGGCGGATCAGCCGACTTTTGACGAGATCGAAGCCGCCGCCAGGGCCGCAGGGATCGAAGCGCGCTATGTGCCGGTGCAAAGCGGTATGGTCGCGGACACGGATGTCGAGGCATTCGGCACTGCTCTGGAGGATCTGCCGCGGCCTGTTCTGGCCTATTGCCGCACCGGAACACGGTCGGCGACGCTTTGGTCGTTTCACGAGTCAAAAAAGCGGCCAATGGCCGACATTCTCGCCGCCACCAAGGCGGTAGGCTATGACATGAACGGTGTTGCGCGACGCATCGCAAACGGGGGCAAGACACCGACCGACACGGGTGATGCCAAATACGATGTGGTCATAGTCGGTGCGGGGGCGGGCGGGGTTTCCGTTGCGGCCAGTCTGGTAGCACGCGCATCAGACCTTTCCATTGCCATCATCGATCCGGCCGACATTCACTATTACCAGCCGGGTTGGACCATGGTCGGAGGCGGCATTTTCCAGGCCAGTGATACCGCAAAGACCATGGGGTCGCTCATTCCGCGTGGTGTAAAGTGGATCAAGGCCGCCGTCGCCGCTTTTGAACCGGGAAACAACGCCGTCATCCTCGATG
Organism: Sedimentitalea todarodis; assembly: GCF_032595355.1. Classification (NCBI taxonomy): domain Bacteria; kingdom Pseudomonadati; phylum Pseudomonadota; class Alphaproteobacteria; order Rhodobacterales; family Paracoccaceae; genus Sedimentitalea; species Sedimentitalea todarodis. The sequence continues at coordinate 69,125 of NZ_JASMWN010000015.1, read as the reverse complement.
GGTGCCGCGTTGTTAAATATGATCGCCTCGTCGTGACACCGGGCCTGAAGCTCGACTGGGCGGCGGTTGAAGGGCTCGAAGAGACGCTGGGGCACAACGGTGTGACCTCGAACTACCGCTATGATCTCGCGCCCTATACCTGGCAGTTGGTTCAGGGCATGAAATCGGGCCGTGCGCTGTTCACACAGCCGCCGATGCCGATCAAATGTGCAGGGGCTCCGCAAAAGGCGATGTACCTGTCAGGCGATGCATGGTTCCGGCGCGCTGTTCTCGAGGATATCGACATTCAGTTCATGAATGCCGGCGGTGTCCTTTTCGGGGTCAAGGATTACGTTCCGGCGCTGATGCAATATGTCGAGAAATACGACGCTACGCTGAATTTCTTTCACAACTTGATCGCTGTCGATGGACCGTCCAGAACGGCAACCTTCAAGGTCGCACAGCCTGACACGACGCCCGAAAACGTGACGGTCGAGTTTGACATGTTGCATGTCTGCCCGCCTCAGTCCGCTCCGGATTTCATCCGGGTTTCGCCGCTTGCAGACGCCGCAGGCTGGGTCGATGTGGATCAGGCGACCCTGCGTCACAAGTGCCATGACAACATCTGGTCTCTGGGTGACGTGATGAACGCGCCAAACGCCAAGACCGCAGCGGCTGCACGCAAACAGGCTCCGACGGTTGCCGAAAACATCGTGGCCGATATCGCGGGCCTGTCCCCGACAGCGGCCTATGATGGCTATGGCTCTTGCCCGTTGACGGTCGAGCGCGGCAAGATCGTATTGGCCGAATTCGGCTATGGAGGCGTCCTGAAGCCAAGCTTCCCACCTCTTTTGCTGGACGGCACCAAACCTTCGCGCACCGCATGGTTCCTGAAGGAAAAGATGCTTCCGCCGATTTATTGGCTGGCGATGCTGCGCGGCAAGGAATGGATGGCCAAGCCCGAAAGACTGAAGGTTGCGGCCGAGTAGGCGCCGCCGCCTTTCTTGCAAATCCACTAATTCCACTCCGGCACGGAACCGCACTGGTCTCTCCGCGCAATTGAAATGACCGATCATGCCTGACATTCGCCGCTACCTGCCTGTTCTTGAATGGGGTCGCACTTACGACAGAACCGCCCTGTCGAACGATCTGATCGCGGCGGTGATCGTGACGATCATGCTGATCCCACAGTCGCTTGCCTATGCGCTGTTGGCGGGCTTGCCGCCGGAGGCGGGCATCTACGCCTCGATCGCGCCGATCATGCTCTATGCGATCTTTGGCACCAGCCGCGCGCTGGCGGTCGGACCGGTTGCGGTGGTGTCGCTGCTGACGGCATCCGCCATTGGTCAAATCGCAGAGCAGGGGACAGCAGGCTATGCCGCAGCCGCCCTGACTCTGGCTTTTCTGTCAGGTGGGTTTCTCATGCTCTTGGGTGTCTTGCGCCTCGGCTTTCTGGCAAACTTTCTGAGCCATTCGGTCATCGCGGGATTCATCACCGCCTCCGGCATCCTGATTGCGACCAGCCAGCTCAAGCATGTTCTGGGCGTCGGCGCCGATGGCCACACGCTGCCCGAGATGATCGTGTCGATCCTTGCACATCTGGACGAGGTCAACATCATCACGATGGCGATCGGAGCGTTGACCGTGGCTTTTCTCTTCTGGGTCCGCAAGGGATTGAAACCCCTTTTGAAACGGTTGGGCGCGTCGCCGAAGGTGGCCGATATCGCCACCAAGGCCGGCCCCGTCGCGGCAGTTGTTGGAACGACACTCGCGGTCTGGGGGCTCGGGCTGAACGCATTCGGGGTCAAGATCGTCGGCACGGTGCCTCAGAGCCTGCCCCCCCTGACGGTACCCGGTCTCTCGGGCGAGCTGGTCCAGGCCCTGCTCGTGCCGGCGATCCTGATCTCCGTGATTGGCTTTGTGGAATCGGTCTCCGTTGCACAAACGCTTGCGGCCAAGAAGCGCCAGCGCATCGACCCAAATCAAGAGCTTATCGGGCTGGGCGCGGCCAACGTCGGTGCGGCCTTCACCGGCGGTTATCCCGTCACCGGCGGTTTCTCGCGATCTGTCGTGAACTATGATGCAGGTGCAGAGACACCAGCGGCAGGGGCCTACACCGCCGTGGGTCTGGCCATCGCAGCCGTGGCGTTGACGCCCTTGGTGTTTTACCTGCCAAAAGCGACGCTTGCAGCGACGATCATCGTCGCCGTCCTGAGCCTGATTGATTTGTCCATCCTCAAGAAGACTTGGGGCTATGCGCGCGCGGATTTCATTGCTGTTGTTGCCACAATCCTGCTGACGCTGGCGCTTGGGGTCGAGGTTGGCGTGGCGAGCGGCGTCGTCGTCTCCGTACTCTTGCATCTTCACAAGACGTCACGCCCTCATGTGGCCGAGGTCGGGCGCGTGCCGGGGACAGAGCATTTTCGCAACATCCGCCGTCACGAGGTCGAAACCGATCCGTCGTTGGTGACACTCCGGATCGACGAAAGCCTGTATTTTGTGAACGCCCGTTTCCTTGAGGACCTGATTCAGAGACGCGTTGCAGAGGGTCGTGATATCCGCAATGTCGTGCTCATGTTCTCCGCCGTCAATGATGTCGATTTCTCCGCCCTGGAGAGTCTCGAGGCTATCAATCAGCGCCTGACAGATATGGGTGTCGGCCTGCACCTGTCCGAGGTGAAAGGTCCGGTTATGGATCGCCTGAAAAGAGCCCACCTGGTCAATGATCTGAACGGTAAGGTGTTTCTATCCCAACACGATGCATGGGTGGCACTCGGCAGGCTGGATACCAAAAAACAAAGAAAACCCGCCGCGGTATGAGCGCTCTGATCAATGCTTGAGCATCTGGGTCCATGCAAGCCGAGTCTCAACATTATTTAACATAATTTTGCTTACAGGATCTTAGGATGTAGCCGGGCACATTCTATTGTGGGTTGCGACAAATCCCCTATCTTGCTGAGTAGTAGAGATAACGAACCTGGGCCACACGGAACTGAATTTGCGTGAACGGCGCGCACTCAAGGATATGCTGAACGCAGATAGGACGACTGATCAGAGGTCTGTGCTCCAATTCACGGATGTGAGGAAAGATGGATTGGTGCCTGGGTCGCAACTCGCGTTGTATCGTCCTCGCGCGTTCAGATGCGTCAGGGACAGGTGCTCCGTCTGAACCAATCGCACGGATCATCGGGCATTTCCTTTCGCGCGACACGCGCTATCTCCGTCTCGGGCACAGGGAGGTCGATCTCATGCAAAGAGCGCTTGTCATCGGTGCGTCGGGCGGGGTCGGCGGCGCAATCGCCCGCATACTGGGCGTTCGCAGTGTCGAGGTCACGGGATTGTCCCGAAGAGGAGATGGGCTGGATGTGACCGATCCGGCCTCGGTTGATCGTGTTATTGGTGCAGTGAGCGGCCCGTTTGACCTGATCCTTATCGCGACAGGCATTCTGGCGCCGCGGGGATCCGGCCCGGAGAAGTCACTTGACCGGATCGACGCCGCGCGGATGGCCGAGGTGCTGGCCGTGAACAGCATCGGACCGGCGCTCATCCTGCGGCATGTTCCCCGGCTGCTGCCTCGAAAGGGTCGCTCGATTGTGGCGGTTTTGACAGCGCGTGTCGGATCGATCGGCGACAACAGGCTGGGCGGCTGGTACTCATATCGCGCCTCCAAGGCGGCAACCAATCAGATCGTGCGCACCGCCGCGATCGAGATTGGCCGCAGCCACCGGGACGCGGCAGTTGTCGCCCTGCATCCCGGAACGGTCGCAACTCCCTTTACCGGCAACTATCCCGCCCACAAGAAGGTCGGGCCAGAGGTCGCCGCCGAGAACCTGTTACGCGTGATTGACAGTATCGGACCTGAGCATACCGGCGGGTTCTTTGATTGGGCAGGCCTGGAGGTGCCGTGGTGACGATGCCGTGTGTATCAGCATGTGCTCTGGCTGCAGTCGTCATGTTCTGGTCATGAACTCTGGCCCCTAATCTGCACCAATTGCTTCCACGACGGATTTGGCCGCTTTCTCCGCGAGTTCCGCCTTTGCAGAAAGGGCTTCGAGGTAATCGAGCATTTCCTTGTGGTCGGCACCGTCAGGGTCTTTCGGATGGTATTTCTTGATTGCCTCGACAACGGCACCGGCAGCATCCTGTGCCTTTTCTACATCCTCTTTTTTGTCGGTATCCTTGATCATGTAATTCTCGCCAAATACGTTGATCAAGCCATCAGGCAAGGCATCGATCACCATCAATTTTGCGTTGATGACCGTATTGTCTTCGTCTCTGCGCACCGGCGGATCGGCCTTGGTGAACGCGGTCATACAGAATTTGGAGTAACTGATCGCTGTCAGTTCGACCTCGCCGGGGTGCCATTTCTTCGGCGTTGCGATTGCCCGCAGAATGGTGGGATCGTCACGATACACCGTTTCGAGATATTCTACGACTTTGCTGACATTGGTCGTTGGGTTGGCGAGTGTTTTCTCATTCAACCCGCACCGTTTCAGGCAAATCACCGCCACCTTGTTCTTGTCGGTCACCGCACCATAAGCCATCGCATATTTCGCCAGCGTCGGATTGGCACGGATTGCTTCTCTGACAGACTTGCGGTCCTCTGGTTTGGCCTTCTTGTAAAGGCTCCACGCCTGGGCCATCTCCGCTGTCGTCTTGACCGTGACGGCAACGGACAGCAACCCCTGACCTGCCGCCGCAGCCCCCGCGACGGCGGCTCCTGCGGCGGCGGCCGGTGCCCCCATACCCGAGGCAAGTGCCGCCGTTTCCACCGCCTTTGCCAACAACTGAACGGCCAGCAGACCAACCTTGATATCCAGTTCCACCTGTTGGCTGACCTGCTGATAGAACTCGGAATAGGCAGCATCGGCCAAGATTGACTGGGCGTTTTTCGCATCACGCAGATTGCGGCGCCATTTGTCGACATGCCGGGCCCGCTGCACCGCTTCGGTGATCGAGAACATCAATTGCGTGGCCACCGGTGCAATGCCCGCCGCCGGGACAAAGGCCGCAATCATCCCGGTTGTTCCGGTGGCGATCTTCTTGGCCATGTCAAAAATCATCTGGTCGCGACGAACCATGGCCATCAACTTGTCGATATTGTTGACCGATCCCTGTTTGAGCTTTTGGGCGCGCTCGTAGCTTTCCTCGTCGACCGGAAGCAGTTCCGCAAAGCCTTCCGGATCCTGTTCGGCCATCTCTTCGAGCCGCTTGCGTTCTTCCTCGGCGTTCTTCTTGATCTGTTCGGTGGCGGCCTTGCGGATCGGATCATTGACGATACTGTCGATGATCCGACCCATATCACCCATGCTTGCGATGACCGCCTCGTCGCCAGCCATCTTTGCGCCCTTCTTGTTCAGAAGCTCATGCAGCTTTTTCCGTTCCCCGGGGTCCGAGACATTCTTGTCAATGGCCTCTCCGATGCCCTTTTCGATCTCTGCCGCAACGATCTTTTCGACCGAATTGAACTGGGCGGTCAATTCGACCTGGAATGCGCCGATGACATTTTTCGGGTCGAACGGTTCCTTTCTGACGGCATCCATGACCCGCTTGGAGGAACCGATGCCAGAGACACCCTTGGACAAGTACCCGCCGATAGCGGTCAGCCCGGGATCTCCGGATGCACCCATACCGGAGCCGATTGCCGATCCGAGCGCTTCGGCGGCACCGGCATAATCCTTCTTGGCCAGCTTTTCGCCGACTTTCGCACCCTTGACCGATGTGGAGACTATGGCGGTCACCATCGCGCCCATTTCCTTGCCGGCGGCGGCCGACACGATCGAGGTCAGGGCCGGAATTGCAGCTTCGGCGGCCCCCAGAATGTCCTGGTGCTTGACGATCTTTTCGGCTCCGGTCTGCACCGACGCGGTGGTGATCTTGAGCATTGTGGCGAATTGCGCCACTTGCTTTGGCGTATCCCCGATACCGTCAATGCCGACCAACCCTCCCGCGGCACTGGCCGTCGCGCCCAGGAGATCCTGCCCGATCTGGAAACCCGGACCGAGATCGGCAAGAAGCTGGCCCATCTTTGTCTGGTTGCTGGTGTATTCTTCGAGACGCTTCTTGTAGGCCTCCATCGCCCCTGCCCCAATCCGCGCGGCTTCGGAATAGGCGGTGGGGATCATGTTCTCGGGAACGATACCCTCGCGCTTCATCGGCTCCCAGAGATCTTCTGACAGGCGACGTTCCGCCTCGAGCTTTTCCGCTTCTTCGTCATAGCCGAACAGCTTGTCGATCTTGCGGGCTTCGAGGTCGTCAAGGGCCTCTTTCAGCGCCTCTTCGTCACCGGCGAGGTCTTCTTCCAGTTTCTTCTTGTCGGCGACAAATTTCGCTTCAATCTCGTCTTTGCTCAGGGCCTTGTAGATCGGGTAACCATCACCGTCGGTCAATTCCTTCATCTCGTTCTGAACATCGATGATCTGATCATAGGCTTCGCCGATTCCGTCCAGTTCCTCCTTGCTCAAGGCTTTGGAGCCCGGAACATCATGCCAGGTGTCGATCTCTCCCAGCGGGCCTTTGTTCTTGTCGATCGACTTCATCGTGTCGACCTTGCCAAAGGCGGCCTTGAACTTTCCGACGACGCCGTCCGGAATCATCTCGATCTCGAAGGTCAGGCCCTCGCGGATCGTGTCGCCCTTCCCCGCAATCAGACTGGCCGCGAGGTCTTGTCCGGTCTTGCGTTTCTCAATGCTGACCTCGGCTGTTTTCGCCGCACTGATGGCCAGACCGAAATCTGCAACCCATTTCCGTTCACTGATGTTGAAGGCATCGTTTGGCATGGCTTTGGTCTCTTTCTGTCTGATCAGGTCTGCACGACTGCTTTGCGCTCGATGTCATCAAGCATGGAACGCGCGGCATCCAGACTGAGCCCCGGGCCAAACGGCGTAGCCCCATCGGCGTTTTGCAACCGGGGATCCTTGTCCAGAATTACCCGGATCAGACGGGCACCGCGCAGCATCTCTTCACGCGCCCGCAAATGGTCGCCCTTGTCAAAGGTTTTCAGTGCCGATCTGAACACTTCGCCATCGATCTTCTTCATGGCCTCGGCCAATGCCTTCGTCACATCTTCGGCCAGTTTCTTTTCGTCCTCTTTCTTGGTCGCACCCACGATGGCGTTTTCGAGGTCGCCCACCGCTTTCTTGAGCACGCCAAACTGCTTGTCCCATGTCTCCGGGATTTTCTTGAACGACCGCAGGTCAAGCCCCTGCATGGCCCGCAAGATGTCCTCCTGACAAATCATGAGCATCGCCTGTGCATCATCCATGACTTCGGATTTGTAGAGCTTCTTGGCCTGGCTGATCTGCTTTTGGACATCCTTGAGATCAGACTTCCCCTTCTTTGATTTGACGATCCCCTTGGCAACCGAGAGGTCTTCTTGGCATTGCTTGATCAACGCCTTGACCTTCTCCCTGCGTTCCTTCAGCGCCGCATCTTTCGACAAGCCCTTGGCCTGATCGGCCATCAATTCGCGGATCACGACCTGATCGGCCATTTTCACCTTGGAACTCTCCGAACTCTGGGCGCTGAGTTCGCCCTTGTCGTCATAAACCACCCCGGACTTCTTGGTCTCGCTGGTATCGACGGCCGTCCATAGTTTCAGCTTGGTCAGCAGCTTCTCGATGTCCTTATCGACCTGATCGCGATCGCATTTCTCGTCTTCCATGGAGCGTTTGATCGTTTCAAACGTGCTAAGCGCATCGCCTGCGAACCTGGTCTTCTTTTTCTTGTTCGAGGACAGGTCCTGAACTTTCTTGTCGAGGCTTTTGCGGAGCTTCTCGATCTCGGCACACTGAGTCTTTTTCGCGGCCCGCCATGCGACGATCTTGGCCGCAATCTGGGCAAAACTGTCTGGTCCGGTCAGAATCTTGTCCCTGAGCGCCTTGTAGGCCTTTTCGGCGGCCGACATGCCGATCTTTGGCCATTGCTTGTCCAACTCGGAAAAAGCGTCTTTCAACTCGGCATGCAGGGCCGGACAAGCCTTGCGGTGATCCTTGACCCCCAACCCCTTCTTGATCTCGGAACGGAGCGCCTGGATGCGTTGCTCGTAGGCAAAGAAGTCTTCGAGTTCCTCGATCATTTTCTGGGCCCCGTCGAGGACCTTGTTGGCCATGTCGATGTTTTTCTTGTTCGGCTGCCGACTTTGCATAACATTACTGGCCAAGAGCAACTGGTCGATTGCAGGCTGCGCAAATTCGGCCAAACCCGACATCAACGCCATATCGAGATAGGACTCCTGGAACCTCTGTTTCAGCTTGGCGTAGCGCCGGGTCACAACCTGATAGTCTTTTTCGTAGTCGCCATAGCGTTTCGCGGATTCGGCATTGAGCAGGACCTTGAAATCCATGAGCAGGACGAGCCGTTTTCTCGGATCGCCCTCACTTTCGATTGCGGCCAGGTCATCCTTCAGATCATTCGCGCCAGGATTGCCCCAGCTGATCAACGACTGGATCAGCGCCTTCGCGTTTGCAACTTCATCAGCAACCAATTGGGCCTGGGCTTCGTCTTGCTGGGCAATCAACGCCTGACGCACGCTCTCTACAATGTCGTCAATCTTGTCCTTGTGGTCCTTGAAAAAGATGCCGGCCTGTCGTGACAGGTTTTCGGCCTCGTCATCGATCTTTTTCATTTCGTCTCTGATGTCCTGCAGCCCCGTGGCATAGTCGGGGTCGGTTTCATCGAGAGAGTCCACTGCCTCTGCCGGCTTGACTTGCCCCAGGGCACGCTTGCTCAGGATATCGAATTCGCGCTCGTATTGTCCCTGCTCGGGCACTTGCACCGCCTTTGGCGGCAGGTCGGCAAACTTGATCAATGCCTTTTCCGTCAAACTCCTAAAGTCCGAGACGGCCTTGAATCTGGAGTCGGCAAGTTTTCCAATGGTTTCGTATACGCGTTTCTTGGCCTCGCTGTTTTCCAGCTTTTTCAGCGCTTCGGCGTGCTCGGACATCTGGTCGTCATGTTCCTTTGCGACCTCCTTGCCGAGTTCCTTGAAGACCTTTTGTTCGTTCTTGGCCTTCGTTTCGCGGGCCTTCTTCTGCTTTTGTTCAAGTTCCTTTCTCGCCTTCTCGCGCTTGGCTTTTGCGGCTTTGGCGCTCTTGGCAAACTCACCAAGAGCGTTCAGAAGTTCAAGCGCCTCGACAAGATTGCCTTTCTCCGCAAGTTCCCTCGCGTCATTCAGGCCAACAAGGACGTCCGGCCGGCCCTGATCAATGTCGATTGTGCCTTCGATGTCGTCCTTCAGGCTCTTGGCTTTTTTGGCGTACTCATCGTAATCCTTGATTTTCTGCTTTTCGGCCTTGTCGATTTTTTTGACGGTCTTGGCAGTCAGGTCTTCGACTTTCTTGCCACCGAGAATGAACTTTTCGAGAAACTCGATCTGACCAGAGGTCATGTCAGCCAATCGACCCTTCGTACCCTTGGTCGTCGTGCCTAGTGCCATGGCCTGTCCTCCAATACGATCATCCGGCCGATCAAGTCCGATACTCGGTCGCCGAGGATACCCGGTTGATCGTGGCCTACGGCGTACCCTACGTCAACTTTCGACCGGGCGTATCGTGTTTTCGTTCAGGTTTTGGAGATATGGTTTTGAGGACCGATTGAATTTTACGACAAGCATGAGAAACCCCGGTGCCATTGCGAAAGCTCTTGGTCCGGTTCTATCTGGCGCAGAAATCAGGCGCACGGCCTCGGGAGGGCAACATATGCCGTCGTCCCAAAGCTCAGGTTCCTCGTTGATCGCGCCGGTGTTCAGTAGTTGCCCTTCACCCGTTCCTTTGTCGGATCAAAATGCGGGAAACGGACAACCGTCGCTTTGAGACGTTTCTGATCGCCGTCGAGCCGACCGATCTCGAGTGCTGTGCCAATCTCGGAATGGGTCACATCGACCCGAGCCAAGGCAATGACCTTGCCCAGAATCGGGGATTTCACGGCAGATGTCACAATGCCCACCTGCGGCTTGCCGAAATGCACGCAATCTCCCGGTGTCGGGACAATGCCGCCGTCCAGGTCGAGCCCCACCAGTTTCTTCTGTGGGTTTGCCTTGCGCTGTTCCAACGCCTTGCGACCGATAAAGTCATCCTCTTTGGACTTCAGCGGCACGGCAAAGCCGATCCCTGCCTCCATCGGGTCGGTCTGATCGTCGAACTCCGAGCCGGCAAAGATCAGCCCGGCCTCGATGCGCAACATGTCGAGCGCGGCAAGCCCGAGCGGGATCATCCCCACCGGCGCGCCGACCTCCCAGATCGCATCGAACACCTTTTCGGCGTCCTTGGGATGGCAGAACACCTCATAACCCAACTCACCTGAATAGCCGGTGCGGCTGACCACGACCGAAGGCCCGTGGAAATCACCGATCCGGGCAATGGACAGGCGGAACCATGGCAGTTCCTCGACCGTGGCCTGTTGTGGCGGTGTCCAGATTACCTGCTTCAGGATATCGCGCGACAGCGGCCCCTGCACGGCGATGTTGCAGTGATGATCGGTCGAGGACCGCACCCAGGCATTCAACCCGCGTTCCTGCGCCTGCTTGCGCAGCCAAAGGCCGGATTGGTCGTTGCCACCGATCCAGCGGAAGTTGGTTTCGCCAAGACGATAGACGGTGCCATCGTCGATCATGCCGCCGTGGTCGTAACACATCGCCGTATAGACAATGCCGCCGACGGCCAGCTTCTTGATGTTGCGAGTCACGCAGACCTGCATCAATTCTTCGGCGTCCGGGCCGGTGACCTCGTATTTGCGCAAGGGCGACAGGTCCATCACCACGGCTTTCTCGCGCGCCGCCCAATACTCGGCGATCGCGCCGTAATTGGTCATCTGGTTGGGCAGCCAGTAGCCCGCGTATTCGACGAATTCGCGAGTGTGGCGTGCAAAACACTCGTAAAATCCGGTCTTCTTGGTTTCTTCCACGTCAGCCTCCGGGGTCTTGCGCCAACCTATCGAGCGCTTGAAATCTTCTGTTTCGCCGTACACCCGGACCTGGATGTCGGACGGGTTCCATCCATTCGCCGGATCCACATCACAGGGACAGGCGGTCGAGACGCAGACCAGATCGGTCAACGCGCGCAGCATCACGTAATCGCCGGGCCGGGAATAGGGATCGTCCATGCCGATCGCATTAGTATCGTCCAGCAACGTATTGAAAAAGAAGTTGATTGCTGGCCAACCGCCGCGCGGCCGGACACCAAACGCACCCAGTTCGCGGTTGATGTTGTCGGAACAGTTCACGTGACCGGGATACCCAAGGTCTTCGTAGTAGCGCGCGGTACAGGCCAGCCCAAAGGTGTCATGACGCCCGACCGTATCCTGTACGATCTCGACCAGAGGCTCCTGATCAGAGGAGAAATACTTGCTGAAGAGTCCCGGCTGCGGATAGAGCGACCCCATCAGCGAACGCGTCGTGGTCGGATCTATTTCCCGCTCCAGCCCATTGTCGAGCGCGCGCAGAGAGAATGCCTGAAAGTCGGAACATTCGCGGCCCTGGACATCGAGGATCTGGATGTATTGCCCGGCCTTGACCTCAAAGGGCCTGGCCTCGCCCGGCTGGATGTTCAGATCGGCCAGCGGATCGGCGAGCGGGTCCGGCGGGACAAGCCCGTCCTTCTGCTTGCCCGGATTAGCACGGCGAACATAGAGCACCACTTCGGTCGGTGCCCATTGCTCGTGCGGCTCCATCGCACCGCCGGGGGCACAGACGATCAGAAGCCCGTCTCGAGAGGCAACGAAACTGGCATAGTCGCCGGGATTGGAACCTTCGGGAAAGACAATGGCGCCGTCGGCCTTTCCGATGTCGAAACCTGCGGTGTCCAGCGCGCGCATGACCCGCGCACCCGAGGCATCGCCCGACAATGCGGCCTTCAAACCCTGCGGATCACGCCCGCCCGTCGCGCCGATCATCCCGGCGTCAGAGGTCCCGTCGGGCGCAAAGAAAACCAGTTCTACCGGCTGAAGCCCTTCGCGGTCCTGTACGGTGATCTGATCGCCCTTGCGAATCTGTACCGCGCGGCTGCCGCCGCCGGGCACCGGGTGTCGCTCGACACCATGCGGCAGGATCGGCAAGCCCGGCGTGACAACGCCGGCCCGCTCGTACGGGGTTGGGAATACCGGGAGGATATTCATGTTTCTGCAGTCCATTCATTGTCGTTTAGTTTGCGGGTCCGCCCGTGATGGGTGACGATCAGCTTGCATCCCGAAGGCGAGATGGAGGAGTGGCGTGACCCTGCCCGTAAACAGACGAAATCGCCTGCGGCATAGATATGGCCATCAAAATCCACGAGTTCGCCTTCGAGAACGTAGAATTCCTCCATCCCGACATGTTCGTGCGGCCAACTGCTGGCCCCCGGAGCCAAGAGCATCAGGTAGCTGCCGCGCCCGGATTCCTCGTCGAAAGAGATGTTGTGCCACCAGACATCGTCGCAGACGCGATTATCGATCGTCATCGGCTCGTAGGCGGCGCCGGTCACGCGTGACACAATTCTATCTTCGGCAATCCGGCCCATGATCAGCCCAATCCGAGCGCTTTGCGGCGCTCATTGGACCAGCGCATAATGATGTGATCAAAAGTCAGTGCCATCAGCGCGACGCACATGCCCAATACGAAGTTCTTGCCCAGGTCGTTACCCGCGAGCGTCTTCTGCAACTCTTGTCCCAGATCCTGAGTGCCGATGAAGGCGGCGATGATCACCATGAAGAAGGCAAACATGATGGCCTGGTTGAAACCCACCGCCATCGTCGGCAATGCCAGCGGCAATTGCACCTTCATCAGTTTCTGCTGCCGTGTCGCCCCAGCCATGTCCGCAGCCTCGATCAGCTCGGGCGGTACGGCGCGCATGCCTTCGATCGTATAGCGGGTCAGGGGCACGGTGGCGAAAATCAGGATGGCAAAGACAACGGCCACGTCATTGACGCTGAACAGCATGATTGCCGGGATCAGGTAGATGAAGCTGGGAAAGGTCTGCATCGTGTCGCATGCCAAGAGGATCGGCTCGGCCCATTTCGGATTGCGCGCGGCGGCGATGCCCAGAGGGATACCGATCAGCACCGCGAGGATGACGGCCGAGATCACGGCATAGAGCGTGATGATCGAGCGGTCCCACCAACCGGTGAGCGCGATGACTGCGAAGAAGCCGCCGACCAGCAGCGCCGATTTGCGCCCGCCGACGGCATAACCTGCGGCGGCAATGGCCAGCACGACGGTCGACGTCGGCAGCCAGAGCAAACCATCGCGGAACGGGATCAGCACCCATGTGATCAGGAACCAGCGCAGCCAATCCGTAATGCCGGTCACGGTGTCATTGGCAAGGGCTGTACGGATCACCGTGTCGATCTCTTTGCCCATCGACAGTTCCTGATCGCGGGTGATGTGGTCTGCGACCTGCACGAACTGTGCCACAATGATGAACCCGACAAAGACCGCAAAACCGGTGACGAGCGTCTTGTGGCGGGTCAGCCAGGTCGCGCCGCGCTCGAAATGCTCGGGCTGCTTGACAACCCAGGCCTTGGAGAGCCGATCCAGCGTCACCGCAATCAGCACGATGGTGATGCCAATCTCGAAGCTGCGGCCCAGTTTCAGCGAGTTCATCAGCGACAACAGCTTTGCACCCAGTCCCGGCATGCCGATAAAGGCGGTCAGCACGACCATCGCGAGGCAAAGCATGATGACCTGGTTCACGCCGACCAGGATCTCGGTCCGGGCGGCGGGCAGATAGACATGGCGCAGCATCTGCCAGCGGGTCGATCCGGCCATGTTGCCGGCCTCCACAACCTCGGGTGAGACCTTTTTCAGGCCGAGCGAGGTCATCAGCACCATCGGTGGTATGGCATAGATGATCGTGGCCACGCAGCCCGCTGTGGGGCCGACCTTGAAGAAGATCACGGCGGGCAGAAGATAGGTAAAGAACGGCAGGGTTTGCAGGATGCTCAGAACCGGCATCAGGAACCGTTCAAAGCGCGCCGACTTCCACGCGAAAATTCCAAGAACCAGTCCAAGCAGAAAGGCGACGGGTGCGGCGACGACAATCACCGACATGGTCTGCATCGCCAGCTTCCACTGGCCGATCAGCGCCACCCAGACAAAGGTGCCGCCAGCCAGCGCGGCCATCCGCCAGCCGCCCAGCCAGTAACCGATCACAGCGGCGACGCCTGCGATGGCGGTCCAGGGGATCGGATCGAAGTTCGGCCAGCGACGCTTGCCGTAAAGCAGGTTGGCGGTGAGATCGAGCAGGTATTCGAGGCCTGCCGCGATGCCGCGTGTCAGGTAGATCAGGCCGAGGTCGTCCTTGATGAAATCAAACAGCGCTTGCAACCAGACGTCATAGGGCAAGACCGCCCACTCCGGCACCCTGATCAGGAAATCGGGCAGGATTGGACGAGCGATGGCCAGCGCCACGGCGGCCAGCAGCAGGATCTGCGCCATCCTGAGCTTGGTTTGTCGGGCGCTCGTCACGGCGATATCGGTCTGGGCCACCGCCATCATTTTGCTCCAAGCAGGACGTCAAGCGCCTCTTGCCGGTTCATGATTCCGATCAGTTCGCCGTTCTTGCCGGCCACGGGAAGTTCATCGCGGGTGTCGTCCACCAACTGCCGGGCCAGTTGCAGGATCGTTGCGCCGGCGGGGACCGGAACACCCTCGGGAACATGCCCGTTCACCGGATTGGCAAGGACACCGGCGTGCACAACACGAGACTTTTCAATATCTTCTGTAAACTTCCTAACGTAGGGGGTCGCCGGGTTCAGTACGATCTGGTCCGGTGTGTCGCATTGTTCGATTGCACCATCTTTCATGATGGCGATCCGATCAGCCAGACGCAGGGCTTCATCAAAATCATGGGTGATGAAAACGATGGTCTTGCCCAGCATCTCTTGCAGGCGCAGGAATTCATCCTGCATTTCACGACGGATAAGAGGATCAAGCGCAGAAAACGGTTCGTCCAGAAACCAGATGTCCGGTTCGATGGCGAGACTGCGGGCAATGCCGACGCGCTGCTGCTGTCCACCGGACAGTTCACGCGGAAAGTACTCTTCGCGCCCCTCCAGTCCGACAAGCTTGACCACTTCGAGCGCCCTCTCGCGGCGGTCGTGCCTGTCCTGACCGCGCATCTCCAGCGGAAAGGCGACGTTTTCCAGCACCGTGCGGTGCGGCAAGAGGCCGAAACTCTGGAACACCATGCCCATCTTGTTGCGGCGCAGATCAATCAAATCCTTGTCACTGAGCGCGCCGATATCCTGTCCGTCCACCTTGATGGTGCCTCCGGTGATCTCGTGCAGACGAGAGAAACAGCGCACCAGTGTCGATTTGCCCGAGCCGGAAAGACCCATGATGACAAGCATCTCGCCCCGGGTGATGTCCAGCGTCACGTCGTGAACACCGGCGATGTACCCGTCCTGCTGGATCTCTTCGAAACTGCGGCCTGCGGGCATGCTGGCCAGATATTTCTCCGGGCGCGGGCCGAACAGTTTCCAGACATTGGAACAGGATATCACGGTCTCTTGCGACGGCATCTGGTTTCTCCCGAAGGTGGAACCCGCCAATCATGGGATCGACGGGTTCATTTCAATTGTGATCAGACGGGTGAAATCAGCCGGTCCAACCTTCCCAGATGTCCGGGTTGGCTTCCAGCCATGCGGCCGCTGCTTCTTCGGGCTCCATCTCGTCCACGTCGACCAGCTTGGCCATTTCAGCGATCTGCGGGTTGGTGAAGGAGATCTGGGACAGCGTCTCGTATGCGGCCGGCCATTTTTCCTTCATGCCGTCCCAGGCCGCGATCTTCAGGTATCCCGTCGCGGGATTGCCACAGTCATAGGTTGCATCCGGATTCGGACCGACCGACGGATCTTCGTCACAGCCAGCGACCCAGGTCGGGAACTCGACAAATTCACCTGGCCAGACCGCCTCGGCAAAGTTTGGCGTCCAGTTAAAGACCACGACCGGCTTCTTGTCTTTCTCGGCAGCGCCGATCTCGGCCCAGAGTGCTGCGGCCGAGCCTGCGTTGACGACGACGAAATCCATCTCGAGCGCATCGACACGCTCCTGGTCATGCTTCAGCCAGTCGACCGGTCCGCCGAGGAAGCGGCCCTTGTCTCCGGTTTCCGGCGTCGCGAAAACTGCGGCACAGGCGTTCAGCGCTTCCCAATCGGGAAGGCCCGGGCAGCTTTCCTTGGTCCAGGCCGGATACCACCAGTCTTCGCGGGTAACGGCGTTGTGTTCGCCGGCGGCGTGAATGCCCCCTTTTTCGACGGCGGCGTCAAAGGACGCGCCAAAGGCACCTTCCCAGACTTCGAGTTCCAGCGTCACGTCGCCAAGCCGAACCGATTCATAGACCGCCTGGCTATCGGTGGTGACATATTCGACGTGGCTGCCCATGCTTTCGAAGATCTGGCCGACCACGTGGCTCATGACGATCTGCGAGGACCAGTTGTGAATGGGAATGACGATCGGATCGTCACTGTCGGCGGCGAATGCGCCGTTTGCCGATATGGCGACCATTGCCGCGACGGGCAGTGCAATATTCAGTTTCATGACCTCTCCTGGGTTGGTTATTCATTGGCGCCGAGTCACTTTCGCCCGACCTGGGACGCATCTTGATCTCAAAACCGAGATTCTCTGCATAGATTTTTTGAGCGCTTTGCCGCGAAAAATTGCTGGCAGGATCAGGTCTCGTCCGCCAAGATGAAAGCAGTGTCGGAAGGAAAAGAAACCCCGGCCCACTTCCGGCCCCTGAATCGGCCGGGGCAAAAAGCCCAGTTGCGAGAATGATGAAAGAGACCTCCATATCCCTCCCGCCACTTGACTACATGCTGGCCTTCGAGGCGACGGCGGAAGCGGAAAGTTTCGTTGCGGCCTCGAAATCGCTGAACATCAGCGAAACGGCGATCAGCCGGAAGGTGCGGCTGCTGGAATTGCATTACGGCGTGCCCTTCTTTCTCCGCGGGCATCGATCGATCAGCATCACCCCGCAGGGCGCCGTGTTCCTCGCGCGGATTAAGCCGGCATTGGACATGCTGCGCGATGCGTCCCGCAAGACCATCGCCGATCACCGGGACCGGCCTGTCACTCTGGCGGCCACGAACTCTGTCGCGGCGCTCTGGCTGATGCCGCGATTGCAGAAATTCAATCAGCACAACAAGCATTTGAAAATCATGCTGGTGTCGTCGGATGACGACAACGAATGCCTGTCTGACAATGTCGACCTTGCGATCCTGCGCGGCGACGGGATCTGGCCCGGGTATGACGCCCAGATGTTGTTTGGCGAAACCGTTTTCCCGGTCTGCTCGCCCGAATACCTGGAGGCCAACCCGACGGTGGCGGATCCGGCCAGGATTCATACGCTTGACTTGATCGAGGTGTCATCCAGTCACCGCGAATGGATGAACTGGCGCACCTGGCTTGAAAGCGCCGGGTTCGCGGTCAAAGACCTGCATCAAGGCTCGCTCTTCAACACTTACCCACTTTCGGTGCAGGCGGCGGTTGAGGGATTGGGTATCGCATTGGGCTGGGGGCACCTCGTGGATCCCCTCTTGCAGCGGCAAAAACTCGTGCGCCCGTTGGGGTCTGCCAAGGTGCGCACGGATCATGGCTATTACTTGCTGAAATCCGAACGCAAGAAGGGCTTCGATGAATGTCGGGTTGTCGAGGAATTGCTGTTGGGGTTCAGCGCGGAGCGCACGCGGTATGGCTGAGGCCCTGTCGTCGGGCAACTGAAGTGCACAAGTTCTGCCCGATCCCGGAACACCTGCAAGGATCAGCAACCACGCTCCTCATATCATTCATTAAGAAAACATGACAATATGTTGTTTATATTAATAATTATGAAAGTGGGATCGAGAGTTTCCGGTACCGCAGCCAGATTGCCTGCGTGTGCCGGTTCGAATGTCCGGCCAAGAACGGTCTATAATGTGGAGAGTCCGGAATTCGTGTTGAGCAGAAATTGTGAGAAAATCGGGCTGCTGGCGGCACCGATGCTTCGGGCGTTTTCGCCGACACGTCCCGCCTCGACCTTCGGGACGATCAATCCACGGGTGTCCTGATTGATCAGGTATCGCCGAACTCGTTCCACCAGTTCGTTCCGTACATCAGGCGGAAACGCGCCATCGATGAGAATAGCCTCGAAATCGATGACTGAACAAACAGACAGCAAAGCCCTGGCCAGCTCCTGCGCCGTTGTCCCGATCCAGGGACCCACGTAGCGGCTCAGCCCGCTCCAGTCCTGCGGTTTTTTCCATAGGATCTGCGGGTCAATCCCGGCCTCGACCAATCGCGCCTCTAGGAGGTGGATAGAGGCCGTGTCAATGAGTTGCTGACTCTCACCCAGAGGGCCGGTTGTCCGCATTGACCCGAGCGCACCTGCGTTGCCCTGGCTCCCCTCGAAAACGGTCCCGTTCAGCGCGACCCCGCCCCCAACGAATGAACCTACGTAGAAATAGGCAAAATCGCGAAACTCCTTGCCGCGACCATAGAGATGCTCGGCGTGGCAGGCTGCTGTCGCATCATTCACGACAAACACGGGAAGATCACTGAACTTCGCAACCTCTTGGGCGAAATCAGTGTCCCTCCACGAGCGAAACCTGTCCGCGGCAACGCCGACAAGATCGTGCCATTTCCACAGTTCGAAGGGTGTACCAATGCCAATACCACTGACGCGATCGTGCAGCCCCGGAGGCAGGTCGCCGAGCAGGGTCTTGATGCCTTCCCTGAGAAAGCCGAACACGGCATCCGGCATTGGGTAGTCGTATGTCGTATAGATTTGCTGTCGCACCCTGCCCCCAAAGTCGAGCAACAACAGGTCGGCGCTTCTGCGTCCGATCTTCAGGCCACAGGAAAACGCACCATCAGGGTCCAACTCCATCGGAATCGAGGGCTTGCCGACCTTTCCCCGTATCGGGTCGCCTTTTCGAACAAGCCCATCTTCTTCGAGCTCGCGCAAGATGGTTGAAACGGTTGGTCGCGACAGCCCGCTGTGCCGTGCCAGATCAGCGCCAGAGAGCGCCCGATGGCGCTGCAGCAAGGACAGAAGCAACCGTTCGTTGTGATCGCGAATGCCTCGCTGATTCACCCCGGCACCGCGCACCCTGACATTTGTTCCATCCATGACCCCGACCATAGTTCCCGCTCCTCTCTTATGGAAGATACACAAGGTATATTAATTAGTAAAGTTTACAAACTAATTGACTTTGCCAGGGGAATCAGCCACTTTGATATGCAACCTGCAGAGGAGAACAGGCTGCGGGTTCGAATGCGGCCAATGCAGGCCTCGAACGACACGACGAACTTGAATGGGAGGACACCATGAAAAAACTACTGACATGTTCAGCAATTGCCTTGGCCGCTTTTGCCGGGAACGCTCTTGCGGAAACCAACGCGTGCTTGATCACAAAGACCGACACCAACCCGTTCTTTGTAAAGATGAAGGAAGGTGCGTCCGAAGCCGCTGCCGCCAGCGCCATCAACCTGTCGACCTTTGCCGGGAAATATGATGGTGACGTCGAAACCCAGGTTGCCGCCGTCGAGACCTGCATCGCGTCGGGCGCCAAGGGAATCCTGATCACCCCGACCGACAGCCGCGCGCTGGTGCCGGTCATCACCCAGGCCCGCGAATCCGGTGCCATCGTCATCGCATTGGATACTCAGTTCGAGCCGGCGGATGCAGCGGATGCGACCTTTGCAACCGATAATTTCAAGGCCGGCGAACTGATCGGTGAATGGGCCAGGGCCACCATGGGTGATCAGGCCGAGAACGCCAGGATCGCACTGCTGGACCTGAACGCTTCCGAAGTTTCGGTCGACTATCAGCGCAACAACGGCTTCCTCCAGGGGTTCGGCATCGACATCAAGGATCCGACCGATATCGGCGACGAAGACGACCCGCGCATCGTCGGCAACGACGTGACCGACGGCTCGCCCGACGGTGGTCGCACCGCGATGGAGAACCTGCTGCAACTCGATCCGGAGGTCAATCTCGTCTATACCATCAATGAGCCTGCCGCCGCAGGGGCCTATGAGGCGCTGAAATCCTTCGGCAAGGAAGAGGGTGTCCTGATCGTCTCGGTCGATGGCGGCTGCCCGGGCGTGCAGGACGTCGCGGGTGGCGTCATCGGCGCGACCTCGATGCAGTTCCCGCTGCTGATGGCGTCAAAGGGCATCGAGGCCATCAAGACCTTTGCCGAGACCGGCGAAAAGCCGCAGAACAGCGACGGGCTGGATTTTTACAACACCGGCGTAGAGCTGATCACCGATGCACCCGTTGACGGCGTGCCTTCGATCACGTCCGAGGAAGGCCTGAAGAAATGCTGGGGTTGATCCCGAGCTAACCTCTCCGGCAGGGCGCTGCCGCCCTGCCGGCCCCTATCCCACTATTTTGACGCAGTCTAATGCCGCAACCAGGCTTGTCGGCGAGGGAGAGAGTCATGTCTGAACCAACACAACCGGCCAAACAGGGCCAGGATTTCGAACAGACCCTGGATCGAAGTGACACCAAGGTCGCCGAATTCGATGCAAAACAACATACGCTGCTGGAGCGTATCCAGCACCTGCTGCACAATAATCCCACGCTGGTACCGGTGATCGTCCTGATCCTCAGCCTCGCCGCTTTCGGCCTGATCGCGGGTGGAAAGTTCTTCTCCGCCTTCAATCTCAGCCTGATACTACAGCAGGTTTCGATCATTGGCATTCTTGCAGCCGCCCAGTCTCTTATCATCATCACCGCAGGCATCGACCTTTCGGTTGCCGCCATCATGGTTCTGATGTCGGTTGTCATGGGTAATCTTGCAGTTTTCGCAGGGGTGCCATCCGGCATTGCCATTCTGGTGGGCCTCGCTGGCGGCTTTGGCGCTGGCCTCATGAACGGATGGTTCATTACCAAGGTCAAGCTGCCGCCCTTTATCACCACGCTTGGCACCTGGTCGATTTTCTACGCGTTGTTGCTCTGGCTGTCCGGTGCCCAATCCATCCGGGGCCAGGATATCGATACCGAAGCTCCGTTTCTAAAGTTCTTCGGAACCACGTTCGAAATCGGCGGTGCACGGATCACCCTGAGCGCGGTTCTGATGATCGTTGTGTTCATCGTGCTCTGGTACATGCTGAACAAGACAGCCTGGGGGCGTCATGTCTATGCCATCGGCGACGACAAGGAAGCCGCCGATCTTTCCGGTATCCGAACCAATCGCACATTGCTTTCGGTTTACGGGCTTGCCGGGTTCGTCTGCGCGCTGGCAGGTTGGGCTTCGATCGGCAGGGTCGGCTCGATCTCTCCACAGTCGTTCTACGAGGGGAACCTGGATTCGATTACCGCGGTGGTAATCGGTGGCATCTCGCTCTTTGGTGGGCGCGGCTCGATCATGGGGGCTCTCTTCGGCGCGCTGATCGTGGGGGTGTTTCGCTCCGGCCTCCGCCTTTCGGGTGTGGATGTGCTCTGGCAGGTCTTTGCCATCGGCTGGCTTATCATCATCGCGGTCGCAATCGACCAATGGATCAGAAGGGTTTCGGCATAATGGAAAACGCAACTCCTGTTGTACAGGCCCGCGGAATCGTGAAGCGCTATGGCCACGTGACCGCGATCGACCACTCCGATTTCGAACTGCGCCCCGGCGAGGTTCTCGCCGTGATCGGAGACAACGGTGCCGGCAAATCATCTATCGTCAAGGCGATTTGCGGCGCCACCATTCCCGACAAGGGCGAAATCCTGATCGAAGGAAAACCGGTCAGGTTCAGCTCGCCCATCGAAGCGCGGGATATGGGGATCGAGATCGTCTACCAGAACCTTGCCCTGTCCCCTGCCCTGTCGATTGCGGACAACATGTTCACAGGCCGTGAGATCCGCAAGGAAGGCTGGATGGGAAAGTACCTGCGCATGCTTGACAAGCCCGCCATGGAGAAGTTCGCGCGCGACAAGCTGACCGAACTGGGGTTGATGACGGTGCAGTCGATCAAGCAACCGGTCGAGACCTTGTCAGGTGGGCAGCGCCAGGGTGTCGCCGTGGCGCGCGCGGCGGCCTTTGCAACCAAGTTCATCATCATGGATGAGCCGACCGCAGCCCTTGGCGTCAAGGAAAGCCGCAAGGTGCTTGAATTGATCCAGGACGTGCGGGCGCGTGGCATACCCATCATCCTGATCAGCCACAACATGCCGCATGTGTTCGAGGTCGCCGACCGCATCCACATTCATCGGCTGGGCAAACGGCTGTGCACCATTGATCCCAAGGACTATACCATGTCCGACGCCGTCGCCTTCATGACCGGCGCCAAGGAACCGCCAGCCCAGGACGTCGCCTGAACACCCGAACTGAACGGATCAGGGCGTTGCTGGACACGGGTTCAGCGACGCCTTGTTTGTGGACGACATGGATGGGTCGCGCTTGCCCGCACGGGTCAGTTCCAAGCCGGCAAATGCCAAGCGGAACGTTGTTCGATTCAGAACCGGCAAACCTGCGAGATCGGTCGTCCATACTGTATTCCCTCCGCGCAGCACTCCCGAGCCACGGACGCCAACACGTCCGAGCGAATCCCAAGCGGCGTCTTCTGTTCAATTTGATGATCTGTATGCGCACATGCTGGACACCGGTTTCTACGGTGCGCATTTCGCTGCCGGAACCTCTCTGCATGTTCCCGCCGATAACTAACAGAATTGGGATTGATTTCAAGTTGCGCCCCGGCTCTGCCTTGGTGAACAACCGGGGGAATTTCCATTCACGCCGCCGTGTCCGATAGCCGGCTGGTCCGCACTGTGAAGCCCGGAACTATGTGCTATCTTGCGCGCAATCGACGAGTTTTTTGCCCTTCAAGTGACAGGTGGCTTTACTATGAGTTTTGCGAGAATGATGATTGTCTCGGCGCTGCTGATGTTTCACGCGCTGCAGGCCCATGCGCAGATGCCGGAGAACTGCGCATTGACCGCTGTTTCCGATTCTGACCGCTATGTGCTCAAATGTGCCGGGAATCTAGTGATCGAGATGGATGCCGCGACAAAACTGGGCATCGCCAATGGCCGCGACGGCCTTGCCGAACGCGTGACATTGACCGGGGGCACGGTTTTGATCGACGTGGAACCAGGCGGTGCCGCTCCGCAAATCCGGACGCCACACGCGATCGCGGCCGTGCGCGGAACGGTCTATGCCGTTGATATACAATCCAGTTCGACGGCGGTTTTCGTCGTGCGCGGCGCGGTCAACGTCCGCCATCTGCACGGATCAGACGGATCGGTGGAACTGCAAGCCGGACAGGGCGTCGACGTCACTCCTGGGCAAAGTCTGGAGGTAAAGACCTGGGGCGAGGGCCGGGTTCGCACCCTGTTGTCACGCTTCGGGCAGTGAAACCGCCCTTTGGAAGGCGGCTGATCCTCGGGGCGGTTGCCGCGATTGGTGCCGCAGCCTGGGCCGCCACAATTTCGATGCCGCACCGAGAAGGACGGTCCAGCATTCTCGACCCGCTGGAAACGGCGATGGTCAATCTGCGGATGTCGACCTTAGGGGCAATCGAGACACCTGACGACGTGGTGATCATTGCCATTGACGACGCCATGCTGGCCACCGCGAACCCCTTGGCGCAAGGCCGCCAGAATCTGGCCGACCTCATCGATGCAATTGCTGCGGCGGGCGCATCGGTAGCAGCAGTGGACATCCTGCTGACCGACAAAGGCAATTCCTCGGGGGATCGGGCGCTCGCCGCCGCATTGGCAAAGCTGCCGACCGTCATCGCCGCCGCTGGCAGCTTTGCCCACGACCTGACGGGTCAGGGGGTTCCGGTCACTCAGGATGCGCTTTGGCCGCAATCCATGTTCAGTGACGTTTCCGATGTGGGTATGGTCAATATTTCGACGGATCATTCGGGTACACCGCGACATGTGCCGATGGTTTTCATGACCTCCAAGGGCCCCCAGCCTTCATTCGCAGCACAAACGGCGGCCCTGTTCACAGGCGAGACTCTGGATGTTTCCACCGGCGCGTTGACATTGGGACACCGGATCATCCCCCTCGATACCGGATTGCAAATGCCGTTGCGGCTGGCTGGCCCGACCGGGACTGTTACCACCATTCCGGCATTGAATTTGCTGCAAGGACCTGCGGCGGTTGATCTCTCCGGTAAAGCAGTTGTGCTCGGGGTGACGGCCACCGCGCTTGGGGATCGATTTCCAACGCCATTTGATCCCGATCTGCCGGGTGTCGAAGTCATGGCGACAGCGATCTCTCAGATCGTGGGTGGTGAACTGCTGCGCCGTGACGACATGATCCGGCACATTGACGTGATCGGGGCCATCCTGCTGGCAATGATCTGCATCGTTGTGGTTCTGATGCTGCCACTGGCAATCGGCATTCCACTGGCTGCGGGCGCTCTGGTCCTATGGATCGCCGCCATATGGCTGGCCTTCGGGTTTGGCATCTGGCTGAGCGCGGCACTGCCTCTGGCAAGTGCCGGGCCGCTCCTGATTCTGGCCGCGATGCTGCGATACACACATGAAAGGCGTCGGGCGGCGCGCTCGGACAGGGCAGTGACGGCGTTGAAGAAATTTCAATCTCCGGCATTGGCCGACCGAATTGCCGAGAATCCGGAATTCCTGCTGGTGCCGGAGTCCCGTGATCTGGTGGTGTCATTCGTCGATCTGACGGGGTTTACCCAAATCTCCCAGGATTTGGGGCCGGAAGAGACCGAGGCGTTTCTGAAGAAGTTTCACACTTTTCTGGAACAGACCGCTGAAAAACGGGGCGGCATTGTTCTGAACTTCATGGGAGACGGTGCCTTGCTGATGTTCGGGATGTTCGACCAGTCTTCCAACCCGGCGGACAAGGCGTTGCAGGCCGCCCTGAGTATCGCGCAACAGACCCGTGCACTTGGAGAAGCCGAGGGGTTCACGCATCCAATGGGGTGCCGGATAGGGCTGCACTGGGGATCGGTTATTCTGTCGCGCATGGGCAGCGACCGCCAACAGCAGGTCACGATTACCGGTGACAGCGTCAATCTCTGCAGCCGCCTTCTGGAGATTGCCAAGGCCGAGCGCGCGACGATTGCGGCGACAAGCGACTTCATCGCCCGTATCAGCGAACCGCTGCCGTTGCCATTTGACCGGCAGGTGACCCATCCGGTTCGAGGACGGCATGGAGAAGTCGATTTATACGTCTGGCGGCTTTGAACTGGACTGGACCATGTGAAGCGGCATGCCCAAATACCGATAGTCCAGAGGCGGGCTATTTGCCAAGTCCAAGAGGGCTGTGTCACCTAAATAACTAAATAATTTACTATCAATAAGGTATGAAGCGATATTAATGTTTTGAAGTAACTGAACGAGCGCCGATCAAAGCGATTTTCCAACTTGGACTGCCCTGCGGATTGAGTTCGTCCAAGGGCGACTCGTGTCAGGCGGCCTTGGTCACCAACGGCAAGTGCGCAAAACAGCGCAGGTTGAGGTTTGGCCCGAATTTCAGGTCCGTGCTGGCGAGTTCGAACGACGAAAAAGTATCCAGCATTGCATTGATCGCGACACGTGCTTCCAACCTCGCCAGTTGCAGGCCAAGGCAGACATGCGGGCCGGTACCAAACGACACATGGGCCTTTTTCTTCTGATCCAGCCGAAACGCGTCAGGGTCGTCATATCGGTCCGCATCCCGTCCGGCAGAGCCTAGGAAGATCATCAGCAAATCGCCCTTCCGCAGCACCTCGCCGCCAAGCGATGCCTCGCGCGTGACGAGGCGGCCAATGAAATGTACCGGGGGCATGTAGCGTAGAGTTTCCTCAATCATCTGCGGTATCAGGGCGCGGTCGGCCCGCAACGCCGCAGTTACATCCGGTTTGGTGCACATGATGTACATGGCATTGATCAACAGGATCGACGTGGTTTCGTTGCCCGCGTTCAGGAGCAGGATTGCGTTGGCCAAAAGCTCATCAAAACTTAACCTCTCTCCTTCCCGTTCTGCTTCGATCAGGGTTGAAAGCAGATCCGTGCCGCCCCTACCCCGCAGATCGGCTGCCAGCGCGCGCAGGTATTCGCGAAAATCGGCCACGGCTATCTGACCAGCCCGCAGCTGTTCGTCGGTAATCTTGGCATAGAAGTTGAGTGCCACAATCGAAAAGTCGTCACACCAGCGTTTGATCTGGTCCCGGTCTTGTGGCGGAATCCCAAGGATCGCAGAAATCACCAGAACTGGAAGCGGCACGGCAAAACCATCGACGAAATCCATCTGCCCGACATTGGCATGGGGTGCCAGCAAATCTCTGGTCAGCTGTTCCACCAAAGGCGCGTAGCCTTCTATGGCCTTCCGCTTGAAGGCTTGTGCGGTCAGTTTTCGCAACCGGTCGTGGTTTGGCGCGTCCATCTGCAGCATCAACCGTTCGACCACGTCGAACAGCGGCACAAGACTCGGATCAGCGAACCGCTGCCGTCCAAGCGCGAGCCGGTTCGACGAAAAAACCTGCGGATTATGCAAGATCGCTTCAACATCCACCGCCCGAGCCACGACCCAGGCCTGCAAGACGTCGTCCCAAACCACCGGTGCCTCTCTTCGAAGATAGTCATAAAATGGGAACGGATCGGCACGAAAGGCCGCATCAAACATGGCGTGATATGGGATGGCGTTGCCGTGAATGGACTTCATTGTCTCGCCTCATGCATGTTGATGCTCAATGTTGAAGGCCGACGCGCATTGGATCAAGACATTTCCATTGGCGCTTGGCCGCCCA
This sequence comes from Sedimentitalea todarodis, assembly GCF_032595355.1. Lineage (NCBI taxonomy): Bacteria > Pseudomonadati > Pseudomonadota > Alphaproteobacteria > Rhodobacterales > Paracoccaceae > Sedimentitalea > Sedimentitalea todarodis. The sequence goes on along the minus strand of NZ_JASMWN010000015.1, from coordinate 42,493 downwards.
GGCACTGGCCCGCCGCGTGGTCTTGTCAGGGCGTCATAGCCACTCACATTTGATAGGGATCCGATCTGCGGACCTCACCAAGGCTGGCTGTAATGTGTATTGTGCGAACAGGCCGACCAACTGACCATAGCCAAAATGACTTCTGGTACCAACGAATCTCGCGAATTCGTGACTGTCTAAAGACGGCGAGACCGTGCCAGAAAACGCCCCTCGATACCGTTGGGCCAAAAATAGTTCACAGCCAATTCGATGTTGCCAGAGAAGTCAGGGTCGTATTAGTATCTTTTTTTGTTCAAAGTAATTTTGTTAAACAATTTTCTGAAAATCTGGATCGCTATTGAATGAAATCGATTTCCGGCAGCGGCATTAGTGCCAAGCCTCTGACACAGCTCGTATTCAAGTATCTCGGACTCGCTCGGGGCTGTGCCGAATCCGCTGCAGAAACAGTGATCGTTTGCCCTGAAGAAGAAACCCTCGTGGCACCAGCGTTCTATCTTGACGGTCAAACCGACCGGGTGACAGGGGTCGCGGACCACTCCTCTTTCGATCTGGAGAGCATACGCATTGCAGGCGGGCTGTGCAGGCAAGGCGCCACGATTGCATACCGGATCGAGAATTCCTTCTTTTCCGGTGGGCGGCTCTACACCCATCGCTTGCAAAACGCTCAGGGGGCGCAGCGGAAACGGAAATTGATCGCCAAAGTGACCGACGATCTGGAAACGGCCGTGCTTCCCCTGTCTTATTTTGCGGCTATCTATTTCGGCCATATGGTTTTTGATGGCGGCGCCACCGCGTTGATGGCGCAATCGTTCGGCGAAAGCTACATCGACAGGCAGGTGGCCAAGGACACGTCCGGACACGTCGGGCGCTATTGGCAACTTTTCGGTCTCAATTTCACGGCCGTTCGCGACGTGCGTATCAGGGACGCCTGGATCTTTGAGGATCGCGGTATGAACAGCCACAAGGCCGCAAGGCTCAAGACGCTGAGTGCCCGGGTCCGCGCTCTTCCCGGAACACGTTCCGGACACGGGGTGTTTATCCGCCGGCGCGGTTGGGGTACCCACCGCGCGCCTTCGAACGAGGCGGAGCTCGAGGACTACTTCGCCGCTCGCGATTATGAGATCATCGACCCGAGCCAGATGAGCGTCGATGACATGGTTGCCCGCATTCGCGGCGCGCAAAATCTGGTCGGTGTCGAGGGGAGCGGCATGACCCATGGTATGCTCGCAATGGCCCCAGACACCACAGTCGTGATGCTGTTCCCACCCTGGCGGTTCAACAATATGATGAAGGACTATGCCGACGGGCTTGGGATGCGCTATGGATTTGTCGTCGGTAAAGGCGGGCAGGACGACTATGAGGTTGATCCCGAAGAGATCCTGCGAACCATAGAACTTGCAGGACAATGACTAGACGTTCGGTCGATGCAGCTTCATTTCAAGGATCGCAACTTTTCCGGGGAACCCATCGGAGTGCATTGAGTATGCGCTCAGAAAAGAACCATCACTCCAACCTCATTCCGTGCCGGTGCCTCACGAAACGCCGTTCAAATTGCGAGAACTTTCTGAACTCTGGCAACTCACGCATGATAGAAACATCGCTGCTGTGTTGTGAGCCGTATTGCGAAGCTTGAAAGGTACCCTGTTCTGATGCGCACATTGTACGATCTCATCGTCGCGATCCTTTGCACCGCGATTCTCGCCGTTTTCACCTGGATCATTCTGGACCCCCGCGTGGGTTTTGACGACGCGAATATCACCCAGAACTATGCCCAGAATATCGCCAACGGGCTTGGATATGTTTACTATGCTGGCGGCGAGCGGGTGGAGGGTTCCACGTCTGCCCTCTGGACTGCGGTCAACGCACTTGGCTTTCTGATCACGGGAGCGCCCGAGGCCCTTCTTGCATCGGTCGGTTTTGGCTGCACCGTCGGCATGATCTTTTTCACGATCCTGATCGCCCGCAGGCTTGTCGTCATGGCCGGCCTGGAAAGCCGCTACACCGCAATATTCGTCGCCCTGCTCTATGCCTGCTTCCCGGCACTCTTCGGTTGGACGGTCTGGAGTCTGATGGAAACGGGGCTCTGGTGTTTTTTGGGTGCCGGTTTCCTCTGGGCGTCTGTCCGGCTGCTGCAAACCCGCAATCGGTCGGCGTCACAGGCAGATGGCGCGGCCTTGATCCTCTTCGCCGTTCTGATGGTTCTGACCCGGCCAGAGGCCATCCTGCTCGTTTCGGGCGCGGTTCTGGTCCTCTTCCTGATCGACCGGACCCTGCCCGGCCCGCGTGCCACGGGTCTCCTTCTGCTGACGACCGGCGCGGGAATCGCAACGTTCCTCGCGCTGACAGCGGCGCGGACTTTCTATTTCGGTGTACCTCATCCCAACACATATTATGCCAAGGTTTCCACCGACCGCATTGCGGAAATCAAGGCAGGGGCGCGCTATACGCTCGACTACATTGGTCAGCCGGATACTCTGATTCTGTTTGCGCTTGCCGCTCTCGGGCCCCTGGCAGTCTTGCGTCTTGCTTCCGCACCGGAACGGCGCGCGCTCATCTCTGTGGGGGTCTTTGCAAGCGCCGTCGGCATCGGGACAGTGGCAGTCTACACAGTTCTCGGCGGCGATCATTTCGGGTCACACCGTTACTATCAGATCTTTCTGGTGCTGCTGGTCCCCTCTACCGTTTTGGGGATCCTCTGGCTCTCGACCAAGTTCGGCCGAACACTGCAGGGTTTTGCGTTGGTCGTCAGCGCGGCATTGGTGCTGCAATGGGCCGCCTTTGCCGCTGACAAGGGTGACTACGAGATCGAATTCCGCCTGGCCGAGGATGCCCGCGCTGCAGGCACCGTGCTGAACCAGTTCGGTGACGAGAGATCGGTCGCAGTGTACATCGCGGGTGGGATCGCGATGACCTATGACGGGCCGATCTACGACATGCTGGGACTCAACTGGTCGGAAATGGCGCACGCTGACCGGGGCCGCCGCGGCAGCTATGGTGCGTTCTCCAAGCCGGTGTTCTACCAAGCCCTTCCGCAGGTCGTGAACCCACAACTTGATGCTTGCGCCGCAGATTGGGCCGACAATCCGAATGTCATCAAGGCGTTCGACAACCTTTTCCAGGAAGCGCACTTCAGAGAGCTGTATGTCCTCGATTGCCTTGACGGCGTGTCATTCTTCCGGTTGCGAAGCCTTGGCTGAATTGGAAGGTGAAGTCCCCTTGGAGATCAGAGTATTCGGGCTTTGCCGTGAGGGCGAGGCGAGGAAGTGGTGAAGGACGGCACGTGACGGGCGCTCCCAGGCATTCACCAATTAGAAATGCAAGTCGCGTTCGACCAGAGGCCACGATTCAGGCGCATCCGGAAGCAAACTGGTGCAGCCAATACGGTGTGGTTGGTTCCACGCAGAAACTCCTGTCGCAAAATTTGCCAAAATCTGTTAACATTTCTTATTCGAGACAAATTTTTGAGTGCGAAAAATTGGGTTTATCTTTTATGCCGGTTGCAAGCCGGGTTGTTCAGAAAGTTATGGGATATCAGACCCTCGAAGAATGCGCCGCTAGGACCGTTTCTATCGCGCGCCCAGAAGTCATGCCTCTTGCCGAGGCAATATACCTTCAGGACGAACTTGATCGTGTCACCGGCACTCATGATATGGCTGTCAGTCTGGAGGACGAGCTTGGCCAGACGGTCGCGTCGCACTTGGAAAATATCGAGACGCACGCCTATCTGATCCGGGATGCTATGGTCGGCAACAACCGGGTCAGCACCTGGGCAGGATTCAAGGACCTGTCAATGCGCCATGCACGCTGCAGGCCGCTTCGCGTTACCGAGGAACTCGATGCCGCAGCATTATGCTCGACCTGGCAGGGTAATGACTTTTTTGCCCATTTCCTGATCGACGATGCCGCGACATATTCCCTGGCCGAGGACTTTGCGGAACCCTTCTATTCAGGCGCGGACATGCCGCGCAGCCCCCATTGTCTCGATTACTTGTCACGTTTCGGGTCGAAATATGTGGAACGGCAACACGTCCGGGTTCGTGATCTGTGGCTGTTCCGGGATTATTCTCTTGGCCCCGACAAGCGGCGGCGATTGCAGAGCATGGCTGCGCGCGCCAAGGCAGCGACGCCTGCATCCGAACCCAGCCCAGGTGCATTTATTCGTCGTGGTGTCACGGGCCAAGTCCGTGCCCTGGAAAACGCCGCCGAAATCGAAGCCTGGTGCGTTGCCCAGGGGTTCGTCATCGTCGATCCGGAGCACCAGTCCGTCGATGAAATCTGCGCCGCCCTGAAAGGCGTTCCACTTGTGGTCGGGGTCGAGGGCAGCCATTTGGTGCACGCTCTCTTTACCATGGCAGAAGGCGGGGCAATAGTTTGCATCCAGCCTGCAGATAGATTCAACGTCATTTTTCGCCATCTGTCCGCCGCGCTGAATTTGCATTGGGGATTTGTAGTGGCTGAGGGAACGTCAGAGGGCTTCCACCTGGAACTGGACAAACTCAAGGCGACGCTTCAGCTTGTCCAAGAGCGCATAGCAAACGGGGGTTGCATGTGATGGACGCGTCCAATTCCAACAGCACGAGTTTTGAGAGCATCGTTCCGTTTAGCCGGATTCCAATCACCGGGTACGAATGCGATGTCATCACGCAACTGATACGCGAAGAAGGGTTTTCGGGCAACGATACGCATTTGCGCAAGTGCCGTGACTGGTTCGAGGCGGATCTCGGATGCGCCTGCGCTCTGCTTACGCCCTCCGGTACGCATTCTTTGGAGATGGCGGCGTTACTTCTTGATATCCGCGCGGGCGACGAGGTGATAATGCCCTCTTACACCTTCGTATCGACCGCGAATGCCTTTGTGCTGCGAGGGGCGCGGATCGTCTTTGTCGATATCCGCCCCGACACGATGAACATTGATGAAACCAAGATCGAAGCCGCGATCACCGATCGGACTCGCGCGATCGTTGTGGTCCACTATGCTGGTGTCGCCTGCGAAATGGATGAGATCATGGCGCTCGCCCAGAGGCGTGGAATCGCTGTGATCGAGGATGCCGCGCAATGCGTGATGGCAAGCTGGCGCGGCCGACCGCTCGGCACGATCGGTGCGGTTGGGGCATTTTCATTCCACGAAACCAAGAATTTCAGCTCGGGCGGCGAAGGTGGCCTGACGATCATCAACGATCCCGCGTTGGTTGATCGGTCCGAGATAATCCGGGAAAAGGGTACAGATCGAAGTCGCTTCCTGTCCGGTAAAGTTGACAAGTATTCTTGGGTCGATCTGGGCAGTTCCTACCTCATGAACGAAATCAGCGCCGCCTTTCTTTGGGTGCAAATCAAGGCTCGAGACGAGATCCAGGCGCGCCGAAGGGCGATTCACGATGTCTACCGAACCGAACTCGCCCCCTTGGTCTCGGCCGGGCGGATCGAAGTGCAGGCCCATCCCGAGGGGACAGAGCACAATGCGCATATGTTCTATATCAAACTCGGCGACCTGGACGAACGCGTTGCAATGAGTGCATGGCTGAAGGCTCACGGGATAGTTGCGTCTTTTCACTATGTGCCATTGCATTCCTCTATGGCCGGAAAGCGGTTTGGCCATTTCTGCGGCTCTGATCGCTATACGACAGTCGAAAGCGAACGGCTTCTCAGGTTGCCGCTGTTCTACAATATGACCAATGCTCAGCAAGAACGTGTGATTGCGGCCGTCACTGAATTCTGGCGATGAATCAAATGACGAATTGGGATCAACCGAGTCAGCGCGAGCTGGCGAGCGCGTCGAGCCGCATGCGCATTCAAACGACGGCAGGTTCACGCCGTAATACGCCCGGCCTTTTTTCTGTTGTCTATTGGTTGATTTGTTGGGTTCGTTTGCTTTGGAAGATGGTTTCGGTGTCGACCTTGAGCAGGGGTGATTTGGGTTGGAGGCCGGCCTGTTGCATCCATCGCTGCATGGTTGCTGGCAGTGGGTAGATGGGTCGGCTGGTTGTCGCCGCGCCGCGTCCCGGGATGATCCGGCGGCGCAGGGCCGTGTAGCCCAGGGTGTTGACCACGGTGATGACATGGGCCTTCAGGTTTGCGGGGAATGCGGCCATCGCATCCTTGACATAGCGATCCAATGTGCCGCCGATGATGATCAGCTCGCCTCCGGGTTTCAGCACCCGCGCGAGTTCTTTCAGGGCCGGGCAGATGTCCATGTACTGATGCGCCGTGACACAGAGCACGACGTCAAAGCGGCCGTCGGGAAAGGGGATCTGCTCGCCGCTGCCGGTTCGGACATCGACCGGCGCAAGGCCCTCGCGTTCGCGCAGGATGCCCCCCATCTGGGAGTATATCTCCAGCGGTTCCACTCCGGACAGATCCGTTACGGTCGCGCCCAGCGACATCAGGTTCGCACCCATGCCCGCGCCGACCTCAACCACCGCCTTGCCGGCAAAATACTCCCGGGTCAGCCCGCCAATGCCCTTGAACGGCAGGTCCCGGTCGCGCTCTGTCCAGAAGACGTATTCGCGGCAGCTGTCGGCGGCAAAACTGCCGATCCCGGTCAGCTGGTCAGCCGCGTCGGTCCAGCCAAGGTCGCGCGATGCTGCCCGCGTGTCGCCGGAGACGGCCGAGACATCGCCCCCGGTGTTCAGGCGGAACATGTAGTCGATCAACGATGCACCGTCCGGGCCAAGCAGATGCGTCCGCACCGCTGCGATACCGGCTGGATCCAGCTTCATGTTTCCGGGGTCCTCAGTGCGCCACGTCGATCGGGCTCATGAAGAGCTGATCAAGGGCCCCTTCATAGCGCGCGGCCGCTTGCGGGGCAAGCGCCCCGGAATAGAGCAGCATCCAGTGCGCAAAGGTCATTTCATGCCGCGTCCAGACCACGTCATAGCGATGCAACAGCTCCAGGCGGGTCCAGGTCTGTGTTTTCTGCCAGAAGAAATCGGTGCTCTGGTAGTCGACAAAACAGAAACAATCGCGGAAGGCCGCCCAGGTGTCCTCGATCGTCCAGTCCAGATCACGGCCGATCCGCATCAGGTATTGCGCGGCGATATAGGTCTCGGGCGCGGCATATCGCACTTCTTCTCCGATCGGGATCTGGGTATAGATATCATGCGCACTCGATGGAAAATGTGCGGGCGCCTCGTCGTCGCGCAACGGCGGTGTCCAGTATTTCAGCATGTCATCGGCATGGCCGAACACGGTCTGGTCCGTCACGTGATAGGTCGCGTATTTCAGCGAGCCATAGCCAAGGCCGAAGATGCGGTACTTCTGATCGAACCCGCCCGACGCCGGGAAGGTCCTGGCCATCATCGCCAGTTCCGCCATGACATTGGGATTGTAGAGCCGCTGGTCAACGCGGGTCTTCAGCACCCAGACGGCCCCCTCTTCGACGGCCTTGCGCATGCCTGCGCCGGCGCTTGCCAGCTGCATGTTGACGTTGAAGAGACCCGGATTTTCGGGCTTCTCGATCAGCACCAGGTCGACACCCAGGGCGCGCAGGGGCGCCAGATGGTCTTCCGGCGTGTCGGCCCAGGTCGACAGGATCAGCCGCACGTCCGGCATGTGACGGCGATAGATGGCAAAGGTCTCGCGGGTAAAGTCGTCGGGCACCGGCAGAGGGCCCTGCATGACAATCGCCATCGGCTCCATGGTCGGCATGGGGTCGCCCCGGGTGCCCAGATCGCGCGCAAACTTCGGGCGCTGCCGGTAGGTCGTGTACTGGTCCGAGCGTTTGTTGAGCCAGCGGATCGAGCTGTCCAGCATCCGCTGCGCAACCTTGTTGCCCACCCGGACCAGAAGATTCCTATCGGTCAAGACAGCAGCTCCTAGGTCGACGACGGCAGGCGCGCCACCGCTTTTGCAGAAACCGGGCTTGCCTCGAACGCCTTCAGATCATCGGGAACCCCGATGCCATGCATGCCCGCCCCCACCTTGCCGATGGAATGGCAGCGGATCTCGGCACCCTCCCCGGCCAAGGCCGTGTAGACCGGCGCCACGTAAAACTCGCCGTTCACCCGGTTGCCCGCGGCGATCATCGCGTCGGCGCCGCGGACAAAATCGGCCCCGCGGGCAAAATTGTAGATCCCGACCGTCGCCTCGTCCGAGACCACGACCTTTTCGATCACTTCCACCACGCGGCCGCTGTCGTCGCGGCGCACAAAGGACCATTTGTCGTCATCCGCCCACATGGTCATGATCAGCCCATCGGCGTCTTTCATGTCCGCCAGATAGGCGTCGATCGAGGCATCGATATACTGGTCGCAATTGGCGATCATCAGCGGATCCGCCGTGTCGATGGCCTCCCGGGCCAGCAGCACGGTACAGGCGGCGCCCTCTGTCACCTCGTCGACAAAGGCAATCGAACAGCCAGGGGCCCAGCCGCGCAGCTTGTCGGCCAGACCATAGGTCTCGTCATGGTCGCGCAGGATCAGAAAGTGGAACCGGTGCGGCGTGGCCGGGCGCAGATTCTCGATCACCACCTGGATCATCGGATAGCCCTGCACCGGGATCAGCGGCTTGGGCAGCTCATAGCCTTCCCTGGCAAAGCGACTGCCACGGCCCGCCATCGGGACAACGATGTTCAGCATAGGTACTTGTCTCCCGCGACGCTGGGCAATTTGACGACGACGGTGGTCACATCGCTGAGCGCCTCGAAATCGGTCGCCTCGCCGGGCTCGATCAGGATGATGTCCCCCGCGCCGTAATGATCCTCGTTCATCCGCACCGAGCCCGAGACAATCAGCGTCACTTCGGGGGTGACCTTGTGATAATGCTTCGCCTCGACGGCGCCCGCCGCGTAGGATTTGACCGCGACCTCTGCCGCGTCGGTTTTCACAACGGCGGGGTCGAAGTTGCCCACGAACCAGCCCTTGGTCATGTCGTCCAGTCGGTATGTTTTCATCTCAGCCACCCCGTTTTCGCGCCAGCAGAACCTGCTCGTATTCCTCCACGGCCTGCGGCGTGGCAAGCGAGATATACTGATCGCGTTCGACCTCGTGAACCGCGATCTTCTTCTGCTTCAGGATCAGCTCGTTGAAGGCCGGACAGACGAAATAGCCGCCATTCACGCTGGCCCCCTTCATGATCATGGCCTTGGTCGCGGCGATAAAGTCCGATCCCTTCTTGAAATAGTAGATGCCCGCCGTGGCGTTGCGGCTGATCGGGCGCTTTTCGGCGGTCTCGATCACCTGGCCCTGAGCATCGGTCTTCACAAAGGACCAGCGGGGATGGACACTGTCAAAGACCACCGTGCCCGCATCCAGGCCGCGCGCGCGGAAGTCCGCGACCACGGCGTTCAGGTCAAACCCCAGGATCTGGTCGCCATTGGCAATCAGCAGCTCCTCGTCATTGTCGATCTGTTCCACCGCCAGCATCACCGTGCAGGCGGCCCCCGCGGTCTCGCCGTCGGCGGTGATGATCGTACAGTCCGGCGCGAGCAGGCGCAGCACGTCGCGCAGATGGAACCGCAGGTCGTCCTCCTTGCGGATGACAAAGGTAAAATCGGCCTCGGGCGCCATGCGCAGGCAGTCGAGGGCATGTTCGATCAGCGGCCGGCCGTCGATCTCAACCACCGGTTTGGCGAACGGGAAACCATGCTGCTTGAAGCGCTCGTCCGAGCCTGCCATGGGAATAACGATTTTCATGCCTGACCCTCCACCCGGGCGATCGCATCGAGAATGCGATCGAGCTGCACATCATAGACGCTCTGGACCACCAGCAGGTGGCATCCCGCATCCCTCGCCGCCTTGATGCCGTTTTCGTTGTCCTCGACCACGAGGGTGTTTGCGGGATCGACACCCAGCATCCGCGTCGCGGTGAGATACATGTCCGGATCGGGCTTGGGTTTCTTCACGTCCTCGTTGGACAGCATCACGTCGAGATACGGCTCGAGGGCGGATTTCTCCATCATCAGCTCGACCGAGTTGCGCACCGAGTTGGACGCCAGCCCCAGCTTGTAGCCACGCGCCTTGAGATTGGAGAGCGCATATTCATGCACAAAGATCGGGTGGCAGGAGGTGTGCACCTGGTCCGTCGTGTACTTCTGTTTGAGCTGGTTGAGGAATTCATGCAGGCCCCGCGGCAGGCCCCGCTCCTGGCTCAGCATCTCCAGCTTCTTGCGCGTCGGGAGCCCGTCAAAGGTCGACAGGTGATCGGCCCGGGAAATCGTATAGCCAAAATGCTCCAGGGCCCGGTTCAGCGCATGATAATGCCAGTCCTTGGCATCGATCAGCACCCCGTCCATATCGAAAACAACCGCTTCTATCTTCATGACCCTAAAAACTCTTTTGCTGTTTCGGGAATATCCGTGCAGAGAATGACATCATTGCCAAGACAAACTGGTGAATCCCGCATCATTGTCCACATCTTCGTGTGATCGCGGCCATGCAGTTCCGGCGAGACCACCGCGACGCGTTTGCCGGCTTCCAGATGCGCGGCGATGACGTCCATGTCCCACCAGTCGCTCCGGAACGCATCCAGCCAGACGCCCGCGGCCTGATCGTACAGCGCCGGGACCGTTTCCACATCCGAATGACGGGTAAAGACGGCGATATCGGTCTTCAGCCACTGCACCGCATCCGGCACCGCCATGTCAAACACGAAACACCCCGTGAGACCATGCCGCGCGACACCCGCCGAGACCATCTCCTGCAGCCCGTCGGCCTTGATATTAAGGGCCATCGGCAACCCCGGATCATGCGCCGCAACCCGGGCGAACATCTCCTCCGCCGGCATCGCACCCGCCGCCGGAGGATCGTGCGAAACAACCAACCCCCCATCCAGATCACGCAGGTCGGTCTCGGTGCCGAAACCGAGCGAAAATGACCGGTCAAAAGCGAGGCCCGTGTTCTTTTCCGTTGCTGTTTTCCAATACCCACGGTGAGAAATCGTTATCATGAAACGTCCAGCAATAATCGGAAAAACATGCAACTTTTCTAGTTTCAACACCCGGACATATCAAGCACTCATACAAACACAAATCCCACAAAATATACACAAATTCCAACACCAAGCGGCATGCTGGAAAACAGTGTCGCACCCAGTTCTGAAGGGGTCCCGAGAAATCGGACAGGTTTGCGTCCAGGCTTAGCTGCATCCTGGATCAACTCACCAAGATGAATCTCAACGAAGCGGTCAGCATCGCAAGCGAGACAGCTGTCTCATCTGACACGCCCCGATCAGCGTGTGGATTTTGTCATGGCGGAACAGATAGATGCAATGCGTTGCTTTTGCCTGACCAGCGAAGCCATGAGCGTGTAGACCCTCGCCGAAGCCGAAACGATGCTGAACTGCGTGTTTCGGATAAACTCACTGAGCCCGGGCGATATTGCCACCGGAAATCGTGGCGATGTCCAACAGGCGATTGGCGCCAGAATAGCCAAATTCCGAACGGACAGGACGGCTCCGCGCACCGGAAGAAATTGATGCTTTGCGGCTGTCCTCTCAATTGAATTGGATGAAAAGTGCAGATACCGCTGTTGATGGCGGCACGCACTCCGTCAACCAATCAGACGCGATGGGCCTGCAAGGACTGCGCCTGAAAGAAGAGGTGGTCGAATGAACACCCGCGCCTTTTTTCCCAAGGTGTTCCAGTGTCCAGCATCGATTTCCATGCAGATGAGGATGAGGATGAAGATGTTAAGATAAAATCCGGTCTGATCCGTCAATAACCTCTGACTGGTGATCCTGCCGACAGGTCAAGAGACCACCCGGGCGTCCAGCTTGATCCAACGCCGCACAGCCACATGAAACCGAGCGCCGCCCAATGAGGGAGAACACACGATGGGCGATCTGGTCGAGAATGTTCGTATTCATCGTCACGATCGAGACATTCACCGGGCCGAGGCCCGGTGAGCTTTGCTGACCAGGGCGCTAGCCATTTTTCTTCACGATCAAATGTTCTGGACCATAGGCAAATCCGGTGATGTTACGATTGCCTGTGTTGTTGTCGTCTGTGATCACCAGAATATCGTGCTCGCGGTATCCTCCGGCGCCAGGCAGATGGTCGGGGATCGTGATCATCGGTTCCATTGAGATGACCATGCCCGGCTCCAGAACGGTGTCGCAATCTTCGCGCAGCTCCAGACCTGCTTCGCGACCGTAGTAGTGACAGAGTACGCCGAAGCTGTGGCCGTAACCGAAGCTGCGGTACTGAAGCAGGTCTTGTTCGGCATACATTGCGTTCAGTTCCTTGGCGATGACGGAGCATTTGGCCCCCGGCACCAGCAGTTCCTTGCCACGGTCATGGACCGCGCAGTTGACTTTCCACATGGCGATATGCGCGTCGCTCGCTTCTTCGGCGAACAGGGTGCGCTCCAACGCCACGTAGTAGCCGGCAACCATCGGGAAGCAGTTCAGCGACAGGATATCGCCCTTCTCGATCTTGCGGCTTGTCACGGGGTTGTGCGCGCCATCGGTGTTCAGGCCCGACTGGAACCAGGTCCAGGTATCCAGCAACTCCCCATCCGGCCAGACCTTGGCAATCTCGCGCACCATTGTGGCGGTCGAGTGTAGCGCAACTTCGTGCTCGGGCACGCCAACGGCGATGGCTTCAACACAGGCCGCCCCGCCGATATCGGCGATGCGGGTCATCTTTTCGATATGGGCGATTTCCTCGGCTGATTTGATCATCCGAAGCCGCATCGACGCTGCGGCGATGTCAACGAATTCCATCTCCGGGAATTCGGTCTTGAGCAGGTTCAATGTGTCGATACTGATGTGATCAAACTCGATCCCAAGACGCCTGACGCCACCCGTCAGCTTGCGGATAGCTTGAAAATAGTTGTCCTTCTGCCAGTCCGTGTAGGTGATGTTTCGACCACCGAACGTCCGACGCCAGGGCTGGCCACCGTCAATGCCGGCGCTGATGGATGTAGAGATGTTGTGATCAACCAACAGGCCGTAACGACGACCGAAATAGCAGTACAGGAAATCCGAATAATAGTTGATGCAATGATAGGACGAGAACAGCGCAGCATCTATGCTTTCCCTGACCATGTAGCCCCGGATATCATCCAGCCTCCGCTGCATCTCGGCCGCTGAAAACGTCTGCGATGCCGCGTCACCATTGTTTGTATAGTCCTGAAATCTCTCGCGCTTCATCGTGATCTCCATTGTGTTGGCCTATCGGGACAGGCGACGCATTTGCGCGGTCAATCGGTGACGAAATGGGTGCTTGTCAACAGATGGTTTTTCATGCCAGCATGAATCAAATTCACCCTATTGTTTTGGCAAGCCATGCCCACTGTTCCCCTGACCGCTCTGCGCACATTCGAAGCTGTGGCACGTACGGGGTCCTTTCGAGCCGCGGCCGATGCGCTTTTCGTTTCGCAATCTGCGGTCAGCCACCAGGTCCGTCATCTGGAAGATTGGCTCGGTCGGCGTCTGTTCGAACGCAAGGGCAACCGCACCCTTTTGTTGCCACATGGTGAGGACCTGGCACGGGCATTGTCGGAATCTTTCACGGAGATTGAAGCCGCCTGCCGGCGCGCAGGTTCAAGCGCAATAGAGCAACCCATTGTCATAGCGGCCATTCCATCGATCGCAATGTGCTGGCTTATTCCCCGGCTGTCGAGTTTCCGGGCTGCACACCCGGACATCGAAGTACAGGTGATCTACGCGCTGCACGGTCGGGAGATTAACTTTCGCGACGTTCACATCGCTTTTGTTTTTGCCGAAAGACTCCCGCACCTGCTCGACGTGGACAGCCGGTTCTTCCTTCCCGGCGCAAGCGGTCCGGTCTGCAGCCCTGTGCTTCTGGACCGGCACGGGCATGCGCCTTCGACCCCGGAAGATTTCCTGTCGCTTGGTCTCTTGCACGACGGGGATGCGTCTGGCTGGCAGGAGTGGTTGCGGCAGGCCGGCCATACGAGCGAGCAAAAACTCGCCGGTCCGGTCTTCGAAGACTTCAACCTACTGCGCGCGGCGGCGTTGTCGGGGCAGGGAATCGCGCTTTGCGCGCTGTCGGTTATTCGTCCGGATATCGATGCAGGCAGGCTGATCCCTCTTTCTGACCGCACGGTGCTGAACGATCATGACTACTATTTGCTGACCAGGCTGAAATCGTCCAGTTCAACCACCGAGAGTATTCGGACGTTCCACGAGTGGGCATTAGACGCACGTGACACGTCGGCTTTGCAAGCATAGCAATGCCCATATGCCTGCCCGGCCGACGTTGTTCGCACCCGGGCGGCAGCGTCGGAAAACCGGCCGCATTGCTTGAGCAGACGTTCGGCGCGTTCAATTCACACCGGTCGGCACAGAGGTTTCTGTTCAGGTCTGTCCGATTCGCGCTTCAGAGCGGATCACCTAAATCTAATAATGTTACGTAACTCTTCTGATGACACCTTGCATGTAACTTTTCTCTTGATCGAATCTCTCTTGTAACATAAGCCGACCATACGGTCGATTAATTCTCAGGAGGATCCCCGGTGGACGCTTTGATTTGTGATGGGGTTCGCACCCCGATCGGACGCTACGGCGGTGCGCTGTCGTCTATTCGCACTGATGATCTTGCGGCATTGCCGATTGCGGCACTTGTTGAGCGCAACCCTGATGTTGACTGGAAAGCGGTTGACGAAGTGATTTTCGGCTCTGCCAATCAGGCCGGAGAAGACAACCGCAATGTTGCGCGGATGGCTGCGCTGCTCGCGGGTCTGCCCGAAGATGTTCCGGGCACGACCGTCAACCGGCTCTGTGCCAGCGGGATGGATGCCGTCGGCTTTGCCGCACGCGGGATCAAGGCAGGTGACTATGACCTGACCATTGCGGGTGGTGTCGAAAGCATGAGCCGGGCCCCGTTTGTGATGCCCAAGGCAGATACAGCGTTCACGCGGTCCAATGTGGTCTATGACACTACGATCGGCTGGCGATTCATCAATCCGAAGATGAAGGCCGAATATGGCGTCGATTCCATGCCCCAAACCGCAGACAACGTTGCCGCCGAGTTCGATATCAGCCGCGAAGATCAGGATGCCTTTGCGGCCCGGTCACAGGCGCGTTGGGTGGCTGCACACGAAGCGGGCCTATTTGGCGATGAGATTGTCCCAGTATCGGTGCCACAACGCAAAGGCGATGCGGTTGTTTTCGACACCGACGAACACCCTCGCCCCGGCACCGACGAGGCGAAGCTGGCCAGGCTGAGAGGGGTAAATGGCCCTGACCTTACGGTCACCGCCGGCAATGCCAGCGGTGTGAATGATGGGTCGGCTGCAATCCTGATTGCCTCTGAAACAGCCTCCAGAACGCATGGGTTGACGCCAATGGCACGGGTTGTTGGCATGTGCTCGTCCGGCGTTGCGCCCCGTATCATGGGGATCGGCCCGGCACCTGCGAGCCAGAAAGTTCTGAACCGAACGGGCCTCACCATCGAACAGATGGATGTGATAGAATTGAACGAAGCGTTTGCTGCACAGGGCCTCGCCACATTGCGGCAGCTTGGCGTGGCGGATGACGATCCGAGAGTGAACCCACTTGGCGGTGCCATCGCGATTGGTCACCCCCTTGGGATGTCCGGCGCACGCCTTGTCTTGACAGCGGCGCATCATCTCAAACGCACCGGCGGGCGCTATGCTCTTTGCACCATGTGTGTCGGTGTGGGCCAGGGCACAGCTTTGATCATCGAATGCGTCTGATTGCGTATTTTCAACAAACTGCCAGTCATTTGTCTTTGACATTGCCGCTCACTCTCAGAGAGGTTCCCGTTTGATGGCCCATTGCAAAGCCAGAGACATGGCAAACGCGCAAAACTTGCGTATTTCGGAAATACACCGAGGCGAGTGCGTTCCAAGAGGCGCAACGGCGGCTGAGGCGGAAAGCGCGAATACCCCAAACATCGCTGCGGTTCCCGCCTCTTCGACCGTGTCCTGAGCGAGATAGACAGGCGGGCGGGCGGCATTCAGAGGCCGCGCACACCCGTCAATGTGAGCCCGGTCACAACCTTGGCATAACTTTCCCGAGAGTCCTGATCAGCGGGATTGTTCCACATGTAGAACCAGTTCAGCATCCCGAAAATCGACATCACGGTGGCGCGCAATTTGCCCGAGTCGTCCTCGAACACTTCGGGCGCAATCCCTGACACAACTTCACTCATCTGCGTCACCAGATCCCGCTGGTAGGCCTTGAGAATTTTCTGCTGGTTTTCGGGCAGGAGCGGAATGCCTTCAATCTGGATCTTGTGCTCATGATCCATACCCTCGTAGGCACGCAGCGTTTCAACCACGACACGCCCCAATTGATCGGATGGGTCAAGCCCCGCCATATCGATTCCCAGGATGCGATCTCGAAGCGCCGAAAGATAGCTATCGAGAATGTCAAAGAGCAGCGCATCCTTGCTGCTGTAGTAGTGATAGATGTTGGCTTTCGAGATACCACAGTCTTTCGCCACCTGAGACATCGACGCCCGCGCAAAGCCTTGTTCGGCAAACACGCGGGCAGCGATTTTCAGAATGTGGGTCCGTTTTGCATCGTGGTCTTTTGCAATGGGACGCGACACGACTATTCCTTGTTACGATTGTCCACGACGCGGACGGCTTTACCCTGACTACGCGCAACAGAGCCCGGCTCACCCACCACCACTTCAGTGGAGATCCCGACCATATCCTTGATGTGCTTGGTCAGCATACGGGCTGCTGCGGTTTTGGACAACTCATCTGTCGCATCCAGACTGGCTTCGACAAAGACCCTCAGCGCATCCATGCGACCGGCCTTGTAAAGCTCGATCTGGAAATAGGGCGCAAGACCACCGGTGGCCATGACCTGTTCCTCGATTTGCGTCGGAAAGACGTTGACACCACGCAGAATGATCATGTCATCGGATCGACCGGTGATCTTCTCCATCCGCCGCATACTCCGTGCGGTGCCGGGCAGGAGCCGGGTCAGATCGCGTGTTCGGTAACGGATCATTGGCATGCCTTCCTTGGTCAGCGTGGTAAAGACCAGTTCGCCTTCCTGCCCGTCCTCAACAACCTCGCCCGTCGCCGGGTCTATGATTTCGGGGTAGTAGTGGTCTTCCCAGACATGCAGGCCATCCTTGGTTTCGACGCATTCGTTGGCCACGCCAGGGCCCATGATCTCGCTCAGCCCGTAGATGTCGACAGCATGCATGTCGAAGGCTTCTTCAACCTCTTTGCGCATCGCGTTGGTCCACGGTTCGGCCCCAAAGACGCCCACCTGCAGCGATGAACTGCGCGGGTCAATCCCGGCCTTGTGAAAACCTTCGAGGATATTGAGCATATAGGACGGCGTGACCATGATCCCTTGGGGTTCAAAGTCGGTGATCAGGCCAACCTGCTTTTCGGTCTGGCCGCCACCCATCGGCACAACGGCAGCCCCCAGCTTTTCGATGCCGTAGTGGGCACCAAGCCCGCCGGTGAAGAGACCGTATCCGTATGCGTTGTGAATGATATCCCCCGCCCGCAATCCAGACGCCCGCAGGCTGCGCGCAAGTGTGTCGGCCCAGACCTCGATGTCATTTTTTGTGTAAACCACGACCGTTGGCTTGCCGGTCGTACCCGAAGAGGCATGGATGCGCACCAACTTGTTCCTGGGTACGGCAGACAGCCCAAACGGATAATTGTCGCGCAGGTCGTTCTTGTAGGTGAACGGGAAATTGGCCAGATCACTCAGAACTTTGAGGTCATCGGGATGTACCCCCGCCGCGTCAAAGCGTTTGCGATACATTGGCACGTTGTCATATGCGTGTCGCAGAGACCATTTCATCCGCTCAAGTTGCAGTGCCGCGATTTCGTCACGGCTGGCGATTTCAATAGGATCCAGATCAGCTTTTGCCGGGCTCAGGTCTTTCATTTGGTGTCCTCCATCCCTCGGATTGTTCTTTGAACAAGTGGCTTTCGATCAACCGCCACCGGGCGCGCATGTCAGCAATTGTCCGGTCGGTCTGGTCATTGATGCGCCTGGTCAGCGACATCGCGCTTGCGGTGTCTTGGTCATTTCCCCTTGAACGCCGGCTTGCGCTTTTCAAGAAAGGCGGACACGCCTTCGGCATAGTCCGCGCTCTCGCCGCAGGTTTTCATGTAATTGGCCTCAAGATCGAGGTGATCGTCAAGTGTATCGGTTGCTGCCGCCTGAATGGCCGCCTTGCTGAGACGCAGCCCCAGCGTCGGTCCACTGGCAAAGCCTGCGGTCATGCCGCGCGCCTGCTCCATCAACTCTTCGTCCGGCAGCGCCTTCCAGATCAGCCCCCAGTCTTCGGCCTTCTGCGCCGGTAAAGGCTGTGCGGTAAAGGCCAGACCCTTGGCGCGGGCTTCGCCCAGCAGGCGCGGAAGATGCCAGCTGCCACCGGTGTCGGGGATCAGCCCGACTTTTGAAAACGACTGGATGAACGTCGCGCTATGTGCGGCCAGAACAACGTCGCAGGCCAGTGCCAGATTGGCTCCTGCCCCGGCGGCCACACCGTTCACGGCGCAGACAACCGGAAATTCAAGCGCGCGGATCAACCGTACCAGCGGCGCATAGAAGTTGCGGACAGTCGTGCCCAGATCGGGCGGTGTTGTCAACTTGGAGGGATCGCGATCGCCCAGATCCTGACCGGCGCAAAAGCCCCGACCCGCGCCAGTCAAAAGAACCGCGCGCGCGCCTGTGTCCCGTGCATTTTCGAGAGCGCTGCGCAGCGCAATATGCATCTCGTCGTTGAAGCTGTTGAGTCGCTCTGGACGATTCAAAGTGATTTCTATCCAGTTTTCATTGGCTTGAACTAGAATCGGATCAGTCATTCTGGTCCCTGTCTGCGATTTACAATTTTGATACTTGCATAAACCGACCGGTTGGTCAACTAATGATGCAACAATGATTCTGGTGGAGGAAACGTCGTGAGCGTTGTCGATGTACTCATGATAGACGATGTGGCTTGGGTGACGGTGAACAACCCTCCGGTCAACGCGACGTCGACAGGTATGCGACAAGGCTTGCTAGACGCTGTGGCTCAGGTACAAGGCGCGCGCCTTGCAATCCTGAAATGTGCGGGCCGCACATTCATCGCCGGTGGCGACATGAGTGAATTTGACGCCCCACCGCAAGCGCCGCATCTGCCAGATGTCGTGAACGCGATTGAAAACAGCGCCACACCGTTTGTCGCGATTATGCACGGGTCAGTGCTTGGCGGCGGTCTCGAAGTCGCAATGGCTTGTGCTTACCGGATTGCGGCACCGGGCACCCGGTTCGGTTTGCCCGAGGTCAACGTCGGCCTCGTCCCCGGCGCTGGCGGCACACAACGCGCCCCACGCCTTTTTGGCTGGAACGCTGCGATTGACATGGCGTGTTTCGGCAAACTGCTTTCTGCAAAGGCGGCCTTGGCGCTTGGGGCAATCAACGCGATTGAGAGCGACCTGGAAGACGCCGCACGGAGCCTGACACTGGCTCCCCCAACGCCGGTGTCGCAGCGCCCTGTCGCACCGCTGGATGGTGATTGGTTTCTGGACAAGCGCACAACGCTCATGAACCGCGCCAAAGGTCAGGCGGCACCGCTGCACAATCTGGACGCCCTGCACTGGGCCACACGCCCCTTTGCAGAAGGCCAGCCGAAAGAACGCGCGTTGCATTTGTCGCTGCGCACCTCGGATGAAAGTCGCGCCTTGCGGCATGCGTTCTTTGCCGAGCGCGCCGTGGCACAGCCATCCGATGTTTCCGGCGCCACGCCGAAAGAAATTGAGGATATCGCCATTGTCGGTGGCGGTCTCATGGGCGCGGGCATCGCGGCGGCATGTCTGGCTGCGGGCTATCGGGTTGCCATCATCGAGCGGGACGACGACGCCGCCCGTGCCGCGAAAGGCCGCGTTCAGTCCCTGATCGCAGGCGCGTTGAAACGCGGCACGGTCGACCAGGCGACGCATGATGCACAGATCGCGGCATTCAAGGCCAGCGCAGGCTACGATACTGCGCGAGGCGCAGACCTCGCCATCGAAGCGGTGTTCGAAGACGTCGAGGTCAAGAAGGCGGCCTTTGCGGAACTGGCAAAGGTCATGGCCAAGGATGCCATTCTTGCAACGAACACATCCTACCTTGATCCGCGCGACATATTCGAAGGGATTGACAACCCGGCACGCTGTGTCGGGCTGCATTTCTTTTCGCCCGCGCACATCATGAAACTGCTGGAGGTCGTGAAGCTTCCCCAGACGTCGAAAGACACGCTCGCCACGGCTTTTTCGTTGGCAAAGCGGATGCGGAAAAATGCAGTGCTGTCGGGTATTTGCGATGGCTTCATCGGCAACCGGATGCTGGCCGCCTATCGCCGCGCGGCGGAATACATGCTGGCTGATGGTGCAACCCCGAAACAGATCGACGATGCGATGCGCGCCTCTGGCATGGCCATGGGTCCGTTCGAGGCACAGGACATGGGCGGATTGCAGATTGCCGAAGCCAATCGCCGCCGACAAGACGCCACGCGCCCGGCCAGCGAACGCTATGTCACGATTTCGGACCAGCTTTGCGCATTGGGCCGCACCGGCCAGCGCGCGGGCAAGGGCTGGTATGCTTACACCGGTGGCGACCGCGCCCCAAAGGTGGACCCGGCCGTGACCGATCTGATCACAAAATTTTCCACAGACCACGGCATCACACGTCAGCCCTATGGATTGGACAATATCCAGGCGCAATTGCTCGCGGTCCTTGCCAACGAGGGCGCGCGGATCGTCGAGGAAGGCATCGCCGATAACGATGCGGCCGTCGATATGGTCAAGCTGCATGGCTACGGTTTTCCGCGCTGGCGCGGCGGGCCAATGTTTGCCGCCAAGACCGCGGGCGACGATGCCATTCGCGTCGCATTGAGCGCGCTCGAAGCGCAAAGCCCTGGCTCCTGGGTCAGGGCAACACGCTTTCAATGATCACTCAACAACGTTCATTCACGAGGAGGAAACCATGAAAAAATCTCTACTGGGAACACTGACCGCGCTGTCCCTGACCGCAGGTGTCGCAGCCCACGCCGAAGCCGAACACACGCTGGTGTTTTCAAGCTGGGTGCCGCCGACTCACAACATCAACGCACAGATGCTGCCCAAGATGATCGAGATGATCGAAGAGGCCACCGATGGCCGCGTGACTGGCGAGGTCCGTCTTGGCATCGCGCCACCGCCCGCACAGATGGACCTTGTCCTCGATGGCGCCGTTGATGTGGCCTATGTCTTTCACGGATACCAGCCCGGCCGCTTTACCAGCTACAAACTGGTAGAACTTCCTGGCGTCGACACCACAGCCGAGGCGGCTTCTGTCGCGTATTGGAACCTTTTCCAGGAACATCTTGCGGAACTGAACGAGCATCGCGGCGTCAAGGTGATTGGCCTGCACACGCACGGCCCGGGCCAGCTACATACCAACACCAAAATCGCGGGTCTTGCAGACATGGCCGGCCTCAAGCT
Organism: Sedimentitalea todarodis; assembly: GCF_032595355.1. Taxonomy (NCBI): domain Bacteria; kingdom Pseudomonadati; phylum Pseudomonadota; class Alphaproteobacteria; order Rhodobacterales; family Paracoccaceae; genus Sedimentitalea; species Sedimentitalea todarodis. Next base: position 21,141 of record NZ_JASMWN010000015.1, on the reverse strand, counting down.
GCGCATGCCCGGTGGTGTCGCAGGCGATGTCGGGGCGGCACTTGGAGCCACTGGCATTCAGGTGCCCGCTCCCAAGGTCTACGAGACTCTGGCATCCAATACGGCAGACGGTGTGATGATGACCATCGATAGCCGCCAGGGTTTTCGCCTGACTGAGGTTGCACCGAACTACTTTGAAATACCCGGTGGCTTCTTTCGCGGCTCATTCGCCTACATCATGAACGAGGATGCCTTTGCCGATCTGCCTGACGATCTTCAGGAGGCGCTGGAAGAAAAGGTGTTCGGAGAGCCGATCAGCCGCATGTCCGGTGCTGTCTGGGACGCGGGCGATGCCTTCAGCATCCAACTGACAAAGGACACCGATGGCAACACGATCACCCAAGCCTCGGCAGAGGATATCGCATCCTTTGCGTCGATCATCGACGACGTGACGGCGAGCGTCGTGAAAGAAGTCAGCGCCAAGGGCATTGACGGCGACGCGGCACTGGCATCGTTCCGCAGCGAGTTGGGTGTCGAGTGACACGTCAGTAGACGAAATGGCCGGGCGTCTCGAATGCCCGGCCTTGGTGCCCCCGAGGAGATAGACAATGTCGGCAATCAAGAAAGCCATACATTTTCTGGCACAGGTGCCGATCTGGCTCGCCTGTACTTCGCTGTTCTTGCTCATGTTACTGACCTTCAGCGACGTGATCCTGCGATCCAGCTTTGACAACCCGATCGAAGCGGCGACCGAACTGACCCGGATTTTGGTGGCGGTGATGGTGTTCGCGGTGATGCCGCATATATCCGTTACCGACGGTCATATCGCGGTCGATTTGACGGATGGCTTCTTTGAGCGGTATCGCCTCAGCCGCCTCCGCGACGGATTGGTCCTGATCCTTTCCGGAGGGATGCTGTCCTGGCCCGTCGCACAGGTCTGGAAACTGGCCGAGCGGACGCGCGATTACGGCGATGTCACCGAATACCTGGGGCTGCCGCAATACCTGACAATGTGGTTCATCGCAGCCGGTATCACATTGGCGGCAATGGCTATGGTGATTGCCGGCGTGCTGACCCTCGCAGCGCCTCGCATTCTCAGGGAAATCAAATCATGACCGCTGCACTCATTGGCTTTGGGATTGTCCTCGTTCTCGTCCTTCTGCGCATGCCGATCGTTTTTGCGATGGGCCTCGTCGGAACGCTTGGGTATAGCTTTGAACGCAGTGGCAGCCTGTTTGACGAGCGTGGTATGCGCGCGTCCCTTTCGATGGTCGGGCGACAGATCACCGACACCGCCCAGGACTATGGGCTGTCCGTGATACCGCTCTTTATCCTGATGGGGCTTTTCGTAAACAAGGGCGGCATGGCGCGCGAACTCTACGCGGTTTCCAATGCCTTTCTAGGCCATATGCGCGGTGGCATTGCGATGGCGACGGTCATGGCCTGCGGTGGTTTCTCCGCGATCTGCGGATCGTCGCTGGCAACAGCCGCAACCATGTCCAAGGTTGCAATGCCCGAAATGCGCCGGTTTAGCTACACCGACAGTCTGGCGACAGCGTCCATCGCTGCCGGCGGCACGCTCGGCATTCTGATACCGCCCTCGGTGATCCTTGTGATTTACGGCATCCTGACAGAAACCTCGATTGGCAAACTGTTCATGGCCGGTATCATCCCCGGTCTCATGGGCATCCTGTTTTATCTTGGCGCGGTGCGCTGGACCGTGTGGCGTCGCCCCGGCGCTGGCCCCGCAGGCGAACGCACGCCCTGGCCACAGCGGATCGCCGCGCTGAAATCGGTCTGGGCGGTCCTGATCCTGTTCTTCCTCGTGATCGGTGGGCTCTATGGCCTGTTCGATTTTGAGCCGCTCAACCTGACCTTCTCTCCGACCGAAGCCGCAGGCATGGGCGCGATGGGTGCCTTCGTTATCGCGCTTTCGCGCGGCGGACTGAACGTCGAGGCTCTGCTCGAAACGCTGAAGGAAACCGCGTTTACCTCTGCCAGCCTCTTCGCCATCCTGATCGGTGCGCAGGTGTTTTCCAACTTCGTCAACGTCGCCGGAATGCCGGAAGGGTTGATCGCGCTTGTAACCGCCTATGACGTTTCGCCGATGGTCGTCATGATGATGATCCTCCTGGTGTATGTCGTTCTGGGCTGTGTATTCGAGAGCATGTCGATGTTGCTCCTCACGGTGCCGATCTTCTTCCCGTTGGTCACATCGCTCGGATTCGATCCGATCTGGTTCGGCATCGTCGTGGTTGTTGTGGTCGAAATCTCGCTGATCACGCCGCCTGTCGGGCTGAACGTGTTCATCCTCAAGGGCGTGGTCGGAGATGTATCGACAGGGACCATATTCAAGGGCGTTACACCATTTTGGGTCGCAGACATCTTCCGGCTTGCGCTTATCGTGGCGCTGCCGATCCTTGTTCTGTTTTTGCCAGACCAAATGGGTGGTATTGGGCACTAGGTGCCCGCAACTCTCATGAAAGGAAATCACATGAGCCTTCTCGAAGTCAAAAGTTTTGCAGTCGGAGAATGGATCGCCCCGGATGACAAGGCGCGGATGATCGAAAATGCCGTCACCGGTGCACCCTTTGGCCGAGCGGGAAACGAGTCGCTTGATGTGCAGGCGATGCTGGATCACGCGCGCCAGACCGGGGGTCCTGCCCTGCGGGCGCTCACGTTCCATGACCGTGCACGCATGCTCAAGGCGCTGGCCACCCATCTGGGCAAGCACAAACAGGCGCTCTACGATCTGTCGTTCGCCACCGGCGCGACGCAAGCCGATCACACGATCGACATCGACGGCGGGATAGGAACCATGTTTGTCTTTGCCTCCAAGGGCCGCCGGGAAATGCCGGATTCCCATGTCTACCTGGACGGCGAAGTCGAGCAACTCTCGCGCACTGGCAGCTTCCTTGGACAACATATCGCGACGTCTCTGCAAGGTGTCGCCGTTCATATCAACGCCTTCAACTTCCCGGTCTGGGGCATGTTGGAAAAGCTCGCGCCAACCTTGCTTGCAGGTGTTCCTGCCATAGTCAAACCCGCGACGGCGACATGCTATGTGACCGAACTGGCGGTCAAGATCATGCTCGACAGCGGCATCCTCCCGGCAGGTGCATTGCAGCTTGTCTCGGGGGGTCTGGGTGACATGCTCGACCGTCTGACCTGTCAGGACGTGGTCAGCTTTACAGGATCTGCACAGACGGCATTCAAGCTGCGGTCAGCTCCACATATCCTGCGCAATTCGATCCGGTTTGTCGCCGAACAGGACAGCCTGAACGCATCCATTCTTGGCCCCGATGCAGTGCCCGGCACGCCCGAGTTTGACCTTTTCATCAAAGAAGTGCAGCGCGAGATGACCACGAAAGCGGGCCAGAAGTGCACCGCCATTCGCCGCATCATCGCACCACAAGCACAGGTCGAGGCCGTGATCGAAGCGCTCAGCGCGCGGCTTGCAAAGACGGTGATTGGTGATCCGCAGGCCGAGGGCACCCGGATGGGCGCGCTGGTCTCGAACAGTCAGAAGCGTGATGTGCTGGAAAAGGCCGGGATCATCGGAACAGAGGCCGAGCGCGTCTTTGGCGATGCCGATAATTTCGATGTACAGGGCGCGGACCCCGAACAAGGCGCGTTCCTGCCACCGATGCTCTATCATTGTGCCGACCCGGACACCGCAGTCCGCATCCATGACACGGAGGCATTCGGCCCTGTCTCGACCATCATGGGCTACCGCGATCTGGACCACGCCATTGCCCTCGTCAACCGTGGCGACGGATCGTTGGTTGCATCCGTCATCACACATGACCCGGAGGTCGCGCGTGAGGTTGCGTTGGGCGCCGGGGCTTTCCACGGTCGGCTCTACTTCAACAGCCGCGACAGCATGAAGGAATCCACTGGCCATGGGTCGCCCCTGCCCCATATGGTCCACGGCGGCCCCGGACGCGCAGGCGGCGGCGAGGAACTGGGCGGCGTGCGCGGCGTAATGCACTATATGCAGCGCACCGCCATTCAAGGCAGCCCCGATATCCTGACCGCGATTGGCAAGAAATGGGTGCCCGGGGCCACCGAAAAGCCGGCACCGGCACACCCGTTCACCCGCACGTTCCACGATCTCGAGATTGGCGAAACCATCTATTCCGATCCCCGTGTGATCACGGTAGATGACATCCAGCATTTCGCAGAGTTCACAGGCGATACGTTCTATGCCCACATGGACGATGCCGCCGCTAAACGGAACCCGTTCTTTCCCGGCAGGGTGGCGCATGGCTATCTGTTGCTCAGCTTCGCGGCGGGTCTGTTTGTAGAGCCAAACGAAGGTCCCGTCCTTGCCAATACCGGACTGGACACGCTGCGCTTCATGAAGCCGGTGCAGGCGGGGGACAGCATCAAGGTGCGCCTGACCGTCAAGCACAAAACCCCGCGCAACGAAGAGTATGGCGAGGTGCGCTGGCACGCCACGCTGACCAATCAGAACGACGAATTGGTTGCCGAATACGAGCTTTTGACGATGAACGCTTTCGCAATCTAGGCTTGGAAAACAGGCATATGCGGACTAGGAACCGCCTATGCAAACCACACCGTTTCAAACTGTCGTCAATCGCCTGACAAAGGACCAGACTCCACGGGTCTGGTCCCTGTTGATATCGGTGTTCGGGGAATTGGCACAAGAACAGGGATCGCGGATCAGCGGATCGCTCTTGCGGCATATGACCGAACGTATCGGCATCAAACCCGAGGCAATGCGCGTGGCCATTCACCGTTTGCGCAAGGATGGCTGGATCGACAGCGAACGGCAGGGACGTACCAGCGCCTATTTCCTCACCGCATGGGGCCGGGCGCAAAGCGCGTTGGCTTCTCCGCGCATCTATGCCTCGGAACAAGCCGCCGATCAGGCCTGGCTTGTGATGTTCAACCCTGGCCAACCTGCGCAGAACGCGGACGCCAGTGGCGGCTGGATCACATCAAACGTGTTGGTGACCTCCGTCCCGCCTGATCTGCCGCAGGTCTTTGTCGCGCCTTTGGGTGTTGAAACCGCCCTGCCCCATTGGGTTACAGGCAAAGTCTGTGATGACACCGCGATCAGGATGTCTCGGGAATTCGCGACGGCATTGGATGAAATGAGACCCTATCTGAACGCATCCTCCGACTTCAGCACCTTTGAAATCGCGGTCATTCGCGTTCTTCTTGTTCACGGTTGGCGGCGCATTGTTCTCAAGGCACCTGTCCTGCCGGATCACGTCTTTCCCGATGGCTGGCGCGGCCAGATTTGCCGCGAGACCGTGACAGACCTGCTCTCCCAATATCCGAAACGGTCATTGGATGAACTGGAGGCCGCAATCACGGCTGGCCATCCGGGCAATTAGTGCGACCCGCGCGCACGACAGTCCGAACCGCCGCAGCTTAGTGGAGGAAGACTTGGTTCAACAAATCTGCCGCTTCTTGATCTGCGTTCGCGTTCCAGGGTCGGGACCCCAGGGGATTGGTTCGGGCCGTCGGCCAAGAGTTCGGCATTCTCGTCAGGCCCTGTCCAACGGTGCCCATGAGAAATGCCATTCAATCACAGAGGCTTATCCTATTTCTTGACGCCTTGACCAATACCTCGATCCCAAATTTCGTAACATTGCGGTTTTCACGCAGCGGTGGGGTTGCCGCCGATGCCCTTGCAACGCAAGGTTCGGTCGTGGAGCGGGGATACGGCCGACAACTTCAATCGCCGGAACGGAAGGGACGATAGATGTTTTTGAAGAACGCTTGGTACGTGGCGGCGTGGGATGAGGAAATCTCTCACGAGTTGCAACAGATTACGGTGCTCGGAGAAAAGATCTGTATCTTTCGCACCGAGGCTGGCGAGCTTGTCGGGCTGGAAGACGCCTGCCCACACCGCAAGTTGCCACTCAGCAGGGGGCGCCTCAAGGGTGACACTGTCGAATGCGGCTATCATGGTTTGACGTTTGATTGCGCCGGCCAATGCGTCTGGGCACCGGGCACCGGGCGCATTCCGTCGAATGCCAAGGTTCACGCCTACCCACTGCACGAAAAATATGGCCTGGTCTGGATCTGGATGGGCAACCCGGCACTGGCCGAGCCCGATGACATCTTCGAGATAGAAAATTACGGCGATCCGGCATGGGGCATGAACCGCGGAGCGGCAATGGAGTTGGACTGCAACTATCTGCTGGTGTGCGATAACCTACTGGACCCGACCCATGTGGCCTGGGTGCATCAAAGCAGCTTCGCCGCCGCCGCGACCAAAGACACGCCGCTGCGCATCACGAAAACCAATGATGGTGTCATCGTTCACCGCTGGATGATGGATCACGAGCCCGCGCCGTTTTACAAGAAGATCGTCGAATTCGAGGGCAACTGCGACCGCTTGCAGCATTACGAGGTGCGCTACCCCTCCCACGCATTGATCAAGGCCGTGTTTACGCCAGCGGGTACAGGTGGCCCCGACGGTCTCCTGCATGAAAAGACCTTTATCATGGACAGCTACAACTTCATGACCCCCACACATGAGGGCCAGACCCGATACTACTGGTTTCAGTTGCGCAATATCCGCCCCGATGATCAGGCGCTGTCAAAGATGATGAGCGAGGACGTGCAGCACGCGTTTGAAGAAGATCGGGGAGTCCTGAACGCGGTGCAAAAGGGCATGACCAACAAGACCTCGCCTCACATAGACTTGCCAATTGACGGTGGGCAATTGCGATTCCGGCGGCAATTGCAGGCAATGATCAACGAAGAACAACAGGTAGATCGACAGTTGGCCGAATAGCCGGGTCTTGCCGGAAACAGCGGACGCGCTGCCCAATTCGCGGAAACAGGCCGGCGGCCAGATCCTAGCCGAATTCAGCCTCCAAATCAGTTGCAAATTCGTGGCAGTCGCCAATGCGGTCGCGGACCCAGTCGGGGTTATAATGCGTGTCGAGATACCGCTCGCCGCTGTCACACAAGAGCGTGACGATGGAACCTCGGCGATCTTGCTGCTGCATCTCCTGTGCCCGTATCAGCGCACCCCAGAGATTTGTTCCGGTCGACGGCCCCGCCTTGCGCCCGATCAGCTTTTCCAGCCACAGCATGGTGGCGATGCTGGCGGCATCGGGGACCTGGATCATGTGGTCGATGACCTCGGGCTGAAAGGAATGTTCGACCTTGGGCCGTCCAATGCCTTCGATCCGGCTGGATGTGTTCGCGGTGAGACTGCGGTCTCCGGTCTGGTAGCTGTCAAAAAAGACGGAATTCTCAGGATCGACGACAGTAAGGTCGGTGTCATAGCCCTTGTAACGGATGTAGCGGCCCAATGTCGCCGAAGTGCCGCCCGTGCCCGCGCTCATCACCAGATGCACCGGGATCGGATGTGGCTCGCGCTCCATCTGGGTATAGACGCTTTCGGCGATGTTGTTGTTGCCGCGCCAATCGGTGGCGCGTTCGGCATAGGTGAACTGGTCCATGAAGTGCCCGTCGATTTCGGCGGCAAGGGCGACGGACGCGTCGTGCATCTGTGGCGCGGTGTCAACGAACCGCGTCTGGCCGCCATAGAACTCGATCTGCCTGATCTTGCTGCGCGCCGTGCTTTTGGGGACAACGGCAATAAAGGGCACACCGATCATCCGCGCGAAGTAGGCCTCGGACACGGCCGTGCTGCCCGAGGAGGCTTCGACGACCGTCTTGCCCTCGGTGATCTTGCCGTTGCACAACGCATAGAGGAACAGGGATCGTGCCAGTCGGTGCTTGAGGCTGCCGGTGGGATGGGTGCTTTCATCCTTGAGATAGATGTCGACCCCTTCCAATCGCGGCAAAGGCAGCTTGAACAGATGTGTATCGGCCGACCTGTGTGCATCCGCGTTGATTTTGGCGATTGCGTCGGCGACCCAGACGTTCATCGAATTCTCCAATCGTTCCCGGCAACCCGTTCAGGCCGTCAGACCCCTTCCGGTCTCTTGGCGGCTACGGGCCTGACGACACAGGAGATCATCTTGTCCGTGAAGGCAAGACATGCATTGACAGGTTCCCGCGCCCTATCGCGCGGGAGGGCGGGCAAGGCAGGCGTACCGGTGGGTGCCATAGCTGCCGGGAATAATACACTCGATGCGGTTTCAGACCATTGCAAAGCCGGCAAAGGTCTGGCCCTTTACAGCCACCGGGGCCGGGACCGCGGTGGCACCGCCGAACAGGCTGCCGAAGTTAGAAAACAGAAAGGTCAGACATGATCGAACGAATTGAAACGGGAGCGCGATCCTCCAAGATCGTAAAGCATCGGGGCGTTGCCTATATCACCGGCCAGGTCGGAGAAGGCGCGACGATCCAGGATCAGACCCGCGAATGCCTGAGCCGGTTGGACGCGCTTCTGATCAAGGCGGGTTCGTCGCGCGAAAAGATGTTGCGCGCCACGATCTGGCTGGCGGACATGGCAGACTTTGACGGGCTGAACGAGGTCTGGAATGCCTGGGTGCCCGAGGGGCATGCCCCCGCCCGCGCCTGCGGCGAGGCGAAACTTGCGCGCGCGGAACTCAAGGTCGAGATTATCGTCGATGCGGCTTGCGACGAATAGGCCTGGGATCGGGAGGTTCAAAGGCCGGCGGCGGTGACGTCGCTGGCCGTTACCAGCCGCCGAACCGAGGCCATTCCCTCAGCGGTGCGCCCGGCTTTTCCGGTACGACATGATAGCGCTGGTGCTGCGCCGCCGTCGCACAGGCGTGGTTCGGCAGAACACGCAGGCGCGTGCCCACCGCGAAATCCGGCAAAACGCCGTCAAAATCCGGATGCCTTGCGATCACGCCATGTTCCTGATTGGCCTGCTTGACGTATAGTCCGGCGATCACCTTGCCGGCGTCGTCGCAGACGATGCCATAGCCCTGATCCACGCGCTGACTGGCTGTCCCGTGGTCGCGCGACATCGCCATCCAGCCCGCATCGCAGATTGTCCATCCGCGTGCCGACTGGTGTCCGATTACCGTGGTCAGGACGCTCAATGCGATATCATCGACGGCGCAGGCCTCGATCCCCGCCATGACCAGGTCGAAGAAAACATAGACGTCCGCGCGCAATTCGGTGACACCGGTCAGATCCCTGGCGCCGTGCGCCGTCGGAGTCGAGCCGATGCTCACCACCGGACAGGGTAACCCAGCCATACGCATAGCTTCCAAAAGGCAGGGTGTGGGCAGTGTTGTCAAACGGAGATCAGACACGCGCATCAGGCTATAACATCCAATATGGAACCGTAAGGGTGAGACTTGAATTCACAATGCTCTCGAACAGACGGTCGCCAATCCTTTTCGTCCTGCATCACGCGCGTCGCGATGTTGCCACCTGAATTGACCCCCGTTTCACCGGACATCTAAGCGATTTCGATTTTGGCCTTGATCAACATCCAGTGTGTTTGGCCTTTGACTTGGGCCATCTGGTATCTCGCGAAACGCTTTGGGGTTCAAAAAAGTTGCCTAGCCGAACATGTCAGACGTGATACCGGCATACCAACCCTCGGACTCTTCGTAGGTTGCTTTACGCAACTCGGCGCTTTCACCAACCTGCGAAATGAAGCCGTCGACCTTGGCGATCTTTTCGGCAGTCGCTTCGTATGTCGCGCCAACTTTGACACCATCGTTTGCATCAATCAGCGACCAGCATGTGTTGGAGAACTTCGCAGGGAACACTTTGGACCCCGTCAAAGCACCGCGTACCGCGTTTGCACAAACCTTCGCTTGGCTGTTGGCGGAAAAGCCGGACTTCGGCATGTCGCCCTGCTGAGAGGCATCGCCCAGGACATATATGTCTGCATCTGCCTTGCTTGCCATGTCTGCGGCATTTACAGGGGCCCAGTTGCCATCCGTCACACCCGCAAGCTCTGCGATACGGCCGGCCTTCATGGCCGGGATCACGTTGCAGACATCAACCTTGGTGACTTCACCGTCAATCGTGACCGTCATTGCAGCGGAGTCAACAGATACGTTGCCGCCACCAAAGTCCTCACCGATCCAGTCAATCATACCCTCATAGTGGTCCGCCCAACCCTCTTGGAACAGGCCCTGCTTTGAGAATTTTGGCTTGGGATCTGCCACGATTATCTTGGCCGTCGGGTTGGTGGCCTTGAGGGCGTGCGCGACCATCGAAACCCGCTCGTATGGGCCGGGAGGACAGCGGTAAGGGTTTGGTGGCGCCACCATGGCGAACGTGCCGCCTTGGGGCATCGCGGCAAGCTGTGCCTTGAGAAGTTCAGTTTGTGAGCCGCCTTTATAGGCATGTGGCATGGCGTTTTGTGAGGACAAATCCCAACCTTCGACAGCGCCATCAACAAAGTCGATGCCGGGTGACAAGATCAGCTTGTCGTATGGCAGCGAACCGCCACCCGCCAGTGCGACAGTTTTGGCGTCACGATCAACACCAACAGCCCAGTCATGAACCACATTCACGCCACCAGCAGCCAGTTTTCCATAGGAATGGCCCAAATCTTCGATGGACTTGATGCCACCGAGATAGAGGTTCGAAAAAAAACATGTGTAGTACATGCGTGATGGCTCGATCAGCGTGACGTCAATTTCCCCCTTGCTGTCCTTGGCAATGTAGCGTGCAGCGGTTGCGCCGCCTGCACCACCACCAACGACGACGACCCTTGGCTTACCGTGACCGTCCGCAAAAACAGATGGCGCGGCCACTGCCGCCGCTCCGGCAGCACCGGTGCCGATAAAAACACGTCTATTGAGTTTCATGTTGTCTCCTCCCTGAGGCAGCCTCTATTCGAGGTCATTGTAGTACGCAGCGATCGCAGCGATCTCTTCATCAGATAAGCGGCCTGCCATCATTTGCATGACGGGGTGTGGTCTGAGCTTTCGTTTGTAAGCGTGCATCGCGACCACGAAGTCTTTGGTGGGCCATCCGCGTATTGCAGGGATGCCGCTGTCCGCACCGCTGACCTGATGGCAGGTCGTGCATTCACTCGCGAGGTACTCACCATACTCTGGATCACCGACGATTGCGAGGATCGCGGGGTCCAGCTCATGATCGGTTCCGGTGGCTGTCGGTTCGGCCTCGGGTATGTTTGCAGGGTCATCCGAATAAGCTCTGAGATACGCGAGCAGGTGTGATCTTTCCACTGGATCAGAAATTCCACCAAAATCCATCCGTGTTTTCGAGACCAGCGCTCTTGGATTTTCGATGTATGCGTCCAGGGTTTTCTGGGTCCAGACCAGCCCTTCGTCGCCGGCGTGCGTCATGTTCTGCGAATACCTGGCACCAACCAAAGTGCCCGCTGTGCGGCCAAAAACACCGTTTAGCTGAGGGCCAACACGACTCCTTGCACCCTCACCAATCTGGTGACACGAACTGCATTTCTTGAAGACGTCCGCGCCTTTTTTCGGGTCACCAAATTCGTTCGCCCAAGCGGCCCCTGCCATAAACATTGCGGCAAGTGTCAGGAAGAATTGTCGGCGGATACCCAAGACCTAAACCCCAAACGATTTCAGGTATTCGACGATTGCGGCCAGATCATCTTGCTTGCTCAGACCCGCAAACGACATTTTGGTCCCCTTCATGTACGCCTTGGGCTTGGCAAGGAACGCTACTAGCTCTTCTTCGGTCCACACCAGGCCATTTTCGGCCCTTTCCTTCAATGGTTGGGAATATTTGAACCCGTCAACAGCACCGGCCGGATTGCCCACCACTGCAGTCAAGATCGGACCCGTCCGGTTTTTCGCAGCCTCTCCGATCTGATGGCAGGCTTTGCATTTCTTGAAGACTTTCTCGCCCTTGGCCGCCAACTCCGCGTCAAAGGATGCGGCGCCCGCGCCAACTGTTTCCTCTTGGGCCGGTTTGGGTGTTGTTTCTTCTTCGGGCGTGACGTCCAGCACCATGGCGCGCATCGTGACCCTGACCTCATCCTTGCAATTCTCCATGCAGGGCTCGCCGGTCCATTGAGTGTATTCTGTTTCGGTGCGGTCATCGATGATGAAGCCTTCGGCGTTGGGCATCTCGACATCAAAGAAGGTTTCTTTGGAGAGAACGAAATCGTCTTCGATGAGGTCGTTGGAATAGAGAATATATGCCAGGAGCGCATAGACCTCGTCATCACTCAGCGTACCGGCATTGCCATAGGGCATGGACCGTTTGATGTAGTCGTACCCTGACGAAAGATAAGGCCAGTATGATCCTACGGTCTTGAGGGGATCATCATGGTCGAGGGTATCGGCTCCGCCTGCCAGTTCGGGCCAGTTATCTATGCCCTCGGCAAAGTCCCCATGGCACGCGGCGCAACGCGTGGCAAAGATCTCCTCGCCGACAATCGCATCACCTGAACCTTCGGGCAAGCCGGTGCCGTTTGGCCGGATGTCCCTGTCCCATGCAGCAATTTCTTCGGGCAATGCGGCCCGACCCAAACCGAATTTCTCTGCAACGGTCGGGCTTGCAGACAATGCAACCGCGCCAAACATAAGAACGGTCTTAAGAAACTTCGACATTTTCAGCCTCACCGTCAGAACGCACCAACCAAGTTTGTATACAGTTGTTGTGATAGATCGAATTGAGACCACGGACTTCGCGAAGTTGTGATTTTGTCGGCTGGACGTAACCGGTGTCATCCATCGCGCGTGATTGCAGCAGCATCTCGGATCCATCCCAATCCGTGTCGAGATAGAAGCGGGTCAGCGCCTTCTGCTCACCGGGCTTGGCCAGACGCGCGGCCTGCCAACTCATACCACCATCTCTGGATACATCGACGCGGGTGATTGCGCCGCGGCCACTCCAAGCCAGGCCCGTGATCACAAGCGGACCTTTGCCATGCGTGATCGGGGCTTGCGGGCTGGGGCTGGTCACAACAGACTTTGCATCCATCGCCCATGTCCATTTCCGGCTTATGCCATTTTCCAGCGTATCAGTGTATTTGCTGGTCTCTTCACGGCTTTCCACGGGCCCATCCATGACCTCGATACGTCGGACCCATTTGACCCACATGTTGCCTTCCCAACCGGGAACAACAAGGCGGACGGGATAGCCATGTTCCTTGCGCAGCGCCTCACCGTTGGCTTTGAAGGCAACCAGCACATCATCCAGCGCCTTTTCCATCGGTATCGAGCGTCCGTTTGAGGACGCGTCCGCCCCTTCAACAAACACCCATTTGTTCGTGAGATCGCCAGCAGTATCGAGGCCGGCTTCTTGCAGCAACGTGCGCAATGGCACGCCCGAATATTCCATGTTGTGGATCATACCGTGAGTGAACTGCACACCATTCAGCTGTGCACCTGCCCACTCCATCCCGGTGTTGGCCGCACATTCACAAAAGTAGACCTGATTTTCACGGGGAAAGCGCTCAAGATCAGCATAGGAAAACACCAGCGGAGTGTCGACCATACCGTTGATCATCAAACGGTAGTCTTCCTTCCTGAGATCGATCGCGCCAGAGTGATGACGCTCGAACGCGCAACCCTGCGGAGTGATCGTTCCATCAAGTGCATGGATCGGCGTGAAATTGATCGAGCTGATTGTATCTGCCGTCAGCCATTCTACATTACGCCGAACGACGTCGCTCTCATATTCGATCGGGAGACCATACGGTGTTTCGTCGACGCCATCGCCAAACCCCTGCGCCCAGGGTTGCACTTTGGTGATCAACGGATCCGGCGCCTGAGCTCTTGCAGTACCCGCTGCCAGCGCCCCTGCACCCGCAGCCGTCGCGCCGCGCAAGAACGCGCGCCGTGATGATCCGTTTCCTGGTTTCTTGCCTGACATACCAGATGCCTCCGTTTCACGGCCAGATTACGGGCCGACGACTTTCACGCTGTTGTTTGGGTCAAGAGAGATGGTGCCCTGCATGGCGATATGCGCCTCGACAACGTCCCAGATTTGCGGGCCCTCCGTCCCTTCATTGACCGAAGCCCAACCGGCGACCTGATAGGTTCTGGACGGATCAATCGCCTCACCTGTCTTGAGCAGGGTCATCTCGGTAATCCGCTCACCCTGCGGTTTGGTGATATTGATACGGTAGCCAAGGCCACCCACACGCACCATGTCACCGCCCTGCTGATAATACGGATCCGGATTAAACAGGTTGTCGGCGACATCTTCCAAGACAACATGCAGGAACTCTCCCGTCATCTCGTTGCGATAGGCCTGTCCGTATGTCATCGACGTGACGTTCCAGATGTCTTCACGGGTAATATCCTGGCCGGGCAAGATCGATGGCCCCCACCTTACGCCGGGAGACAGCGCAATATCTGCGTCGCGCTCCGAGATCAGCGCATCACAGATCAAGTCATCCCATGTGCCGTTGAAATTGCCACGACGGTAAAGAAGTTGATCGTCCGCCGTCCTGCCGATCACCTCAGACAAGGAGGTCGCGTGAGGTGCGCGCTGCTCTTCAATCAGGGTGGTGAGTTCGGCATCAGGCTCGATGACGTCCGAAAAAACCGGGATCAGCTTGTGGCGGAATCCCATCATGCGTCCGCTACGCACATCGAGGTCGACGCGGCTGACAAACTTGCCGGTTGATCCGGACGCGACGAGTATCGTTTCGCCAATCAGCACAGGTTCAGGCAGAGCATCATGCGTGTGGCCTGACAGGATCACGTCAATGCCGTTCACCTTGCCCGCCATCTTCTTGTCTACATCAAATCCGTTGTGACTTAGACAAACAACCAACTCGGCACCCGCCGCGCGCACTTCATCGACCATTTCCTGCATCCGCTCATCGCGGATCCCGAATGCGTATTCCGGAAACATCCAACCGGGGTTTGCAATGGGCATGTAGGGGAAGGCTTGACCGATAACTGCAATTTTCACGCCCCCGCGTTCAAAAAACTTGTATGGCGGAAACAACTCTGTTGGCTCATCCCACTCAGCATCAAAGATGTTCTGACCAAGTGCCGCGAACGGTAACCCCCCGACGATCTCGGTGACGCGGTCCGAGCCCAGAGTGAATTCCCAATGGAACGTCATTGCGTCTGGCTTGAGTGCATTCATGACATTGACCATGTCCTGGCCTTGCGTCTGGTAGCACGTGTAACTGCCGTGCCACGTATCGCCGCCATCAAGCAGCAACGCATCCGGACGGTCTGCGCGAATTGACTTGATCACGGTCGATACGCGGTCCAGGCCACCAACGCGACCATACCCTTGTGCGAGAGATGCGAAATCATCGTATGTCAGCGCATAGGCCGATGGGCTGCCGTCGTCGATACCGTAGAGCTTTCTGAATTCTGCACCCGTGACATGAGGCACCGCGCCCGTGTTGCGTCCGACACCAATATTGACCGACGGTTCTCGAAAATAATGAGGCACCAACTGGGCGTGAATGTCCGTTATGTGAATCAATGAGACGTTTCCGAACGTGTCGAATTCCAGCAACTTGTCCTGGGTCAGCAATTGCTGAGCGGCGACTTTGGCCCAATTTCCAAAACCGGAACCACCGTAAAGAGCCGCGGTGGCCATCGTCGTTTGCAGAAAATCGCGACGAGAGATCATTGGTGACTCCGGATCATGCGCACGTATGCGCATCTATGCATGGTTTTGCGAAGAACGGCCCCAACGGGGTGTTGAATGAGGCCGTCACGCAAATCAGTTGCGAACGGACGGACCTTCAACGCTGAGCCCGTTGCCACGAGATGCCACATAGAGCTCAAGCGCAACGAACTCCGGGCTACCTTGGCTGTACGTTTCGGCGCGGGTGTCGCGAATACAACCCTTGAACCGAGAGTGCACACCGTTCAGCTTGGTGTTCTTCAAGCGGTAAACAGGAAAGCCATTCACGTGACCTTGGCTCAGGTGATCTGCGCGGATCATGTTGCCATAGTTTTCCTCGTGGCAATTTGCGCAGGATAACTCGAGCTGTCCGTTCCGTGTATAATACAGCTCTTTGCCCAATTCCCAGGCCGATTGAGCAGGTCCGTCAATCGCGACGTTGACCGGAAGCCCACGCGAAACTGAGGAAAGTGCGGCTTCCATATTGATTGCCGGACCCTTGTCATACTTCCAGGCATCTGAACCCATGCGATTGGTACGGCAATCATTCATTTGCATCTGCAACGTGCGTACTTCACCTGCCGCTTCATTCCACTTGGGATATGTCGCCTTTACCCCTGCCAGGCTTTCCATATCGTTGTGACACGATGAGCATGATTTGCCCTCGGATCCCTCGGCGGTTTCCCACATTTCCTGGGCCTGCTCTACGAAGATCATCCCAGGATTGTCGAAGTCATCCGCCTGCATCGCACGCGTTTCAGTGCCGCGGAACAGCCAACCTGACATCACCTCATCAAGAGCATCCGAGACATGTGCAGGCGCTGTTGTCCTCGTCACCAACTCCGTTTCTTCGTTCAGAATGAGCGTGTCATCAACCGGGTCGGCCGAAGCAAATGGTGTTGCCAGAATCGTGGCCAGAATTGCACCTGTCAATTTTCTCATGTCGTCCCTCCCAAGACAGTTGCCTAGCTGATTGCGATGTTCTTTGCTGTTTCGTAAACAGATCCATCGTCATCGTACCAAGTGAATTTGAACTCGCCTGCCTCGGGAGCCATCGCTTCGAACTCCAGATAGGGATTGGTCGAGATCGCCGGCTCCAGCAGGACTTCAATCACGTTTTCACCGTTGAAATCGCAGGTGAACCGATTGATGATCGAGCGTGGAATGACGTTGCCGTCATCATCTTTGCGCTGGCCGGATTCCATTTTGTGACTGATAAGCGTCTTGATCGTGACCGTATCTCCGGCCGCCGCGCTCTTCGGGACCTTGACGCGCGGTTTTACACCAGTTGCCATCTTAACTCTCCTTGAATCTTGTTAGCCGCCGCAGCCGCCGATGGTGACTTTGACAGTGCGCGAAGCCTGAACGAACGAACCGTCCTCAAGCTTTGCAATCGCCAGAACGTCCTGCGTCCCGGCAAGCCGGATACGGGTTGATGCGGCACGCGACGCAGCAAGCTTGCCAAACTTGAACGTCGCGACACTTGGCGTTGGATTGCCTGTGGCCAAAACCATGATTTCCTTGGCGGTATCGGACGACACTTCGATTGGCACCGTGTTACCATTCTCTGCGATCTCTGGTGCGATGAGCTTGACATCACCAGAGCCAACTTCGGCACCACCTGTAAATGCTGCAATTGCATCTTCGGTTGATGCGGATGCGCGAAACGGCAATCCGCTGATCAATAGCGCGCCAACACCGATCTGAATCGCACGACGTCTTGTCAGTTCCATATCTCTCTCCTTCAACCCTGAACGGGGCCGGCTATTTTTTGAGTGTGACGAGGTAAGCGACAACGTCTTCAACTTGTTGTGCACTCAAGAGAGGGCCGAAGGTGTCATCTGCCGCTTCACCCGTATAGGCGTTACCCGGCCGTATGAACCCTTCCGTCTTGTAGAAGGACGGCATCATGCTGTCCTCGAACATTACTTTGGCATTCGCGACAATGCCACGGAGCTCGGCCTCGGACCAGCGTTCACCTGCGCCGTCCAGTATTGGCCCAATTTCACCTTGGAAGGGTACCTCCGCCAGATCAGAAACCTGATGACATGCAACGCAGTTGCCCTGTCCCTTGTCGCCGACGATGATCCGGCCAGTCGCGGGATCTCCGGCCGTGCCTGACAATGACTGCTCGACAGCACCTTCGCTGAAGTTCACGCCAGTCGGCGAGATTTCTTCAGCGAGGGCGACTGACGTCAAGCCCCCCACCAGTGCGGTTGTAATGACAAGAATCTTCATGCGCCCTCCCAAACACTTCGATCTCACACACCGTAGCGCAGGGATCCGGGATAACGCAACAACAAATTCAACTGTTTGAATGACAAGATGTGACTGGTGATAACTACAAGCGCGAACCTTCTAGTTGCCTTGATCCGCAAACCTACGCGCATGATGCTTCTGGAAACTTTCGTCTCCATCATAGCCTTTTTCCACGATCCAGTTCAGCATGTTGAAGGTGGTGTGTCGCCCAAACGCTCCTGGCATTGTCGCCACTGCGGCCTGGGCGGCGGAAGTGCCAGACGCGACCTCTTCGGGAAAAAACAGAATCGTTGGAGTGAACAATGCACCCCACTTCCTGACCATATCCTTTTCAGGAAGCTCGGTTCCGTCGAAATCTGTAACCTCGACATCGCCGAACATGTTGATCTGGACGACAAAGTAGTGATCATCCATGTAGGCCTTTACTTCCTCGACTGGAAAAACCTCCTCGTGCATCTTCTTGCAATAGATGCACCCTCGCTGCTCGATCAACACCATCAGGCGCTTTCCCTCGGCATTTGCCTCGGCGAGATCCTCGGACAGGTCCTTGAAAGTGTCCCGCATCCAGGGTGCTTTGTGCAAACCATCGTCCCCGAGCTCGGCGGCAAATGGGCCCGCAATGACAAGGAACAGGGCGACCAAGGTTGAAAACAGGATCTTCATCATTCGTCCTCCAATTTAGCGCAGAACTCCAATATCCGGCGCGATTTCAAGCATCCACTGGGCGATGTAGTTTACTGAGTTCGTGGCGATCAAGACACCGAACAGGATAAGCATCGCACCCATGATCTTTTCGACGAGACCAAGATACCGGCGGAACCGCGTCATCCATTGCATGAAGGGGCCGATGAAAAATGCCGCGAAGATAAACGGCGCTGTCATCCCCAAGCCATAAACAAACAACAACGTCGCCCCCGTCGTTGCCGTATCAGCCCCGGCCGCTGTGAAGAGTATCGTTGCCAAAACCGGACCGACACAGGGCGTCCAGCCAAATGCAAAAGCCAATCCAATCACATAGGCACCCAGCAGACCCGCATCCGAAGTTGCCCTCGCATCCGCCCGCAGTTGCCGATAGAGAAAACCGATCCTGATTACGCCTAGGAAATGCAGTCCCATGGCAATGATGATGGCCGCGGCCACCCATCGCAGGATGTCAAAATGCTCCCGTACGACCTGCCCAAAAGCAGTCGCCGCAGCCCCAAGACCCATGAAGATCGTGATGACTCCTGCTGCGAAAAGCGTAGCGGCCACTACCGCACGGCGGCGGGTCGTCCCGTCGATTTCGGTGCCAGCCGCGATCTGGTTCATCCCGATACCTGCGAGATAGCTCAGATAGAACGGAACGATTGGCAGAATGCAGGGAGACAGAAACGACAACAAACCCGCAAAAGCAGCGCCGTAACAGGTGATCTCCATCATGGCAGCCACTTCTCCTTGTATAATTCACATATTCATATTATGTGGTTTGATAGGCAAGGGTCAAATTTGGTATGCTCTTTCGAACTCTGATCATCGGCATCTTTCTAGGTCTGTTTTCAGCGATCACGGCGGCTGCCGAACCTGTGTTGGTTATGGTCGAGGAAAAGGGCTGCGTCTGGTGCGCACGTTGGAACGACGAAATCTCACATATCTATCCAAATTCGAATGAAGGCAAAGCCGCGCCCCTCTTGCGTATCGATGTTCACGCCGAACGCCCCGAAGGCATTGTCTTTGCGCGCGGGCTGAATTTTACGCCAACATTTGTACTGGTGATCGATGGGACAGAGGTTTCGCGCATCGAAGGGTATCCCGGTGAAGACTTCTTTTGGGGATTTCTGGCACAAATGCTATCGCAAGCGAATATTGATGTAGCGGGACGAGGTTAGTAATATGAATTCGCATGACACGGCGATTGCAGCCGATACTCTTCCGGACACCAAGGAAAAAATGGGACTTCCAGTTTTCGATACCGACATGTGCGCCGAAGATATGGATAAGATGGCGGCCAACGCCATGAAAGCGTCCAACTTCTTGAAAGCGATCAGCCATGAAGGACGATTGATGATCTTGTGTCATCTCGCCTCGGGAGAGAAATCTGTGACCGAGCTTGAAGAACTGTTGTCCGCGCGGCAGGCCGCAGTATCACAGCAGTTGTCACGCTTGCGCCTGGAGGGTCTTGTCACACCTCGGCGTGATGGCAAAGCCATCTACTACAGTTTGGCCGATGACCGCCCGAAACAGATCATGGAAGTCGTTTACGATCTGTTCTGTCGCGAAAAGTGAACGGGCCGCGCTGAGCGGTCCTGTTCACCCGGAAAGAGCGGCCTCATGCTTGAAATAACCTCGGAACCAGTCCTCGTCGCGCTTGTCGGCTTGTTTGGCGGGGTCCTGCTCGGGCTTGCAGCGCGCATTGACCGGATCTTGCACACTTGGGGCGATAGAAGATCTCTATTACGGCGAAAACCCACTGCGCCTGCGAATGTGGGGCATCGCGATTGGGGTCTCGGTCATCGGCACCTATGCGCTCTCTGCTTTTGGTTTCCTGGATTTCCAGCAAACGCTATATCTGTCACGAAGCTGGAACCCATTCGAGAGCATATTGGGCGGCTTGATCTTTGGCTACGGTATGGCACTTGCGGGCAACTGTGGCTTTAGTGCCCTGGCACGCGCCGGAGGCGGAGACTTGTGCTCTCTCCTCATCGTGTTGATCATGGGGATCTCTGCCTATGTGACATCGGGCGGGCCGCTGTCAGGTTTGCGCATCTGGATATTTGGCACTCCCGAACACGCAACAAATGTCCCGACGTTTGCGCATGCAGTGGCGCAGGCAAGCGGAGCCTCAATTGAAGGCACTGGTATCGCACTTGGATGCATCATTCTGAGTGCGACCTTGCTGAGCCGCAATCTGCGCGGATCCACGAGCCATATCTTGTGGGGTGCCATCGCTGGGGTTGCAATTGTGACCGGCTGGGCCGGCACCCAATGGGTCGTCAGCAAAGGCCATGACGCAACACCCGTGGTCAGCCATACGTTTGCTGCCCCGATCGGTGAAACCATCCTCTATCTAATGACGTCTTCGGGCAATTCCATCAGTTTCGGGACAGGCTCTGTTGTCGGCGTTCTCCTCGGTGCCTTGCTGGGCAGCCTGTACATGGGCCATTTCAGATGGAAAGCCTGTGACGATCCGCGAGAGCTGCGGCGGCAGATTCTTGGCGCGACGCTGATGGGCATCGGCGCTGTCGTGGCGTAAGCATCCGCCGTGTACCGCGGTCAGGCTGCCTTGACGTGTTGCGTTGCCCCGTCCCATTCCCAAGGCAGAAGCTCGTGCAGGCGTGAGACCGGCATGTCGGAGATGCGTATCCGTCCTGGTCTGACTGCCCTGCCTGCGTGATGGAGTGGGTGATAGTGTCCACCATCGATAGTGGACATCTTGAGGTAGGTGATGGCGGGGAAGAAGGGGCAGAAGAAGCGGGTCTG
>NZ_JASMWN010000014.1:0-147648 GCF_032595355.1 Sedimentitalea todarodis | reverse complement strand
TGCGACTATGCTGCGTACGGGTGAATTCGGTCCAGGCCATCGTGATCTCCGTTCAGTTTCACAACCAAACAGAATCACAACCTGCTGAATTCACTCAACCCATTTCCGATCAGACACTAAGACACAGTGAGCTTTCGCTACGGCCGCACGAAAGTCAGCTCTCAGAATTCTCTCACCATACCGCAGCCCCCTCGACAGCCTCACGGACTGTCTGGAAAACGCCCTTCAGCTCATCCCGCGGCACGCCACCGAAGGCGAGACGCAAAGCCTGTGGTACTGCAACAGTCGTTGCAAATGGCTCTGCACCGCATACTGAAATGTTCCGCTCCTTCAGGCGTGTGACGATCGGTTCTGCCCGAACTCCCTTTTCGAGCGGCAACCAGGCAAAGCCTGCGTTGCGATGCGACAGGACAGGCGATCTACCCAAAACGGCCCGGCAAAGCTGCTGGCGCTCCGCACCGCCCTGCCGGCGGGTCTCTTCGGAGTTGGCAAGTGTGTCGTCCTCCACCCAGCCCGTGACCAGACCGGAAATCAGCGCCGGGGCGTTCCAGGTCGTCGCCCTGATCGCTTCAAGCAATCTGTCTGTGTGGGTCGCAGGAGCGATCAAGTAACCCAGACGCAACCCTGTCGCGAGGCTTTTGGAAAAGCCCCCTACATAGATCGTTCGTTCCGGCGCGAGAGCGATGAGGCTTGGCGGTGGGTCCGGCTCCAGAAAAGCATAGGCCGCGTCTTCGATGAGCAACAGGTCATGCACGCGCGCGATCTCGATCAGACGCAAGCGTGTCGCCTCATCCATGACCGCACCCAAGGGGTTGTGAACCGTTGGCATCAGATAGACCGCACGTAACTTGCCTGCGCGGCACTGCCTTTCCAGATCGTTCGGGTCCATCACGCCGCGCCTTCCCTCGACTGGAACAAGTTCGAGGCCCTGCAACGCCGCGATGGATCTGAAGCCGGGATAGGTCAGGGTATCAGTTGCAATCCTCTCGCCGCGTCGAAAGAGCCCAAGGGCGATGGTTGCCAGCCCATGCTGGCCGCCTGACGTGACCAGAAGGCACTCGGGGTCGATAGGACCAAGGGTCGAGGCAAGGCTTTCGGCAATGATCCGTCGTTCGTGCGTTCGCCCGCCGTGAGGCTGGTAGCGCAGCATCACTTCAAGGTCGCCCGCCGCCGCAAGTCGCCGCAGGCCCGCCCGCAACATATCCGCGTCGCCCGCGTCCCCCGGCATGTTGAAAACCAGGTCGATGAGGCCATCGCTGGCAGTGTGCCGAATGCCCAGTGTAGGGGGTAATCCGAGGTCTCGCACGAAGGTGCCGCGACCGGCTTCGCCGACGATCATGCCTCTGCGCTCAAGCACCCCATAGGCGCGAGTCGCCGTGGCAAGGGCCACGCCGCACTGTTCGGCGAACGCGCGATGTGTGGGCAGCTTCGTGCCCGGAGCCAGCTTGCCCTCTTGAATTGCCGTCGAGAGCATATCGGCAAGACGTATGTAACGGGCCTTCTCCATATTCTCACTGTATCTAGTACAAAAGAAAAATTGTCATAATTATTATCTCATGCCATTCCGATCTCAAGTCAATCTTAGAGGTCCGCGCCCCATGTCCACACTGATCCCGGTTTCACTGCTCGCCCTTGGTCTTTTCACGGTGACGTTCGCCGTGAACCTTCAGGCTCCGCTCTATGATGCCTATGCGGCGGAAAGTGATGTCGGGGCGACCGCAGTGACAGTCGCGTTTGCGGCCTATGTGGGGGGCCTCATGCCGACACTGTTGCTGCTCGGCGGGTTTTCGGACCGGATCGGGCGACGGGTTCCGATTGCGCTGGCGTTGATCCTGGGCACCTTGGCGACGGGGCTTCTCGTGCAGGCGCCAAGCTGGACAAGTCTTGTCGTCGCGCGCCTCCTGCTCGGGATCGGAACGGGTCTCGCGACGACCGCCGGGACGGCCTACATGACGGAAATTCTCGGCTCGGACCGCGCGAAGAACGCCGCCCTCATCGTGACCTCTGCCACGTCGCTCGGCTTTGGCGGCGGCGCGCTGGCGACCGGTATCAGTCTCGGGGTGCAGGGACCGACGCTCTTGCCCGCCAGCTACATCGCCCTGTTCGTGGCGGCTCCGATCCTCGCCGTGATAGCCCTCGGGCTGCCCCGAATTGACAAGCCCCGACCCGTCTCCCTTCTGCGACTGCCGGTCTTCCCTTCCGGCACATGGATGTTCGGGGCCGCAATGGCACTTGCCTGGTCCACGACCGGCATGACCATCGCGGTCATTCCGCTGGAGCTTGCCGCAAACGACCTCGGTGGGTGGACGGGCCTTGTCATCTTCCTCGCGATCTTCGTGGGGTTTCTCTGCCAACCGCTTGCCCGGCGCATGACCAACGACCGCGCGCTCGCCCTCGGGTTCGTTTTGATCCCGCTCGGCTTTCTCGTTCTTCTGGCCGGTGTGTGGTTGAAGGTTCTGGCATTCGTTCTCGTCGGCACCTGCGTCACCAGCGCGGCGAGCTATGGCTTCACCTATCTCGCCTCACTGGCAGAAGTCTCGTTGCGTGCGCCGGACGACCGGGCGCGGGCGACAGCGGGTCTGTTCGTCTATGCGTATTTCGGGTTCTCGCTTCCCGTGATCGCCAGCGGCGCACTGGCCGATATGCTCGGTCTCCTCTCGGCGATGGCGGTGTTCGCAGCGGTCCAGATCACGGTCACGGCGATCATCGTGATGACGTGGAAACGAGGGGCCGTTCCGCCTGTCGCCGCCTTCGATGCCGGATAGTGCGATGACCGACGCAGAGAATGGATGGCGATTACCGGACTAATGAAGCTGCCATTCGTACGATGCGCAGCATCGGTCAAAGTGGGCTCGCAGTCAGTTTTCGCGGCGCGGAGCCTCAACGCGACTGTCGATGCGGGGATGTCGGCACATCCGCAAAAACAGCTAAATCTCAATTGCATAGTCCGCTATGTCACGGGCCGTACTGTCATGACCGCGAGCCTGGCTGCGAAGGGTGCGGTGTTTATCGCGCTGGCGGCGCAGGCCGTTGCCGGAGATACCAACTTCGCCGAGGACAGCGATCCGTATGGTGATCACGCTTTTGGAGCCGTGACCGTCGCGGGTGAAAAGCTCCTGTGGCAAATCGATCTGTACGACGAACACTACGAGTACGGATCACCGGTCCCGAGCGATCTGCAACAAACCCGTCGCGTCCTGACCATCATGTTTCCATACGATGACTGAACCCGGTTGCGGGGGTCTCCCTGCCCCGCGCCGAGGCAGGCCTGTCGAGCAGGCCATCGGGAAGGGCGGCCAACATTCTTCCCACACCATCGCCACAAACAGAAAGGACGGTGAGACCAACGAGTGAAGATCTGATGAAGCGCCGCTTTGCCGAGGCATGGACGCTTGTCAGAAAGGGCGATGACTTTGGAAGAGAACGCCCTTCCTGATCCAGCGCGGGGTCATCAAAGGCCCCCTCGCCTCAGCCCTGAAAGGCTGGGGTACTTATAACACGAAACTCACCACACGAACAAGGATTGTCCCAATGACAAAGCAATCCAAAATCATCGCAACCGAAGCCCAGTTTCCACTTGCGAAGCTGACGCTATCCCCCATGAACGCCCGGCAGGACGTGTCCCTGGATGATGTGACTGAACTGGCGGAAAGCATCTGGGCTGCTGGTCTCATTCAGAGCATTGCCGGTCTGGCCACCGACACGGGCGGCGTGGAAATCGTCGCGGGTGGACGCCGTTTGCGCGCCCTGAACCATCTCAACGACGCGCATCCCGATCTGGCAAGCCCGATGGTGATGCTGGCCCCCGACCGCGAGACCGCCGAAGCATGGGCCACATGGAGAATGTGGCGCGGCGTGATCTGCACCCCGCCGCCATCGCGCGCGCCTTTGCCGTGACCGAAAAGCACGTCTACGCCACACGGGAACAAAGACGCGGCACCGCTGAACATGCTGGCAAAGGGTCGCCAAAAGAAAGAACCGCGACGGACCCCCGCAAGAAAGAGGGGCGGCGTTTCCGCCGCCCCGGAGCCCGAAGGGCTTCAGACCTGATCACCTCCCTTATCCCTGGGCTGGAAGGCCACCAGCTCGGTCACGGCGACGGGGAAGTCCAGCTTGATCGAGAGGAAGGCCTCGCCAGTTTCGGCCTTGGTGTTTTCGAACACGGCGCCGACGCGGCGGTAGGTGGTCTTTTCCTGGCCGTCTTTCATGTAGGTGACGGGAACGGTGAGGACGTAGTTGGTCATGATCGATTTCCTTTTGTTTCGATGGTTTTGAAAGCGCCGGTCAGGTCAGGCCGGGGCGCAAGCTGAAATCCGGAGGGTCCGCGCAAAGCGTGGAAACCGCATTTCCGCTTGCCGGAGCGAAAGCGGGGGGCACGACCAGGCCGCGACCGGCGATAAACCATCAACGAGAAACAAAGGGGATCAGTCAGGACCCCTTCAACACGTCCCCGAAGTCCGTCTTCGCAATAAGACGGGCAGGAACGCCCTGACGGTGCCGGGCCGTGGGAGTTTGAAAACAGCAGGAACAGCAACCGGAAAGGTAATGACAGATCAAGCTGGATCTTCGATCTGCGGTGAACCGAGCGGGAAAGGTTCCCCGAAAGGAAGCCGATAAATGCGCGGTGATCAGATCAGTATTGCCAAGGTTGGTGGCTCGCGGAAACAACGCCCTATTGCGGGAACGGGGATTGATGTTGTGCGGAGGACGCTGACGCCGTTCGCGGCATTTCCCTGAGGTGAGGATGCCAACGGTTCTGGTCGAGGTTTCCATTCATCGACTGGACACTGCCATGCGTCACAAAGTGAGCGCATAGCTCTTGCCCGCCTCTGGGATTTCTGGAAGACGTCAGCTCAATTACAATCACCCAAAAAGGCAACGTCGGGAAGGTCGTAAGCTTGCCGCATTCCAACACCAAACAACTGATCGCTGCGGTTTCCATCGGCCTTGCGGTTCTGACGGGTTGCAGCAAGTCACCTCCGCCCACAACCGAAGTCGATTGTATGGCGCGTGCGATGTATTTCGAATCAAATCGCTCCAGCCGGGACGGGATGATCGCGGTCGGTAGCATCGTTATGAATCGCGTTCAGTCCGACGCTTTCCCCGACACCGTCTGCGGTGTGGTCAGCCAGAAAAACCAGTTCGCTCCCGGCGTCATGACCAGGGAAATGGAGGGCAGGTCAGCCCTCCTCGCCAAGGTTACAGCCCTTTCGGTTTTGGAAGGAGAGAGGCACCCGAGTACCGCGAACGCTCACTTCTTCCACGCGGCCTCGTATCAAGCGTTCTACGACAATATGCACTATGTCCTGACGACAGGCGGAAACGCCTTTTACGAAAAACGCAGGCCGGAACATGTAACCACCCCGGCACCGCCTCCACCAACCGAAGGAGTAACAGGCGAATGAGACGGTTCCGGCCCCGAGCTGCAATTCATTGCAAAAAACCGACGCCACGTTGCAGCTTTCGCGTTGCGGACATGTGTCACAAGCGGGTCCAATGCGGCAACGACTGCGGCGCAAAGTGACCCGGCAAACTCCGCCACCAGAATCTTCACCCTCAAACCTTGCGCGAATACGCGCTTCGGCATCAGTATGACGACGAGGGAATCTGCCCGAGTGGAAACCATGGAACTGGATAACGACAAACTGGATGCGGCCGCACTGGCCATTCTGAGCCTGACGCTGCACGACGGTCGGCGGGTCTGGAAAGGGATCGACTGGGCGATCACCGACCGGCTCTATGATAAAGGCCTGATCGAGAATCCCGCCGGTCGGGCGAAGTCCCTGGTTCTGACCGAAGAAGGGCTGGCAGAGGCAGAAGCAGTGTTGGCCGGAATGTTCGGCAAAACTTGAACTGTCGTCCGTAAAGGGATTCGCCACTGAATTGCACATTCGTCCGTGCGCCATGGACTACTGGAATGACGCATGTCTGCGGGCCATCGACGCCCCCAAATTCTGGCCAAAACGAACCCTCCAACGGGTCATCAACAGATGGAGACGGTCCCTGCCGAAACAGTCGCCGAGGCCGCTGCCGATCTGCAACTGACGGTAGCCTGGGTGTTGGGGCCTCGTCGCAGTTACAACCGGCCCTGAGCCGACGTACATTGGTTGACGCGTCGCGGCAGCGCAGCATCACCAGACCGGCCATCGATGCATCGCGCAGCATTTCCGAGAGACGAGTGACGGCAGGGCGGGACTTCGGTGCCGCTTGCGCATTGAATTCCCACGTCCGCCTTTTTTTGCAGGTTTTATTTGTACCACTGGACGCTGCGGAATAGCCGGAAAGTTTACTCTGTATTGCAGAGTTAATCTGCTTTACAGAGTAATAAGTATCTGTGAGGGCAGAATGAAAATATTGAACATCACAAACGGCGATGGCGCTGCGAATATCATCAAGCAAAGTGCTGTTCCCGGCGACGTTCTGCCGTGGCGCGACCCAATGCATCATGGGCCGTTTCCAGCAAAGTTGAGCCTTTCCGAACTGAGTGTTCTGCGTGCACGCTATCTTGTCGGACCTGATGCAGACCCAACCGGCGCTGAAAGAGATTTTCAACTGAGAGATCGACACTTGAATGCATCAAGCAGCTACGACAGCATAGTTCTATGGTTCGAACACGATCTTCTTGACCAACTTCAAATTCTGCAAATCCTCGATTGGTTCTCAGATACCAAGCTTAAAGATACGACGCTGGACATGATCTGCATTGACAGTTTTCCCGGCGAACCAAATTTCAGGGGCATAGGGCAGCTTAACGCCGAGCAAATGGCGTCGCTCTTGAAAGTGCGACGACCGGTAACGAAAAAGATGCTGGACTTGGCAGCTTCTGGCTGGGCTGCATTCCGATCAAGCGATCCACATGATCTTTTGGCATTCCTTGGTGGCGAATTGAGTGAACTGCCCTTTTTGGCGGCGGCGCTACGTCGCCATCTTGAAGAGTTCCCGGACGTGGCAACCGGATTGAACCGGACAGAAACCCAATTACTTCGCCTTGTCGGCGAAGGCGTTCACAACCCCGAACACCTATTCTTGCGGAATATGGATATGGAAACAGCTCTCTTTGTTGGCGATTGGCCGACGTACAGGGCAATAGACGCCCTTTGCAACGGCGGGCTAGTCACCTGTGATCCAACCCCATTCAGCTTTCCGTCGTTATCAGAGAATGAGCGCCATGCTTTCAACGCTCAGCGCCTGAGCTTAACAGAAACTGGACGTAGAGTTTTAGATTGTGAGCAAGACGCGTTCAGTCTCATGCGGCGCGACGGCTGGCTGGGTGGCGTCGAACTGTTGGCGTCGGGTACGACTTGGACGTGGGACAAGGCAGCTGAGCAACTCTTGCGTCGCGAAATCTGATGCAGCGGGTTCCGTCTGTTCCCTATCCGATTTTCCACCAGCCAGTGAGAACACGACTAGGACTGTTGCTCTATGTTGGTGAGCCAAGCTTTTCTCAGTTGAAAGCCTCTCTTTCAATCACCGATGGCAATCTGGATGCACATCTAAAAAAGTTTGGCGCCGCCGGATACTTGCATAGCCGAATGAGGCTCGAAGGAAGGCCGCATACAGTCTATTGCCTCTCAGAAAGTGGCGCAGCTGCGTTCCGTGAATACATCGATTTCCTTAGCGTAATTTGTGAAGCTGCAGTAGCCCCGTCAGCCGATAATTGACTAATGCCGACAATCGTGCACCCTGCAGCATCAGTTGGTTTCGGGCTCTCTGCCGACCTCGGATGCCGCGCAGCATCGGCCTCGTTCGGCACCTGAGCATAGGTAAGATCGGCCCTTTGCGGGCATCTGCCACCAACCCTGATGCTGCGTCGCGACCCGTAGTTCCGGACATTCGACGCAGTCGCAAATCCTGTGGACAAATTTGGATCGTGCTGAGTGGACACTGTTGATGCCGCACGGGCTGGACCGGATAGGAACTATGCTTGCGAAGACCTGAGGTCTTCAAGGTAGCCACCAAGTTCGTCGCCATAGCCCCAGCCGGTATTGGCAACGCGGTGATATTCTTTCTCCAGCCGATCCAGCCAGGTTGCCGTCAGTTCCGGGTCGGCTTGCACGGACAATTTCTTCACGATCGAGCCAAACATGGACCCCATGCTGTTGTAGAAAGGTTCATCCATATCACCGAACTCCAGCGTGACGTCATTGCCGCATTTGACGTAGTAGAACATTAGCTCCAGCGTTTCGCCGAGCTGTCCCCTAGCCTTGTTGTAATCGGATATGGCACGTCGGGCGTCGCGGTATTTGATGGGTGCGTCCCACCGGCTTGGATTGATGGCTGCCTTGATCCGCTTCTTGTAGGGTGAAAGGTCGGTGCCCCCATCCGAAACTAGGAATCTTGCATGCAGGAAATCCCGGTTCTTCGCGTCGGCGCGATACAGGTCTTGGACGAGGCCCATGAGTTGTACCCTGGAAAATCCCGACAACGCCCCCTTTATCGCGGTCCAGTTCTTTGTCACAATTCGAGCCCCTTCCAGTTTCTCCACGGCCTCTTTTCTATCGACAACGTAAGGAAGGTGAAACTTCAAGCCAGTGTGCCGGGGACGGCCCAGAGCGGACTCTGGCCAGCGGCCAGTCCTGCTGCGGTGCAGCCCGGCTTTGCCGCCGTTCGCCGCATCCGCGAAATCGGGTGCCGGGCGAATTCACGCAGTGCGGACCTTCCAGACCTTCGTTGCAAGTGCGCAAATGTAGGGTTCGGTGAACCGTTCAGCAAACGGTTGTTTTTGCCTCAGAAAAGGTCAATGCAACCGGCTACTTCGTAGCGACTTGTCATTTCCGCCGTGCGTAGGCGATACCAGTCGGCGAGTCGTTCGAAGCGGTCATCGAGGGACTCGCCACTGGTCGGCGGGGCACCGTGCAGTAGCTCGAAGTGATCTTGCTCTGTCGTCACAACAGACCCTAAAAAATAGCCGATGCCTGCCTCGGCCGACCCTCCTACAGGGTGGGGCTTAATGTATCCGGGAAAGCCGGAATCTTTTTCGACCAGTGGCGCTCCAAGCCTCAATGCCTCGGCCATGTGCGCGTCGCGCAACCGATCGGCATCAGCGTTCGCGCGAGATGCGCCCTCTATGCGTGCCAACGGAAATCGGCTGAGTTCGGCGTAG
Organism: Sedimentitalea todarodis; assembly: GCF_032595355.1. NCBI lineage: Bacteria > Pseudomonadati > Pseudomonadota > Alphaproteobacteria > Rhodobacterales > Paracoccaceae > Sedimentitalea > Sedimentitalea todarodis. The sequence goes on along the minus strand of NZ_JASMWN010000014.1, from coordinate 138,545 downwards.
GCAGCACATTCAATGTGCTGTATCGTCCTCGTTCCATCGGCGAACGCGGCGGTGGCGATACATAAAGCAATCGTTGTCGTCGTAGTTCGACTCACTTTGTTTCCTTCTGCTTGTCAAACGCCATTCCCAGATAAGGATTACTGCTCTCGAAGAAATCTTCAATGTGCTCCGCGCAACAAATCATGTTTTCTGATACTGCGGCATCAATGTCGTGAAAGGGCTCTCTGCCGACCTCGGATGCGGCGCAGCATCGGCCTCGCTCGGCACCGAGCATCGGTAAGGTCGGCCCATACCGGCCCTTGACCACGCCCAGCCTCCGCTGCGATGCGGCCCGTCATTTCAGACTTTCGCTGCGAGTGCACAAACAAGGACGCGGCGACCTCACACAACGCGGACGATGCGCCATTTCGCCTCGAATGCGCCAATGACTGCTGTCGTACAGACGACATATGAGAACCGGTTACATCTGACCTACTGGACCTCAATTGTTAGCAGGCTGGAGAATTGGACGTGGGACCAGGCCAAACTGAGCTTATGGCTTTTGAGCTCAGATGCGGGCAGTGTCAGCTGATCCTGACGCGCCATCTCGGACAACTCACGGTTCAGCTTGCGCAACTCCGTCATCATATGGCGGGCCGTATCGTCCGATATCCGGCGCGACTGGGTCAAAAAGGCGGCAGCCTCTGTGTCCGGAGTCAGAAAAACCTGACGGACAAAGTCGAGGTTGATCTTCATCAGGGCACGATGCAACGGCCCGTCGCGTCTGAACTGGATCGGGTGCTCCAAAAGCATGCGGATGCGTCCGGTCGCCTGCACTTCAGCAAGCCCAAGCCGTTCAAGTTTCTGACCCATCCTGAGCGTATCGCCCGAATCCAGCTTGAACTGTCGCGCGATTTCTTCGACAGGCATGCCATCGTGTAGCAGAATGAAGAAGTTGAACAGCGACGGATCACCGGCCAGTTGCGCTTCGATACGGTCCCCCAGCCCAACCGGCGTGACTGTCGTACGTTTGGCCTGTGCCACCACGTCTCCCAGCGACAGCTCCAGAGCATCGCAGATTTCGACGATCCTGCTTAGCTTGTCGTCTCGCGCGGCAAACACGCGTTTGATCGTCGGCTCGGAGGTTCCGAGCCTGCGCGCAAGCTCCGCGTAGGTGATCTTGCGCGCACGCAGCACCGTCTTGAGTGTTTCGAAAATTCTGGCTTGCACGGAGGCCTCTCTGATGCTGATTTCCACCTTTCGGTATCGCAAACTGATACCAGAAAGTTAGATGTGTTCCATTTAGATCATTATCAGTACCTCAAGCTAGGTCAAATGAGGATTTGGATATGATCAAGGAAACGATGTTGGCAGGACTGGCTCTGGTCCTGAACGGAAGCGCCGTACTGGCGGATGAAAACTGGACTGCGGATGGTTTCGACATGCCGGAGTCGGCAGTTTTCGACATCGATCGAAACCGGATCATTCTCAGCACCATCATAGGCAATCCGGGCGCTGCCGATGGGCAGGGTAGCCTTGTGCTTCTGACTCCGGACGGTGACGTGATCGACGCCAATTGGGCCGCGGGGCTGGACGCACCGAAAGGAATGACAATCGTAGGCGACGTGCTGCTGGTCGCAGACCTGACCAGACTGCACGAAATCGACCTTGCTACAGGAGAAATCCGTCGGTCGCTTGCCATGCCGGAAGCCGTCTTTCTCAATGACGTCACTTCCGATGGAGAAGTCGCCTATGTGAGCGATCTGATGACGGACAGCCTGTGGCGCTACGCCGATGGAGAGTTGGCACTCTGGCTCAGTGACTCGCAGCTTGCCCACCCCAATGGCGTTTTCCTCGATGGAGGACGGCTACTCGTCGGGTCATGGGGCTCCGGCTTGCGCGATGATTTCACAACAGAAACTCCCGGGTCTCTTCTGTCCATCTCATTGGAGACAAGGGAGATCAGCGTTGTCGCTCCAGGCATCGGCAATATCGACGGTATCACCCGGGTCGACGACGCAATCATCGTGAGCGATTGGGTGACGGGCGGGTTGTTTGAGATCGGGAGTGACGGCGAGGCACACCAGACGGCCCAGTTTGCGCCGGGACTTGCCGATATTTCGTCTGACGGAAGTACTCTTTACCTGCCGATGATGCTCGATGGCAGGTTGATTTCTCAGGACTATCCCTGATCGGGTTCTGGCACCCAAGGGGCCAGCGCCAATAATTAAAAATCAGGAAAGTCTGTTATGAACGATACATATGCGCGCGGTCGCGAATTGGCTGAAGCCCTCAACCCCGGAATGGAGCAGGCCCTTGAAGAACGGTACGGGGCCTTGCTGCCAGGTATACATACTCTCAAACGCACCACCGCAGCCCTCGCCCTTCTGGCATTCCCATCGGTCGGCGTCGCGCAGGACACGCCTTTCGCAAACTCCGATCTGATAGCACTCTCTGACGGCGCCATGGTCGCCACGGGCTATATCGACGGCTTGCTTGGGCCTCGCGAGCCAGACCTTCTCAGCGTTCTGAGCCGCACCGAAGACGGCACGTGGGCCCGGAGCGACGTCAACGTGTCCAACTCTGTCGCGACTTGGCCGAATGTGCTCGCCGTGACTAATGACGGCCAAACCGCCATCTCGACCGAGCCCTTCGCCCAGCCAGCAGAAGATGCGCGAGAGTTCAGCGAGATCGAGCAAGGCAACACGCTGACAGTCGTAGACCTGTCCGACCGTGCCAATCCGACCGTGCGACAGACGGTCGAAGCCGCGGGTCCGCCGACCGCCATCGATATCCATCCGTCCGGTGAAGTAATCGCGGTGACCTATGCGGCCTTGGGTCAGATCGCTCTCTATCCGCTTGATGACGGACAGCTCGGTAAACCGACCGTGCAAGATCTCGGAATCGAAGACGTGGACAATACCTTCGTGCCGGAGATTAGGTGGCACCCGTCCGGCGCATTCGCGGCCGTAACGCTCGGCGGGGCGGCCAAGATCGCCTTCTTCCGATATGCAGATGGTGTGCTTGAGCCATGTGATCCCACCGCTCGCATAACAATGTGCTTACAGGAGACTTGCACGTAGAGGTTAATCCACGGTTTGGCACGCCGAGCAAACCGGGCGATATGGACATGGGCGGTTTTACAGGATGGAAAGCATCGCAGGGCATGTGTCGCTTCCCGACGTCAATCCAATAGCGTTGTAGTATGGGTGTTTTTATGGGCTTATCTGAGCAAGTCGTGGAAGCGGTTGGGGCTGCACTGATCGGAGTTGATCCGCGCGGCCATATTGTCTTCTCAAATTCGGCCGCTACCCAGATCTTTGGCTATTCATCCCTCGATCTTGTGGAGCTTCATATTTCTGATTTGCTCCCTGCCTGGGGCTCGAAAATGCAGGGGGATCAGCTGTTGCCCCCAGCCGGCGAAGCGGTACTCAGCAAGGTTGATGGCCGCCACAGGAGTGGCAGTTCCCTGGCTTTGCAAGTGCAATTTTTGCCTTGGGCTACGAAAGCCGACGGGTTGAACTACACTTTGGTGATGCGTGACATCGCCGCTGACTTTGAGGTGAAACGGATCACGCAAGCGGATGAACGGCGTATGGCCCATGCCGTTCAGGGGGCAAAAATCGGCGTTTTTGAGGTGGATGTGGTCAATCAAACATCACAAGTTTCCGGTGCTTGGTGCGAGCTGATGGAAATCCCGCCCAACGAGGAAATCGATCCGCACAGGGAGTGGCTCAATCGTCTCCACCCTGACGATCTGCCCCTTGTCAACAAAGCCTATTTGGACTGCATCACCGGGCGATCCGACCGAACAATCGTTGACTACAGAATGCGGGAAAGAAACGGAACGGGCTGGCGCTGGCTGCGGTCAGACGCCGTCGCGGGCAGCCGAGACGAAAACGGTATGGTGGCGCGTCTCTTCGGTGTGCAAACCGACATCACCGACACCAAGATCGCCGAGAAGGACTTGCGAAAGAGCGAACACCAATTCCGTATGGCCATGGAGTATGCACCAATCGGCAAGGCACTGGTCGCACCAGACGGCCGCTGGCTCAAGGCGAACCCCGCGTTGTGCTTGTTTTTGGGGTACTCAGAGCAGGAATTGATGGCAGTCGACTTTCAGACCATTACCCACCCCGACGATCTCGAAAAGGATTTGGATCACGTCAGACGTTTGTTGTCCGGTGAGGGTCAAACCTATGCCATGGAAAAGCGCTATCTGCGGCGGGACGGCCAGGTTGTCTGGGGCCATCTGAACGTTGCCTTGGTCCGCGATGCAGAAGATGCCCCTCTTCATTTCATCTCGCAAATCGTCGACATCACAGATCGGCAGAGGCTCGACCGCATGCGGCGCAATTTCATCGCGACTGTAAGCCACGAGCTGCGCACACCTGTCACCGCGATTGCCGCCGCACTGGATCTGATCGACCCGGTGTCGTTTCACGCACTCTCGGGCAAGCTCCAGAAACTGATTTCAATTTCGCGCCAGAACAGCGGACGCCTTCGCCTGCTCTTGGATGACATCCTTGATGTCGAAAAACTGTCCTCGGACAAGATGCCAATCAACCCGGTGAGCAGCAACTTAATTGACATCATCGAACAATCGATTCAGGCCACTCAGCACTTTGCCGACCAATATCATGTGACAGTCACGCTTGACGCAACGGATAAAAGTTACCTGTGCAAGATCGATCCAGATCGGTTGCAGCAGGTTCTGATCAATCTACTGTCAAATGCCGCAAAATTCTCGCACGAAGGCGGGCAAGTTAAGGTCAGTGTGGCATCCCAGGACGATCAAATTCGCATCGCCATCGCAGACCACGGCATCGGCATACCTACAGCGTTTCACAAGACAATATTTGAACCCTTTTCGCAAGTTGCCCCGTCCGACACCCGCAAACGCATGGGGACAGGACTTGGCCTCAACATTTCAAAACAACTGATCGAACGGATGGGCGGCGAAATCGGATTTACCAGTTCAATGACTGAAGGTACGGAATTCTGGGTGATACTGCCTGCCATTGTTTGATCAGTTTTTTTTGCGCCGGGCGGCGCTGCATTGAAACGGCTCAAAGCTCTAGATGCGAACGTGCTTGATGTTCACCAGATTTGGTTTGCTGTTCTTTTCGCCAGCGCGGATCATGGCACGTTTGACAGCCAGCGTTTCCAGATCTTCAAGTTGCGAAACGTTGCTCAGCAACGGCTGCACAGCGGCCCCAATCGCTACTTCGATATCGAGAGGGTTGCCGTCATCGTAGGTCAGATTCTTGTCGTCAAGGATATCCTGAATTGCATCTTCAAGCTGTGCGGTGGTGTACAACTCTGCAGCATTGGAACTGCAAATGAAATTGCCGTTCCCTATATAGCACATGACCACGGCTCCGGATTGGTACGAAACGCTGATTCCGTCGGCCACATGTCGCAGGGCATAGTCAAATTCCGAAGCAGTGCATCTTTCAAAAATGCCGAGAGCATCCTGCATATGTATCGCGAAGAAGCGCGACGACTGATACCCTGCGCGCGAAAGTTGATTGAGGTAATTTTCGAACGCTTGGATCGAGACGAGGCCCTTCACACCACCGAGATCGAAGCGTTCATTAAAGTCGGGTTTTGAGTTAGCATCCGTATCTTCGTTTGACTTGCTTGCCTGAGCCGCCAGGTCCCGAACCTTCTTCTGTTCTTTGACGAGCAGTTTCGCCATTCCTAGCCGCGCACTCACTTCCGAGAAATCAAAGGGTTTTGTGATATAATCAGTGGCGCCAGCCATGAATGCATCGTCGATGAACACTTTCTCCTGCATCGCTGTAAGCATTATGATCGGCGTCTGTGAATAACCAGGTAGCTTGCGGATATCCCCGCAGAGTTCGATACCGCTTCTGCCCGGCATCTGAATGTCCAGAAGAAAGCACTCAAACGGCTCAGACTGTTCCGAGATTACGCTTAGTGCGTTCTCGGCCGAATTGGCGACCGTCACATCCGTCATTCCGGCCTCTGCCAAGATCATCGGAATTAGTTCCAGCAAGGATGGGTCGTCATCGACCGCCAATATCTTCAATTTTGTACACCTCTGGACTTGCGGATTTCTCTACTCTGAATACGGGGCGTATCGTTTTCAACTCTCGAATGCCAAGGTAGGTTACATTTAGTCGCCGCCACGGCACCGCGTTTGCAAGATTATTGCGAGATAATGAGTAAAATATAGGCGTTTTCAAAGGGAAGAATTTTTGCCATCCATTCGAGCAGCGGATGGGCGTTGTTGCAAAAGCAGGCCGCATGAGGCCAGAAAACAAAACCCGGATTCTTCCAAAGGCTGGAGGAAAGATGGGTCTCAGGTCAGGCCCAGTACGCACGAAGGGGGACAAAAACGGCAACCTGCAGCTCAATATATCGAAAAAAACCGTTCTGATGGCACAATATATCGAAAACGGGAATGTGGGAGCCGCGTCGGGCTTCACAATTTGAGAAGGATTGTCGCTGAATAACTTACGATGAGCGCAGTTTTCTGTTATTCTTTGACCATATTAACTGCCCAATTTAAGGCCTCATTTTGAACAAGCATCTCGTCATCGTCGTGCACGGTATCGGAGAACAAGTCGCGGGTGACACCGTCGATGAACTATGTGCGGCCGCGACAACTGCACACGACAAACGCGATAATGAGGAACACGGGGAAATCTCCTCTTCCAAAATCTCGCTCGCGGAAGCTGACCACCGGAAAGCCAGCCGCAATCTGAAGCTCTTTCCCTGCCACATCCGCCGAGTGAAATCAAAACACACGGTCGCCAATCAACAAGCTGATGAAACTGTATTTGCCGAGGTCTATTGGGCCGATCTCTCGCCTGCGCCAAAGGGACCGATCTGGACGTTTGTCGATCTGTTGAGAATGATCCTCGGTCTCGGATATCTTGCGCTCGACAATGTACATGACAATCCCGCAAAGGCGGGAAGAATAGGTAAGCTATCCGTACATGCCTTTACGTGGCTGTTTTATGTTTTGATTGCTCCGCTGAACGCGCTCTTGTTGATCGGCGCTGGCTTCCTTCTCATTGACATCGCCGCACCAATCGGATCGGCAGGCGCAATGACCCCGCGCAGTCTGCTGCTCCTGATGGGTATCTTCACCTTTCTGACCGGAGCGGTAATGCAAACAGGTGTGTTTTGCGGGACATATCTCCTGCGACTGTTCTGGAGGGGTCTCGGACTTCTCGGGCTGTTGACGATCATCGCAGCACTGGCATCGAGTTTTTCGTTTGTGACCAACATTTGCGGTGTCGCGCCGAGCGACGGTGGTGAGCTATTCTATGTCTCATGCTATATATCCAACACTGTACGGGCTCTGGGAGCGGTCTGGGTACTGACGATCGCGCTTTCCTTCCTGATGATTGTTGGGGTTCTGATCGGGTTCGTGCGGCGCTTTACCAATTGGCTGATTGGCAAGATGCTGAAGAGCAACCCGGTAGCAACTGACGCAGAACCGAAAAGAGACAGTGTCGCCCACGCGAACCTGCGTCAGTTGATCTATCCGGGGGTCAGTGCGGCGATGCTTGTGCTGTGGATGATTTTCAGTTCGGCCTTCTGGGTTGGCTTGCAAAAACTGGTCGAACAGTCCTCAGCAACAGTCAAAGAAATTCAGGCTGCGGCCGTCGGTGCAGATGAAACGCCAAGACCGTTTCTTCTCGCGAAGATTTTTGATGATCACCTCGAGCAGGCGCTTGGTACACTGGGCTTTGCCGCAGTGGCGCTCGTGGTGATACTTGGGATGATTGGTTTGGTGGTTATCTTCCGTCGAGTACTACGGAGTTCGACCAATCCTTTTCTGAGAAAGCTGTTTGTTGATCGACTGATCCTGAACCTGCTTCTAGACATAGCGTTCATCGCCTCGAGCCTGCTCCTGATGACGGGTATCCTGATCCTGTTGTTTGGCGGTGCAGGTGATCGCGACCAATGCGATCTTGGCTCCTATCTTTGCAATGCGGCTATCGCATGGACAAAGATTCTGGACGCCTATTACGGCACCATTCTCATGTGCATACTGGGGGTGGCTGCCCTGATCTACTACTTCAGCGAGTTTGTCGGATCTGCACTTGGCATCGCGCGCGATATCATCGCCTATTCAATCCGCGACCGGTGCAATTTCACCGATAAATTGAAAGACAACTATCCCCAACGCGCCCGGATTGAGGCCCGTTTCTCGCGGGTTGTCAACTATATGCTGGACACTGAAAACCCGGATGATCTGACGATCTTTGCACATTCACAGGGCACTGTGGTTGCGACCCGCAATCTGCGCAAAGACCGGGCCAAGAAGACAGGACTGATGTCCAAAATCAATGATATTTCCGGCGAGAAATGTCTCATCACAATGGGATCACCGGTCACTCATATTTACCTTCAGTATTTTTACGCCAGCTTCGGGATCACCCGCCCCGACATCCTGCCGAATTTTGAGTGGTACAACATCTATCGCGAAGATGACTTCGTCGGCACGACAATCGACTTTCTGCACGATCCCAACTTGCCCACCCAAAACAGCGACAATCCCGAAACGGACGTAGATAACCGTCCTGTAGGCTTTGGCGGCCATTCCGGCTACTTCACAGACTATTTGGTCTGGGAAGAACTGTTTGGCGACAACCTATTCCGTCTCTTTAGAACCCAGAAATCGCCCTGATCGCAAGCGGCGCGTTGAACGGTGCAGCAAGTTAAATATACAATAAAATCAGGACATTATTTTAGATGATATTTGATTTTAGAACCATGAAAGACCGGGAGGTGTCATCCTGAACGATGATGTGAAATTTGTGCCGACACCGCCACGACTGACGTCCGCCGGTCGGAAAGACTTGATAAGCGATGGGGTAGACGCCCCCCTGCGGCATCGCTAGGCTTCAACATGAAGGAAGAGTGCCGATCAAGATCAGGGTTGGTTCGGACCTAATAAAATCCGCGTTTCGGCGTGGTCGGCGACGAAACATCATTTCGAAGCCGTTTGGCGCAAATGCGCTAGCAGCGTTGTCTTATCAGCCACCTTCTTTCGTTAAAGCTGACCAGTCGGTTGCTCAATGACCTCTAGCAAACCATACGATCTAGATCGGATTCTCAACCAGTGCCTTGGCGCAACGCCTAGGCTTTCCCTTGAGGTAGGACCCGGGGCCGGGAGAGCTCTACGTCTCGCGATCCTCTTTTTTGCAGCCTTTGTGCTTCTGCCTCTTGGCATCGGCTTAGTCAGCAACGACAAACCCAACCTAACTCTGATCAGCCTCTCCGCATGGGGTACAGCCTATCTCTTCTTTGCTGCATGGACGGCCAAAAACGCTTCGTTCAGAGTGGCACAGGATTTTGCCGCCCTTTGGCCGTATATCGAGACGACGGATTGGATAGAGCAAGCCATTGAGGAAATCGAACGCGAGTTTCGCGGACCCCGAACCGAATTTATTGCGGTTGCAGCCGTCCTCATCGGTCTGGTCCTTACAGTGTCGGCACTTGCAGTCGATTTAGGATATCTTGGCCTCCATTGGGGTTGGGCACATCCGCAAGGAGCGTTTTCACTTGGTATTCTCGGACTTACACTTGAAAGGCCTGATATCCTCTACTGGGAATGGGTCATCTTTGGTTCCGGTTACGCGGTCCTCTATTATGTTTCTGCGCGCACGACATTTGTAGCCACGTTTCTGATTTCCATAACCAAGCGCCTGGAGCCAAAGAACCTTCATGCACACTATGATCCCTGGCAAGCTCCAACTGTGTGTTACTGTCTCGATATGTCTAGAACGATCTTGTTGTTCTGGGCCGGAATTTCCCTCTCCGTCGCCACCCTCCCACTGATCTTTGGTACGCTCGAGCATTTCCTTCAGATTGTAGTCAGCACGGCGATGTTTTTCTCTCTGATCATCGGCACGACGGTCTTCATTCTCAGCGAACAGCAGATCCGTCGCGCAGCTCGCATTGCAGTAATCGAAAAGCTCGAAACTCTCAGCAGAGACCTCTCCTGCCTTAGAAGGGCGGATGCCGCTTCGGAAAACAAATATGAGATGCTGAAAGACCAATTCACGCGCCTTTCCGGAGCGAAAGCGAGCACGAGCTATGTGATTGTTATCTTGAGCTTAACCCTACCTCTATTGGGAACACTGATGAAAATCATCGTCGATTGGGCAACCTGATAAGAGTTCTCGGCGAAAGGTGGTCGCTTGGAGCGCATGCGCCGGCCTTGTCCGTCGTCACACAGAACAGGACATCAGAAACGATCGGGATTTGCACGGGAATCGAACGTCAGGAACTAGGCGGCCTACCCCGATACGGACCCACACGACTTTGCCACCGTTCAAAATTCACCAGTTTCACTGTATACTTGTTCAATGCTCAGTCTGGAAAACCCATCGTCTGTGATCATCAATCAGACCAGCATCGCCTTTCATGAAGCCGGCGATGGCTTGCCTGTGGTGCTCGTGCATGGTGGCGTTTCGGACTTGCGAACATGGGGTGCTCAGTTTGAGCCGCTCGCGGAACACTACCGCACAATTGCCTACAGCCGACGCTATCATTGTCCCAACCCGCCGATTTCGTCTGATACGCCAGACCCGATCCAGACCCATGTTGATGACCTTGCAGAGTTGATCGAGACGCTCGGTGCCAGCCCGGCGCATGTCGTGGGGCATTCCTGGGGCGGGTTGATTGCACTGCTTCTCGCACTGCAGCGGCCTCAAATCTTGCGCAGTCTCGTGCTGATTGAGCCACCGGTTGTTTCAATGCATGTTACGGTTCCGCCGACGATCGGTCAGATGACCAGGCTGCTTATCCGTTCCCCCAAACTGGCCGTTGCAATTGCAAAACTAGGCGGTGGAGCCCTCATGCCAGCGGAAAAGGCCTTTCGCAAAGGTGACGACAAATCCGCCGTTGAATACTTTGGCCGGGGCGTCCTGGGCAAGCACAGGTTCGCGTCTCTTTCCGCCGAACGGTATGAGCAGGTGTGGGAGAACCGCGGGCCAGAGCGTGCGCTGGCACTCTACGCGGGGTTTCCGGATCTCAGGACGGCGGATTTCTCGCAGATTTCCATTCCGGTACTGCTCATAACAGGTTCCGAAAGCCCTTCAATCTTTCTACTACTGATCGACGAGCTGTCGCAAAGGCTCCCTAACGCACGAAGACAGGTCATACTTGGGGCGTCTCACATTGTTCATGAGGACGCACCGCAGGCGTTGAACGACGCGGTGCTAAGCTTTCTGGAGGATGTCGGTTAGGGTTCGAAGCGAATACGGAAAGCTCCGAAACGAAAAAGGGAACTGATCGAACAGACCCAGCATTCCGGAGTTACTTGACCATAGGCTTCCACGCCGGATTCAACCTCAAATCGATCAAAATAGGAAATGGTGGATGAAAGCTCTTCGCACAATTCGCATCTTCTGCGCCGGTTTGACCCTCGTGAGTGCAACAGCTGTGCTGCCGGATCCCGGACTTGCAACCGCCCTTGATGCATGCGGGCCGCACCGGGCGACCATACATGATTTGGCGGATCGGATCATTTCCGAAAAGGCCCGGGCAGAGGGATTTTCAGGTCACAGTTTCGGGGCCGCCGCAGCTTATCTGTCGCTTCGGTATAGTGACGCCGATCTTGACCCAGGCATGAGCCTGTTGGCCCGGGTCAAGGGCGGTACACGGCGCCCGCCTCGCGGGTTGGAACAAGTGCAATTGGCCTTTGCGATTTCCAAATTGGGTGTGGAGCAAGGGATTATCGCAGTCGGTCGAAGCACGGTCGATGCCTTCGCCGATTACTCCCCAGCAATAATTCGGCAAATCCTGTTGGCTGACGCCGGAGAGAGCTTTTTCCGTCTGCTCGCCGAAGTGCGGGCGGACTCCACGCTCGCAGAGAACTTTGAGGCGCGGTATTATGACGGTCTCGGCGTACATGGTTGGGTTCTGGATCAATCCGACGATTTCAAGCTGCGTCTCGCCCGAAATGCCGAAGCGGCCAAAGAGCTGGCACTTGCCGCAATGGTTCTGGGATCACGGCGTGAACTCGCGGAATACCACGTGCTGCTGGAGCGACACCGTGATACCGATCTTGCGGAAGTGGCCGGACCGAAATGGCTCAACGCCCATCTTGCGACAATGGTTTACCAGACTACGCCCGTTCCAGTCCCCGGCGACAGTGCAGACGACAGCAAACGAAGGGCTGACCAATTCGACATCATGCGCGCTGCGTTTCGAATGGGCGGATTGGGCTGGTTGGGACTCCTCTACAATCAGACGGGTGCCGAGGCCGCGATTGCACGGGCATCGCGTGATTTTCTGGCAGAGATCGACGCGGGGCGGCTTGATCCTCAATCCGATCTTGAGCCAGCCTGGGCCTATCTTTATGGGCGTTTAGCGCAGGAGCTCGGGGCCGGAATACTGAACCGGTCGATGTCTGGATTCTCTCTGCCCCGCAGCGTCCGCCACTATGCCGATGATGCGCAGACGACCTTGAACTGGGTGAACGCGCGGCAGGCACTCATCCCGTATATGACAGGCACAGAGGACGCTCTGCCACCGCGCCCCGCTCTTCTGACACCAGAGTTCGACTGGAAGGCATGGACCACACTGGCCGCCGCGCTACGCACAGAACCTGATAGCGCATCAGATGACACAAACGTCGAACCAAGGATCGCCGCGGAACTGTTGCTGGCGAAAGGCAATGTGGCGCAGGCGCTGGATGTGGCCCGTAGTATCACCCCCAACACGGACCGGCTGTGGTTCTATCGTGATGTCATGATCCGGTTGGATAGGCACTGCGACGGATACACGACCTACTCAGGTGCGGAATTGGTGATGGGTGGGGCCATCCTGTTCGGATTTGATTGAGTCGGAGCATTAAGTTTGTTCAGCTAGGGATCAGAAATCAAAGCAATACCGAAGCCTTCAACTGGCGGCCGAAGCTTCGAAATGCGCAAACCAAACAGTATGTTTCAAATCACCCTTCGCGTTCCAGCTTTTTACGTGCCAGCTTGCGGGCGCGGCGGATAGCTTCAGCTTTCTGGCGCGCGTTTTTCTCGGACGGTTTCTCAAAATGTTGCTTGAGCTTCATTTCACGGAATACGCCTTCGCGCTGTAGTTTTTTCTTGAGCACTCGGAGGGCTTGATCGACGTTGTTGTCGCGAACACTGACCTGCATGTGGACGATACCAAATTCTTAAGAAAAGTCTGGAGCACATTGCAGAAAACCTGCTCGATTTCAAGTGATATTTCCTTGTAGTGGCTGGGGTAAGCCAACTTACTCCAACTGGGTCATGGACTTTGGACGCTGCAGTTTGCCTTGAGACGCTTTACCACCGAGTTTCACATCCCGCTGACGGTATGGTGAAGGCAAAGAGTTCTTCGTAATCGAGTGACCGTGTCCACAAATTATTTTGTCAAATACCGGGCGCACGCAAGGTTTCCCTTGCTCCCAGTTTTCACGATCAACGCCGTATCCTGTCGTGGCCCCCACGGCACCGCCCTACCCGGCCCAGTACGCACGAACGCCCATTTTTCGGCAAGATTTTGTAACGCATTGAAAAAGCGTTGTTTTGTGCGATTTATCAATCATCCATTACGGAACAGACATACGGAATTTGTAAGCGCTTGAAGTCAAAAACATCTTTTTCCGTTCCGTATATCTTAAGTTTCGAAACACTTCAGGCCAACAAATAGCAAAAACGACCTGTCTTTATGTTCATTTGGAAATCTTGCCGTTTTCAACCCCCTTCGTGCGTACTGGGCCTTTTTGGTGAAAGGCCAACAGTCGTTTAAGACCGGAATTAGCGTCTCCACCCTAGCGGTTGCAGTCAGTCAGGTCGCGGGTTTCTCTAAACTATTTCCGCGGCCAAATCAGACGGAAAGTTCCCCGATGTGAAGTTGCAGCCTTTCTTCGCAGTAGCAACCGCCTCACGACGAATGTCCACCTCCCATTCAAGCGGTGTTCCAGTCATCGAGTCTGCGATCAGGTCCGCTAGCCTGAGCAGTTGCAGGGACACATAGCCAGCACTTTCATGCCAAGTCTCGTGTTGTTCCCAAAACCTTGCCACCACTGCAATCATCAAGTTTTGCCCCCTCTCCTACGGGCGTGTCCACCATATGGTGTCGCCACAGATGTCGCCCCGGTAGAAATGCGTCAGCGCGCCCTTCTCGTCCGATATGAACTACTCGCGGAATGGTTCGTCGGCAGGCGTGACCGTCCCTGCGGCGTCCAGGTTTTTCTGGTCGCGTTCATGTTCATGGAGAATGCCGCCCGCGACGTGAGCGACGCGCTGGATGGAGTGCCTCCGCGGCAGTCCCTCGCCCCAGCCACTGGTCAACCTGGCAAGCGCGCGGCAATCAGAGTGATCCTTTGCCATGCGGCGCCAGTCACACTTTGATCTGGACTGATGGATCGGTTCTCTTGCCCGCGACGCATGTCGCTAAGATGTCCTGGATTTGGGGCGAATCTCGCACCGAGACACTTGCGTGTCCATCAAGGCGTCAGTCCAATCCCGCCATCGGGGTCGGCGTCAGTTGTGCGGCGCGGCGCTCTCAGCCTGAAGTTAGGCCTAGCTGGTGCTGGACGGCGCATGATTGGCCGATACTTAAACCGCGGCCAGCTCTGCACCGCGACGTAAACAAGCCCCATTTCCGCGAAAATAGCGCATTTGCACCTGTGAAGCGCGATACTAGACTCACTGTCGGCACCCACCTCACAGCAGGCTTGGACGATCCTACTGAACCCTAGTCACCGCGAACTTTCCAACCGGAGCATCGTCACTTACAATTGATCCGAGGCGATCCTGGCCAGGATGTGGCGAATATGATCTTGCCCCCCGAAGAAAACCCCAAGGACACGGAGGGTTTCGTTCGTCTCATCAATCGTAAAATAGAACACGGCCCGGCTTTTGGTCACATGCCGAAGCCCTTCCATGATCCGGGGCTCCAAAGTACCTTGAAACGGTACCTCACCAAGACTCTCTAAGTCATCTTCGATCCCGAAGAGCCTCGTAGCTGCACGGTCCAACGCGACATCCAATGTGTCGCCAAGGTCTTGGTAGGCGTCGAGCAAATGGTCGAAAATCAGTTCAAGATCCTCGTCACACTGCAGGCTGCGAACAATACTATACCCCGAAGGCACTGCGCTTCTTTTCGATCATTGCCTCAGTACGGCGGCGACCTTCTTCGGCAGAGATGAACGGTCCCTTTGCGCGGTTTTCGAGAAACGCTCGCAATGCATCCAGTTCGACCTCTTCTCGTTCAGCTTCCGAGCGCACGAGTTCCAGCCCACGCTGAACAACCGCGCTCAAGCTCGAATAGTGACCGTTCGCCACAGCTCGGCGCGCAAAATCATCTTGCTGTTCCGTGATGGATACCGACGCTTTGACAGACATGATTCACCTTTGATTTGCCAATACTACCCAGTAGTAACGTGTGGGCCCATCTGAAATCAAGTCCGATGGCCGCTTCGATACGGTCCCGGCTTCCCTTATCAGTGTAGACGGCAGCCGATTATGCTAGCAGAGTTGGCACAGCATAGTTCGGATACAGTACGAAGCAGGGGCCGAACGGCAAAGCCTGACTAGGCTGGATCAAGGACGCGCCGGAGAGTTTTGGTGAAGTAAAGATTATGCAGAACCGATCTTGCCATGAACAGGTCCTATTGCTGTTCGAATACCTAGGCACATTGGCTGCAACGAAGCTCAGCCATTTGCTATTATGACTATCTTCCTGCCGAAGCCCACTTCTGTTTTGACAGCTTCAGCCAATGCCTCGCTGAAATGTGTTTCGAGATAGCGAACCACAAACCCGCTGCGCGCGGCCAATGTGTACTGTCCATCCTCGTCTGAGACAAAGCGCAGTGGTGCAAACCAGTTTCGATGCTCATCGGGAAAAAGTGATCTCAAACGTTCAGACACGACAGTCCAAGAGGAGCCGTCTGCCATAGGTCCTACAGGTTCTACGTTTTGGGGGCCTTTAGTAAAATCGACCTTAACGACCGAAGTGGGTGTCACAGGGTAGATCGCCGCCATCCTTTGGGCATAGTCTGAGCCTACTGCGGCCCAGAGTTCCCGGGACATATCAAAAACTTTGAGAATGTTCAGCCTATAGGCGCCTACCCTTCCTCGTACACCCTTGCGTACGCAAATCAGCAAACGATCATTCATCCAACGCTTTATCTCCCGTTTAACGGTTCGTTCGGTTACGTTCCACATCCGTGCCATCTCTGGCTGCCCGACACAGAAATGATCCCGTTTCCAATCGTATCGTGCTGTGATCAGCGCACAGAGCCTTGCCATAGACGTCTGCTGCACAGACGAGCCGTGTAGGCCTGAAACACTTAATGCTGTTAGTATATCGTATTTCATGGACCCTGCTCCGGGTCCTGTTAGCCGCTTTGGTTCCATGTTGTTCTCACTGTCTCGCCTCATAACTGCGACCATTTTTGGCCGATTCTCGTTGAGGAAGATAAGGGCATGAAATCCCGCTTTCTGTCAATGGCCGGCGAAAAGCGGGAATTACTTAAAAATAGATTTGATAAGGTATCTAAGGTATAGGGTGACACCCAGGAAGTCACCTCGTTGAGCCCTTGCTGTCACCAAATATTGGTTAGGAGGTGGCGAGGTGTCACCAAATATTGAAGGGTTTTCTTGTCTTTTGCTTCGCGAACACAGATTACAGGATAGGAATTCGAAAAGTTTGCTTTTGCCAAACTAGCAATATCCCGTTAATGAAGAAATACATGCAAATAGCAAGAGCAGCAACATGAGAGATCATTCAGACCTGCAGGACATGAATGCCCGCAGCCTCGCACAACAGGCATCTGTGCGTCGGGCGACATTTGACCCTGGTGTAGTAAAATCATTGCGGCCGTTCTCCATCTGGGAAATCAGTCAGTTCATGTTTGACATTCCCCCGGATACTTTGCGCAAGAAGCTCGCGGAGGACCCGACCTTGCCGCAGGGTGAAACCCAGGACGATGGTCGCCAACGGTGGTTCTCGCTCAAAGAAATTAATGAGTTGCGTCGTAGGTTGCGTTTCCGTGGTAAGTCCTTGCTTCCGCGTCGACCAACGGGGAGAGCGCTGCGCGTCGCAGTATCAAACTTCAAGGGCGGTGTGGGCAAAACAGTTGTGGCGCAACATCTGGCAAACGCTGCCGCATTGGACGGCTACCGTGTATTGTGCATCGACTTTGATCCCCAAGCCACTCTTACTCATTCCATGGGGTTGGTGGAGGTGAAGGAAGGCAACACGGTCTGGGGCATCATGTGCCGCGACCTGTGCCGAGAAGCTGACCGGATCATGAACAGTTACGACCTGCCTGAGGAGTGCCCCTACCCTGCCGCTGATGAACTGCCAGAAGACGTGCAAAGCATTGGCGCCCAGCGAACACAAGACTTCATACAGCAAACCTGCTGGCCCACTATTGACATCATACCAAGCTGCGCCAACGCGGCCTTTGTTGAATTCGCCAGCGCGCAATACCGAGCCTTGCATAAAGCATGGTCTTTCTTTGGCTGTGTCACCCGGTATCTGGATGAGCTTCCGGAGGACCAGTATGACATTATCATTTTCGATTGCCCTCCGGCCATCGGTTACCAGTCACTAAACGCTGCATTTGCAGCAGACATTCTCTACATACCGTCAGGGCCTGGCTATTGGGAATACGATTCCACAACCAGCTATCTTGGCCAACTGGGAGATGCGATGGAGGACATCTCAGACGGGTTTGGTAAATTGGCGTCGGATGCAGGGATAACCCTCCCTAAGCGGTTTTTGGACATCCGCATCCTTATGACTCGATTTGAGACAAACAACCCGTTGCACAGTGCTATGATGGATGCGTTCCGGAATGTGTTCGGAGCTGACGTTTGCCAAAATCCGATTGAGATGACGCGCGCAGTTGAGCAATCTGGCCGCTTCCAGATGTCTGTGTACGAGCAGGACTACCGTCAAATGACGCGCGAAACGTGGAAACGCGCACGACAAAGTTTTGACCGGTCTTACGAGGAATTCAAGGTGACTATGCTGAGTGCTTGGGAGCGCGCCACAGATTTAGGAGAGATGTGAAATGGCTACGAATAACAAGTTCGGATTTGCACCACTTGAAGCTGATGCACCCACACGTCGAGAGCGGTCGGTGGGACCAATGGGGGCTGCTGTGCGCGAGGCGGCTGAAAGCCTGACTGATGCCACTGACGCGAAGGTCGAAAAACGCCGCCAAAATGCCAAAGACGCCGATGCCTATCGTATGGCGCAGGATGAGGGCCGGGTTCTTGTCGCTCTCGATTTATCCTTAGTTGGGACGGATGATTTGCCGCGCGATCGGATGGATCTCGATGTTGTAGCAACCTCCGACGAGATGGAGGAATTGAAGTCCTCAATCCGCGAGAGAGGCCAGAAGGAACCAATTGAGGTCTATTCAGGAGCCGATGGAACCTACCAGCTTAAGAAGGGCTGGCGCCGAATTACCGCGCTGTCGCAACTGTTAGCGGAGACGGGTGATGCGCGTTTTGGGACTGTCATAGCTCGTATCGAGCAGGGCGATGATGGCCGGTTGGCACGCTACATCGACATGGTCGAGGAAAACGTCGTTCGCGAGGATTTGACCTTTGCTGAAATGGCCCAAGTTGTCATCACAGCCGCGCAAGATGCTGAAGTGGGAGAACCCGACCCAGATGCTTTAGTGGCACGACTTTACGGGTCGCTTCACAAGATGAAGAAATCTTACATCCGTAGCTTTGTCTTCTTGCTGTTGCAGGTGGGGGATGCGCTGCCATTTCCTAAAGCAATCTCACGCAATCTTGGCGTTGACGTTTCACGGATCCTAAAGGCGCGAGGCTCCACTGACGTTCTTCGCGAAATGTTAGGTAGCTGTCAGTCGATCGATGAACAGACCAACGTTTTGTCAGGTTTTGTTGAGGCATCCAAAGCTTCATCGCAGTTGCCAAAGAAAAGGCGCGAGCCGCGGGAAAAGTTCGAGTTTCACGTGGGCGACTTGAAGGTCACGGCGCGGCGCGGCGAGTGTAGGATTGTGAGCAGGGATGACTTCGCAGCTATTTCTAAGCCACTGCTAGAGCGGGCGATTAAAGCATTTGAAGAGGAGCTGCGTAGAGGAGCTAACGTATAGATGTCCAAAACGAACAGTAACCCACGGGTTACTACTTCTTTTATTTATTATAAACAATTGGTTGAGCGAAAATTATGTGCTGGCGCCATGAAATCCTGCTCATGCGCCGTCTGAACATAGAAAGTACATTGCGCTTATCGTCCAAGTGTCCACCCGGGCAATGTTATAGATCAGTTCTCGTATCAGGCAGGAAGCTTAGAGAGAGTTGTTGGGCCATTCGACCTCAAAGTCGCGTTGAAATCAAACCGTGCGGGTGGCCGCACCGGCCGCACTCGGGACCTATAGGCCGAGTTAGAACCGCTGATCCGAAGTCACAAGAATGCTGAGACTAGGAAAAAGAAAGCACTTGGACTAAATGAATAGCAAGCAGAGATTTCAACGGCTGTGATATTGATCTGGCGCTGAAACCAAGTGACATTGTTGGATGTGATCCTTCTGGCAGCCAGGCTACCGGTCTCGGAACAGCGTCAGCCCCGCCCAACGCTCAGCGAGAGTTAATCCAGCCTGGTAGGTTAAGCACGTCATAGGGCGAAGGGTTGTCGGCGGAAACTAGGTTAGCCTGGAACCGATGTTCTGGCCCAGTGAACTCTCTTGCTTGATCTCGGTCTCGACTGCGACGAAGTGGCGATATCCGCGGTCGAGTATGCAGTCACGCTGCAAATAGTTTAGAATGAGACTGTGAGGCGGTATTTGAACGTGCCAATCAAAAGGGTAGGGAGGGGGTGACCCGGTGTAGCGACTCTCGCGAGTTGGCTTCAGATCATTTACGGTGGACGTGGCGACTGCACCAAGTCCCCAACTCCATCGGCGAGATTGCATGCAGTCTCCCTTCGCTCCATTGCAACTCAGATAACTTTCAAAGACTGTCGCAGTTGATCTTTGTCAATTTCAAACGACTTTGGTGAGATTTTCCGACGATAGATCACGGTGTCTGTGATGACAGTGGGGTAGGGGGGCGATCACTTTGGGGACGTCACCCGCCTGCAATGCTTCGTTCCAAATCGGTGGCGACGTGAGATAGCGACCCATGTCCACTACGGCAGCCCCCACCTTGCCAGTCGAGGTGCCCTAAAGGTACTGCACAGGCCCTGGGGTGCCTCTAGTGACATTGCCCGCACACGTAATGGGGGACCAGCGCTGAGCGGAAGCTGACCGGTTCTGAGACTCCTTCTCGACTGCAAAACATCAGCGATGTCACCTACTTTCATAGTGGCTGCCTTGTCGGTTGGTCGGTTGTCTAGCGACGACAAATCAACCAGATGCACCGCCAGCCTTAAAATCAACGAAACACTAAGTGCTCCTATCGAAAAAAAACAAGCGGATTAGGGTTCGTGAGACAAAATTGCAGTGGTGTAAATCACTGCAATCGGAGAGGTTGTTGTTGTCATCAGAATGTCGAACTTGTGTGTGGCCCTCTATCGTTCTCGGACCTAACTACCGGTACAGAATCTTCTGAACCCCGACTCGTTTTTCAGGGAAGCGCTTGAATCTCATGAATTCCGGCACTCCGACAGACGAAAAGGCTGATTTCGTCCGAATCCACCGATGAAACCAAAGCGACAGACTGTTGTCGTTCTTGCTTCATTGCTGGACTCTAACGCGCTGATATTCTTGAAACCATGCTCTTGGTTCATTCTTGGACTTTAGGTTCATTGGTGGATTCCAGAACTTGGCCGGTCGAACCAGCTCAGAAGATAGTGTCGAGTTGTCGATGCCGCATCCATGCGGAGTGCGTTGTTCTTGTTTGCCATTTTCCTTCGCTGCTACCGAGTCCACAGATTGAGCATGAGACCGGTCCACCGATTGAGTGGAAACTTCGAAGGCGAGAGGGCTGATTTAGGGCGAGTCCACCCATGAAATTAAAACGACACGACAGAAAGCAGAGTGACATCGAATGTCGTTCTTGTTTCACTACTGGACTCTAAGTTATTGAATTTACGACCTTCGCCTTCTTGTTTGATCGCTGGGTTATTGGTTTAGTGTTGGATTTGGAGCGTCTCGTCTGCAGAGATTCCTTGGAGGATGGCTTTGAACCGATTATTCTTACGGATGCAAAGCTCGTTGTTTTCACGAACATTATGTCCCTGTCGCACCGAGTCCAGCGATTGAGTTAGGAGTCCCGTCCACGATTGAGTGGAAACTTCCTCGACGAAAAGGCTGATCTCGTCCGAATCCACCGATGAAACCAAAGCGACAGACTTGTCGTTCTTGCTTCATTGCTGGACTCTAACGCGCTGATATTCTTGAAACCATGCTCTTGGTTCATTCTTGGACTTTAGGTTCATTGGTGGATTCCAGAACTTGGCCGGTCGAACCAGCTCAGAAGATAGTGTCGAGTTGTCGATGCCGCATCCATGCGGAGTGCGTTGTTCTTGTTTGCCATTTTCCTTCGCTGCTACCGAGTCCACAGATTGAGCATGAGACCGGTCCACCGATTGAGTGGAAACTTCGAAGGCGAGAGGGCTGATTTAGGGCGAGTCCACCCATGAAATTAAAACGACAACAGACTTGCTTCGGAGCCGATTTTTAGATGTCCGATAATGCAAACTTATTGGATATTATGTTGGAGGGTAGGGTGGGGCGGTTTATACATCATATTGTGGCCGAAAGCGCTGCAGTAAGGTAGTATTGGGGCATGACCCATATCCGCCAATCCCTCAGTCGCGCCCCTGAGACCATACCCCGGATGCCTTCTTGGGTCACCTCCGCGCGTGCGGAAACCCTTGAAGATGTGGCGTTTTTGTCAAGGGCTGTGCTGAACCACCTGCATGTTGTGCTCAGAAACGATGATGTGCCCCATGCCTTGTAACGAGATCGGCTCGCGCGCCGCGCCGCAGAGGCTTGAGTCGCTTTCTCCGGTCGATCGGAGCGGGCCACGGAATTGCGCGACGCGGTACACCTGTTGCGCCCCGGCGATTTGTCCGGACCGGCGGGTGAATAAAAGGTCGTGATGTCATCCGGATTCGCGCTTTCTTGGCATCCCGATTACTGCGATGCTGCATCGCAGTCTTTCGGCAGTTCAGGATACCTACCAACAATCTCGGGCTGGCGCCCTTAGTCTGTGGAACAACTATGCGTCCGAAATGGGTGCCTGAACGGTAGGTGAATCTTTGTACGTCGCTACATAACAACCTGACAAAGCCCCTTAAACCCCTCTGAAACCATCTGCGCAATGTATCGACTTGTAATCCACTACCAAACTGCTGGCTGAGGAGTTCTGCGGTTCCCTGATCGCTCGAAAGATGCAATGCTAGCCAACGAAGCGGCTATAGGACGTCATCAAGGTCGCTTTGGGTCAAGGCCGAAAGCCTTGCGATCGCATGAGAGGCTTATGGAAACACTGGAGTACAGCCAACGGGATGGGAATGTTTCGCCGTCGCTCTTTTCACTGACGAACGACTTCGAATTCGTTGGCACCGAGGGACGGCTCATGCATCGGATTCTCGCTCCGGGACCGAAAGGTTTTAAGGTCGTGTCCGTTGTTTCGACGGGTCACTCGGCTTCCTTCGTGGAGACGGATCGTACCGCCGTGACCTTGCCACAGCGCGGACATGCGGACGTGCAGGTGGGCAGTCGCCAATTTTCAGTTTCGCCTGGCGACATGGTTGCACTCGGACCATCGGAGCGTCAGAGCCGCCTCAGCAGGGATGCGGCGAGCGACATCTACGAAAGCTATACCATTCTCTCTCCGGCCAATTGGCCTTTTGGGCTTCCAGAGGACGCCCTCTATCGCTCGCCGGATCCCAAGCGGCTGAAGCTGTGCGAACTTCTGCGGTTTTCCTTTGCGTATCTTTCCGACCCCGAACTTGTTTCGGACCGAACCATCCTCCTGCACGAAGCGCTTGTCGAGGATGCTCTTGTCGAAACGCTCACATCCGAGAATGCTTCCGAAGCGAACGCGTTGTCCAGCCACCGCTCCGAGTTCCTGGCGCGATCTGCGCAACACTATATCGACGAAAATTTCAGCGAGGCCATAACTGTGGCCCATGTTGCCCAAGCGCTCGAAGTGTCGATGAAGGCCCTGCAGAGAAGCTTCCGGACCAGACGCGGCATGACCGTTCGTAGCTACCTGGCGAGGGTGCGGCTCGATGCTATGCGTCGTCAACTCGAAAAAGGCGGCCCCGATATTTCCGTGACGTCTGCGGCCCTCGATTCGGGCCTCTTCCACCTTGGACGGTCAAGCTCTGCCTATCGCGATCGCTTTGGTGAACTGCCATCCGAAACACTTGACCGGGTGTCGTCTTCGATCAAGCCAAGGACGCCCTACGGCGGATAGTCCGGGCGTAAAGCGGATAGACGGGCCCGCTCGAGCTTCTGTAGCGTCGTGGCGACAGCGCGGACGGAATCGGAACTTCGGGAAATCGGGCCAGCCGCAAACCGGTCAATCTACAAGCTGTGCCGCGTGACATTGCAGGGAAAGGAAATGTTCACCATGTCCTATTTCAAGGTCCTTCCCATGATCGCCGCGCTCGTCACGGTTTTCGTTGTCGGCGTCGTGGATGCATCATCGGCCCAAGGCACAAGGACCGAACGAATATCCTTCGCTGCAGGCACTTCGGGATCAGTGCTCCAGGGGCGTTTGCAGGGAGACAACATCGTGGACTACGTGCTCGATGCACGCTCGGGTCAACGGATGGTTGTCGATATGTCCACCAGCAATGCCAGCGCCTACTTCAATGTCATGCCCTCTGGCTCGCCCGAGGCAATCTTTATCGGCAATATCGACGGCGGCCATTTCGACGGGACCCTGCCCGAAAGCGGCGACTGGGTGATCCGGGTGTATCTCATGCGTTCGGCCGCGCGGCGTGGCGAGACGGCGGATTTTACGATTTCTGTCCATATCGGCGGCGCTGGCGCTTCGTCGCCGTCAAATGACTTTGCCGATGGCGGGGCGGGCGGTCCGAACTTCTGGCAGGTTTCCGGGGTCTCTGCCGGGGATCATCTGAATGTGCGCTCCGGTCCGGGCACCACAAATCCGGTGATTGCCCGGGTCGTCAACGGGCAGGTGTTCCGAAACCTCGGATGCCAAGGCTCGGGCCAATCCCGGTGGTGCCACATCGCTTCGGGCAACGGTGCTGTATCGGGATGGGTGGCCGGCCGGTTCCTGCAGGAATCCGGCGCTCCTTCTGCCTCGGCCTCTGGCGGGGTGTCTGCCCCCGATTTCGCGGATGGTAACGCGGGTGGCCCAGATTTCTGGCAAGTCACGGACGTGGCCTCCGACGACTATCTCAACATGAGGACCGGCCCGTCGACGCGCTATTCGATCGTCGCTCGTGCGCCCAACGGCGCGGCTCTAAGAAACCTTGGCTGCAAGGGAACCGGGCCCTCCCGCTGGTGCCATGTCGCGACCCCGGACGGAAACTATGACGGATGGGTGTCGGGCCGTTACCTGCGCGAAAGCAGCGCGCCGGCATCATCGGGCGCTGGTCTCCACATCCCTACCGGGAGTGCAGTTTCACCGGACCTCTACATCCGCTCATCGGGCGAGGTCGAGGCTCTCTGGGACGGCGGATGCACCGTGCTCTATGCACCGAACAAGAGCCGTCTGCAGGCGGGCAGCGTCTGCACCGCAGAGCAACTCGCGGCCTCCGACGCCAGGGTTGAGCAGCTTCGGTAGGCAGTGTTTTGAAAGCCGGCCAGATGCCCCTCGTGCTGGTCGTCCTCCTGCACCTCCATGTTGCTTGGACGCATGGAGGTGCAGGCCATTCCCAAGGTGAGCGGCGATGGATGGCCACAAGGCGCGCGAAAAGGCCGACAATCGAGGGTGAAAGCGGCCTCAATTGGATAAGCCAGTGCGCAATCAGGATAGTCGGCAGCCTCGCGGAGATTTAATCTGGCGTGACGCACAGCCGAAACCCCGCCGTTTCGCTCCAAGCCTTCCTTCGTAATGTTGTTCCGAAGGGTGGTTTCGATTTCGCCGCTACGACATTCAACGCCTGATACAACGCCGCTCAAGGAAAGGAACGCCGGATGAAATCGAAAACATCGAGGCTTCTCGGTACCGCAGCGATAGCGATTTGTTTTGCTGCCGGCGTACAGGCGCAGGACCTCCCGCCGCTGACGGCGGATGACTTGCTATTCTCGGTCGACAACATGGACCTGAGCGCCGATCCAAAGGAGGACTTCTATCGCTTTGCTGCCGGCGGATGGCTTGATCGCGTTGAGCGTCCCGCCGACAAGGCCTCCTACAGTTTCGTCTCGATCCAGCTTCAGCGGATAACCGATCAGGTCAAGGCGGTTGTGGTGAACGCCGCAGAAGAGGCGGCGGATGCACCTAAGGGCAGCCCGACGCAACTCGTCGGAGATTTCTACACCGCCTACATGGATGTGGATCGCCGCAACGCGAATGGCATGGCGCCGTTGCAGGAGGAGTTCGACCGCATCGCGGCCATCGACTCTCTGGAGGAGCTTGGACGCTATTCGGCCCATGCGTTGAGATTTGACGGGCTTTCGTTGTTCGCGGGCTTTTCTCCACAGGCCGATCTGGCGGACAGCACGCGATACGCCATCTATTCCGGCCCGGGCGGCACTGGGATCGAGGCGCGCGACGTCTACGCTTCAGAAGATGGTTCGCCGCGCCGTGCTGCCTATCGGAAATATGTCAACGATCTGCTGACCATCGCGGGGTACGATCCGGCCGAGGCAAAACGCGTCACCGGTCTCGTGCTTGAGCTGGAGACCGCGTTCGACGCTGCACAGCTGAGCGACGCCGAGAAGCTCGATTTCCAGAAGCTGAACAACCGGATGTCGGTCGAGGAGACGCAGGCCCTGATCCCGAATTTCGACATTCCGATCTACCTGGAAGAACTGGGGCTGGATCTGCCCGAAGAGATTATCGTGACGCAGCCGGATTACCTGATCGCCCTGTCGAAGATGCTGGAGGAGCGTCCACTGCAGGACTTCAAAGACTATGCGAAATTCCGTCTGATCGACGGGTTCGCCAGCGTGTTGTCGACCGATTTCGAGGAACCGATCCGGGCGCGACGGGAAGTGTTTGAAGGTGTCCCGGTGCTGCGCCCTCGGGACGAGCGTGCGCTGGAGCGGCTCCAGGGAACACTTGGGCATCCACTTAGCCAACTCTACGTCGACGCCTATTACGAGCAAGAGACCCGAGACAAGACGCTTGAACTGATTGATTATATCGTCGCGGCTTTCGAGAAGCGCATCCCGACACGCGACTGGCTGACCGAAGACACCAAGGCGGCGGCGCTGGAGAAGCTCCAGGCGTTCGAAAACAAGGTCGGCTATCCCGAACAGTGGATCGACTATTCCTCTGTCGAGATCGTTCCGGATGATCCTGTCGCCAACCTGCTGGCGGTCACCGCGTTCGGCGTCGGTCGCGAATTG
This sequence comes from Sedimentitalea todarodis, assembly GCF_032595355.1. NCBI lineage: Bacteria > Pseudomonadati > Pseudomonadota > Alphaproteobacteria > Rhodobacterales > Paracoccaceae > Sedimentitalea > Sedimentitalea todarodis. The sequence continues at coordinate 112,117 of NZ_JASMWN010000014.1, read as the reverse complement.
GCCAGGTATGGCGGGCCGGTCGAGAATGACGATTTCAACAAATCGAGCACGCTTCCCGTGGCCTTGAACGCAGCCTACGTGTTTGCGCTCAACGGGTTCCGGGTTACTGCGGCGATCTCGCAGCCGCCGGCATTCGAACCTGACGCGGACCCGGCGATTCGATTCTGCCGCTTCGGCGGCATCATCGGGCACGAAGCTACCCATGGTTTCGACACGGCCGGCCGACAGTTCGACGCCAATGGAAACCTGCGCAACTGGTGGACCGAGGAGGATACCCAGGCTTTCGTCGCCGAGGCGAAAAAGTTGGTCGATCAAACCGAAAACACCGAACTCGTCGAGGGTCATACCGGCAACGGCGCGTTGTGGGTGACCGAAAACATGGCGGATGTGGGGGGCATCAAGCTCGGCTACTCGGCTTTGATGGACTACCTCGCTGATCATCCCGAGGAAGACGTCGAGATCGACGGATTCACACAGGCGCAACGCTGCTTCATAGGATGGGCGCAGCTCTGGGCCGAGAATGCGACGGAAGCGTCTCTGGTCAATTACGCCAGCAGCGCCAACCATCCGCCCAACATCTACCGAACAACCGCGCCTTTGCAGCACTTCGACGTTTTTTATGAAGCCTTCGGCATCGAGGAAGGCGACCCGATGTGGCTGCCGCCCGAGAAGCGGGTCCATGCATGGTAGCAATTCAGCGCCCAAGTGTTGGCAAAAGCCTCCGGTGCCGTCGTCGATCTCCCGCGTGCCGTGTTCCTCGATGGCGCGTTCGGGACCCGAAATACCCGAGGAAGGAGACCAAGATGAAAAAGACTCTGCTTGTATTGCCGATCCTGGCGCTTGCTGCAGGATGCGTGGAAACAGAAGGCAGCTATGGCTCGGGGAACAGCACCTCAGGCGGCACGTCATCTGCGTCCATCAATACGCGGAACGATGGAGGGTACACACTTGTCCTGAACCCCGGAGATGGAGTTTGCACGGCGGTCTATGACGAGCCGACTCCGGGCGGAACAGAGATGAGCGCGCTCGATTGCTCGGGCGACAGGAGTGGCAACGCAACGGTGAGCTATGACGGCGCTGGAACGCCCGCTCGGGTGACCTTCGGCGGCGTGGGGATCGGCGGCGGCACTATCACGTTCTGACCGCGAGTTGCTCAACGAAACAAGGCCTCGGGCGTTGAGCGTCAGCGCACGTGCCTTTTCGATTGGGCTGGCGGTGGGAAACGGAGCAGGAAAGAAATGACGAACAGAAAGAACAAGAACGGTCTGTGGAGCCGTCGCAAAACCCTTGCGGGGCTCGCAGGAGTGGGAATCGCAACGGGTCTCCCATTGGTCGCGAACGAGACCGAAGAGATCGTCTACAATATCGAAAACATGCTGCCCGGGGACTTCACCTGGCATCCCGATCGCTCGCCGGACGGTGCTGTCGCCGTCGTGGTTTCGATCCCGGAACAGAAGGTGCATGTCTACCGAAATGGCGTCCGGATCGCTGTCTCGACATGTTCGACCGGGAAAAAGGGGCATGGGACACCGACCGGTGTATTCACCATCCTTCAAAAGGACAAGGATCACCGGTCCTCGACCTATAACAACGCCCCGATGCCGAACATGAACCGGCTCACATGGGACGGGATTGCACTGCATGCCGGCAATCTGCCGGGATACCCGGCGAGCCACGGCTGCGTGCGACTGCCATTGGCGTTCTCTGAGAAACTCTTCACCGTCACCCATATTGGCACACCGGTCATTATTGCCAACTCCCGGAGCGACCCGTGGGAACTCGTCCACCCGGGCCTCGTGCTCGGCGGCGCGACTCAGGAGGAAATGTCGGCAGCCGTCGCGGCGCTGAACGAAAAATCCCATCCCTCGGATTGGGGACATGCCGCCGAATATCCGGTGACCACCGTTCTGGCGACCGGCGCGGACCGCCGTATCGTCCTGATCGAGGACGGCAAGGAACTCTTGGAGGCCGATCTGACTATCGAAGGCTCGCCCGAGCTTGGTGAACACGTGATGATGTTGGTTCAGCCGTCGCCCGGGAACACTTCCCTGGTCTGGCACGCGGTGACCCACCATCCGGATCCGGGCGCCGAGAACCTTGGCATGCCAGAGGCGGGCATCCTCTCTCGGCTGCGGACGCCGAACGATTTCCACGCTGCGATCAAGGCCAGGATGCATCCCGGCATGACGATGATCGTGTCCGACCTGGCGGCGACACCGGACCGGCGCTCAGGCCGGGACTTCGTCATCATGGCCGGAGAAAACCTCACCTCGCCCTGGCCAAAGAGCCGCGGCGACCATATCGACCCGGTATCGCCCTACGACGATCGTGGTTGAATGACCTGAACGTGCGGAAGCACGCCAGACCGAGTTCCATAACTTAAACAGGAGAAAATCAATGTCTTACAGGTTTATTGCCCCGGCGACCATCTTGGCTTCGATGCTGCTGGCCGGCTGCGTCGAATCCACCGGCACTGGATCCACCGACACTGTCACGCCGCCCGTTACTGGCGGGGATCTGAACTCCACCGCCGCCCGCGCCTGTCGCGCCGCCATCGCGCGGGAAACGGGCCTGTCGGAGTCCGATGTCGCAGTCTTCGACGTCGTCGAGGCCGAAGCCGGTGTCGGGGTTCGAGCCACGGTGGCGGGAGCGGATGCGCCCTGGTCCTGCCAGTCGAGCCCATCGGGCAAGGTGGCCGGGGTGATGTACACTGGTAGCGAAGGCACGCTCTGACGAATTGCGTCTTCAGTTCACCGCCGGTCTTTTCAGATTGGCGGTGAATGCCAAACCACGCGCCGTGTGAGCATGTCCATGCACCAAGAACCAGCGTCTGAGTATCACGTTCAATGTCCATGATGGCCTTGCTGACAATGGTATGCAGGCTTGGTGCCGGGCTATGTCTGGCGGATGCCTTGCTGATTATCGGCAGTGCGCTCGGCCGAGGGAACGGCCAAGCCATCGTCATCAGCTTCGTCGTTGGTATCGCCTATATCGCGGCCGTTGTTGTTCTTCTGGGACTTGCGCGCGCAATCCGCAGGATCGACGCAGAGGAAATGCGCCTTGGACGTCGTGTGTCTACAGCAGGTTTGCAAGATGGGGTAAGAGTGCTGGCGGCTTGGCTGCTTGTCGCCGCATCTGCCGCAGCGATTGTCTCGGTACTAAGCCTCGTTGCCATTCTGCAGCGAGTGTCCGAAGGGTTTGCGGTGTTCGGGTGAGCGCTTGTCGCGTCACTGCAACTTTGGGATGTCACGGTCATGCCGGCGTGTGTGAAGGTGCAGCTTGCAATTGCCAGCCAGACCGACGCAGCGATGGGAACACCGCCTCAACCTTTGCTACCGGCGCAGTCGCGTCGGTTTTACTACTGCGAGACGCTGCTTGCCAGCCAGACGGCCCCGAACAGGATCGGCTGGTGCAACAGGTAGAAAGCAAGGCTGTTTCGCCCGGGCCATGCCAGAACACTCTGGATTGTGCTCGGCGGTCGGGCTGGAGCGCGCCACCTTCCCGCGAATAAGCGTGCGAACAGAAGACCCGCAAGGCAGACTCCGAGCCAGGGAAATATCGGCTCGTAGTCCAGCATGCGAGGGCGGCTTGCACCAAGCCCAGTCCAGAGCCAGGCTGGTCCATCGAAGGCGGCTACGTCGATTCGTCCCGCCAGCAGCGCCGCCACGGAGGCCACCGCCAATACTGCGACCGGGACCCGAAGAAACAACAGGCTGATGGTTGTCGAGACGGCAATGGAATGCAGGATCCCGAACCGCACCCAAGCATGCGGCATCGCCAGGCGTGTTGCCGCTGATACGGCAATCGCGGCCAACAGGAGAATGCCCAGGCGGCGCAGAAATGCCCGCCATCGAATGGCGTCACCATGAGCCAGCCACAGGCTGACACCGGAAAGAAACAAGAAACTCCCGGCGATAGTCCAGGCAAAGACCCTCCACGCAACTGCCTGCATTGCGTCGGCCGGAAGGAATCCGAACATCGTGAGATCCCATGCCAGATGAAAGATGACCATCGCGAACAAGGAAACTGTGCGTCCGATGTCGATCGATAGCAAACGGTGCGATCCTGTCGGTGCGGAGGCACGCTTCGTTTCAATTCCACCGCTTTGAATACTCATGTGCCCAAACCCGATTCCGTACTGCATGACCTCCGCAGGCAGCAAAGTACAACAACACTATCTGACCCCCGAATGGTAACGTATCTAAGCCGGGCGTGCGATGGCGTGCGAGATCTGTGGTCGCGAAATGAGTGTAAACCAGTTCGATGTTTTCCAACCTGATATCGGAATCGTCCCCCTCTTGATCGAGAATGATCAGGCCTAGCCGCGGTGATCCGGCTATTCGGGTTATGATCACTGGGACGAGGCAATGATCCATCGGATGTGATCCCGCTTGACGCGCGGGATCGAGGGTTTAGTGGGCGCCGCACCCTCCGCTTCGCTCCGTGTACGTCGGGATTTACCCATTTGATAGGTCCGCCTGCCATTCGGCACCGCCCCTCAACAGGGGTTGTGATGCCGCGCAAGCGTGTCAGCCGGCGGGCAGAACATCGGCTCCCCGGCCCATGGGCGGTCCCCCAATATTCAGCCCTTGGCCCCCTGTCTGAGTTTCGGGTCCGGCCGCAGGTCAGGCTCCGCCCTTGCTGCTTCGCCCAGCCGAAATGCATGGGCATTTCGTCAGTCAAACCAGACGAGGCTCTGCCACTGGCGGATGGAGGCATCAGACCCGACCGCTTCACCAAAAAAGGAGGGTCCGACTATGGGATGCCCCACGCCTCAGCCCGAAAGGGCAGGGACCCAAGCCCACACGATCCAGCACGCCCGCTGGTCTGCTTGGACGAGACCTCCAAACAACTGACCAAAGAAACCCGCGCGCCGGTCCCCATGCAGCCAGGCCAGCCCGCGCGGTTTGACTATGAGTACGAACGCAACGGTGTGGCCAACCTATTCATGGTATTCGCGCCGCTGGAAGGCAGGCTGGCGCCATGTCGCTGTCCGCAAACACGCGATTTTACCACAGATTCCATGTCGTATAGGCCACAAAGTATAGGTACAAAGTTCTACGGGGACGGATGCGCGCGCGTATCCGGGAGATCATCATGCAGACCTGCAATGAGATGGGGGTACATATTGTGCGCGGCGTTTTGGTGCGAGATCACGTGTATATGTTTCTGTCGATCCCGCCCAAGCAATCGCTGTCTGACGTCATGCAGCGCATCAAAGGCCGATCATCGCGCCGCATCCAAATGGAGTTCCCAGAGTTGGGCAAGCGCTACTGGGGCAGGCGGTTTTGGGCCCGTGGCTACTTCTCCACCACGTCTGGGAATGTCATCGACGATATCGTCCTGCAGTATCTGGAATTACATTCCTCCAAATGATGCCACCGGCGTCAGCCGGTGTGTCGTTCACTATCCTCATGTTCTCAAGGACTTGGCTGACACCCACTTCCTGTGTCGCTTAGCAGTTAACTGTAAGAATGCGTTCATTCCGGCGAAATTTAGCACTCTAACCTGAGAATCATCAGCCCCTGATTTCACATCGGTTGCATTTGTCGGGGTGGCTGAGTTCCCGTTCGGAAGAAAGACCGGCAGCATCTGCCTCAGTAGACTGACCGGGATTGCCCTTCAGAAACTCGCGGATCGCACCCATTCGGCGACAGGCCTCTCCCCGAAGGTCTTGCTCTATGTCGTCGAGGAGCGGTTCGGTCATGGCAGAGTCCGGGAATGAATTCGGAGCCACGATTCTCAAATTAGGTGCCAAAGTCCAGCGGCGATTCTCAAATTAACTGCCAATTCTCAGATTTAAGTGATGAGCTAACGCATTGAAAACATATCGATCAAGTTATTGGCTTTAAGTGCTAAGTCACACCTGAGACCATACCCCGGATGCCTTCTTGGGTCACCTCCGGACGTGCGGAATCCCCCGAAGATGTGGCGCTTTTGTCAGGGGCCGCGCTGTGTTGTTGAAAGGCCAATCTCTCTTAAGGCAATGCATCGGGCGTCGCCGACGTAGACGCGGGGGTTTTAGCAGCGTCAATTTAGGCGCGGCGGAAACTTTGCGATACTACCTAAAGTCATGATCACGACTTCCTGCGATCGTTGACGAGTTCATCCCTCGAACAGAACGAAGGGCGACCAATTCTGCGGATCGGCAACGCGCGCGTCTGTCTGGCTGATGTACCAGAGCTTGGTCTGACGCAGGGCGGCGGACGGGTTGCTGACCTCTTGGGCGAGCCAGTTCTCGTAGAAGCGTTGCATAAAGTTGAGGGCGGCAGTGTCGCCGACAGACCAGAGCGCCGCGAGCACATTCTGCGCCCCAGCCACAAAGAAGGCGCGGGGCAGGCCCTCGAGCCCTTCGGAATAGTCGATCACACCCTGGCCGGTAGCACAGGCCGAGAGCACGACCAACTCGGTACCAAAAAGGTTCAGGGTCTGAACCTCAACCGCGTGAAGGACGCCGTTCTCTTCATCGGGTCCGGTGGCACCCCGCAATGCTTGGTTCGCGCCTGCGAGGGTGATGCCGGACTGGAGCAGCGGACGCCCTTCGATCGTTCCGCTGGCGAGGTAGAAGCCGTGGGTCGCGAAGTGCAACACCCGTGGCGGCAGCGCGAGCGACTTGACGGCGGCCTCGGTCGCCTCCCTACCGGTCAGCACGATCGGAGTTGGCTCGCCGGATCGGTAGGCGCTGTATGCGTCTCCGATGTAGGTGACCTCCGCTAGTGTCGCCGAGAGCGGCGGAAATCCGGCGAACTGTGCACGGGTGGCATCAAGAGCGGCGCGTTTCTCGGTCGGTGGGAGCAGGGACGCCGCGGCGACGGCGACCGCCGTCTCACCGAAGTCGATGCCGCCGAGCGCGACAAGGCCCTTGCCGCCAGGTCGGTGACCGCGGCCGACGAGATCACGGCCGGTCTGCAGCATGTGCACCTCGAAGCGTTGGATGAGATGGTGGCCATTGTCATCCACGAACGCCTCGAAAGGAACAGCTTGGAGCGGCCCATCGGGCGCGATGTAGAGCGTGTCGATGCCGGAAAGACGTGGCAAAAGCGGCGCGATCAGGCGGTCGCTGCCAAAATGCATCAAGTCAGTGAAGCCAACCTTCTTGGCTTGTCGCAGATCGGCGTCGACGACGCCCGCATAAAGCGCGAAAAACACTTGGGCCTCGCCGAGGTCCACCAGCGCGGGAGCTGCGTCAGCACGCATCACCAACGCGATAAGCCGGAGCGGATCATATGTGTCATCTTCGAAGTTAAATGGCTCGAAAAATCGGTATTCTATGAGCGCTGCGTCATCCTGAAGCGCCAGACTCACCGTTTCGGCAGTGGCAGCCTGAGCGGTAAGGTAGTCGCGAAAACGGCTGGATCGGGCGCGCAGGTCCGCCTCGGCGTTCTCAAGTGCTTCGCGGAACTGTCTCTTGTCCGTGGGAGAAGCGTTTTCGTCGAAGGCGACGTTCGAGAGTGCCCGTCGGCCAGAACGAACAGCGGCGATGGCCTCAAGAAACTCGGGTTCGTCGCGCTCGCGGGCGATGTTGCCAAGAAGAGCTTCGTCCTGGGCGAGACGCTTTTTCCACTTCAGCGCAAGATCAGCGGCGAAGTGCACCGAGGCCTCGGACGGATATTGTAACGCCAAGCTGAAGCTAATTGCCTGGAATTTGCTTTCAAGCGTGATGATCTGACGTTTGCGTGCCGCTTCGCGTGTGGTGCCAACCTCGACGTTTAGCCACTGCCCAAGCCGAAAGTCGAGAGAGCGTAACACGACAAGCGCCTGCTCAGACCTGTCGGTTTGGACAAGAAGGATCGCAAGTTTACCGAGTGTATTGATTGTCGCGGGATGGTCCGAGCCAAGAATACGTTCTTGCGCCTCCAATGCATGGCGGTAGAGGGGCTCAGCCTCAGCAAAACGCCCGGTGCTCTCATAGAGCGCCGCAAGGTTGGCTGCGCTTGCGGGCATCAGGGGATGTTCCTTGCCCAATACGCGTTCGCTTGTTTCGAGCACCCTCCTGTACAGCAACTCGGCATCCGCAAAACGCCCGGTGCGCGTGTAGAGGCCGGCGAGATTGCTGACGCTCGCCAGTGCATCAGGATGCTCAGCGCCGAGCACTCGCTCTTGCGCCTCCAGCGCTCGGCGGAAGAGCGGCTCGGCCTTAGCAAGCCGCCCAGTGCTTTCATAAAGCGTGGCGAGGTTGTTTATGCTGATGAGCGTGCCTGGATGTTCCGGGCCAAGCACGCGAACTTTAGTCTCGAGTGCGCGTTGATAGAGCGGCTCGGCCTCAGCGTAGCGCCGGGTGCTCGCATACAGGCCGGCGAGGTTGTTGATACTTACCAGGGTCTCTGGATGCTCCATGCCCAACACGCGTTCGCGCAATTGAAGGACGCGCCGATGCTGCACCTCGGCCTCGGCATAGCGACCTATGCTTTCATTTAAGGCGGCAAGGTTGGCTATGCTGTTGAGTGTATCGCGATGCTCAACACCGAGTACACGCTCTCGGACTTCGAGTGCTTGACGGTAAAGCGGTTCGGCCTCACGGTAGCGCCCCATGCTGTCGTAGAGGCTCGCGAGGTTGTTGATACTTGTGAGCGTGTCGAGATGTTCAACACCGAGCAGGCGCTCATGTGTCTCGAGAACACGCCGGTAGAATGGCTCAGCTTTGGAGTGACGCCCGGTGACCTGATAGAGCAGCGCGAGGTTGCCGACACTCAGGAGGGTATCGATGTGCTCGGGACCGAGGACACGTTCCTGCACCTCGATCGCGCGGTCGTAGAGCGGCTCGGCCTCGGAATAGCGTCCCATTTTCTGATACAACAAAGCAAGATTATTGAAGCTGGTTAGAGTGTCGGGGTGCTCGAGACCGAGTCCGCGTTTCTGGGCCTCGAGCGTATCGAGATAAAGCGGTTCAGCCTCTACATAGCGCCCGTTAGCCTGATAGAAATTGGCAAGGTCGCCGATGCTAAGGATCGTTGCGGGGTGGTCGGGACCAAGCGCATGCTCGCTGGCCTCCAGAGCGCGACGATAGAGGCGTTCGGCGTCCGTAAAGCGCCCCGTATTCGCGTAGTGGGCTGCGAAGTTGGCGATGCTGATCAGTGTATATGGATGCCCGGGACCGAGCACTCGCTCGCTTGCGTCAAGGGCCTGGCGATAGAGTGGTTCGGCTTCTGCGAAACGCCCCATGCTGTCGTAGAGAACGGCAAGGTTGTTGACACTATCGATGGTGTCGGATGCCTCCGCGCCAAGCACGCGTTCGCGGGCCTCGAGGGCGCTTCGGTGGAACGCTTCGGCGTCGCCATACCGCCCTATGTTCGCATATAGCAGGCCAAGATTGTCGATGCTGGTAAGTGTGTCGGGGTGTTCCGGTCCGAGCACACGTTTGCGGGCATCCAGAGCGCGGCGGTGTAGTCTTTCGGAGTCTGCATGACGCCCCATGCTCTGGTACAGAAGGGCAAGATTATCGGCACTGGTTAGGGTGTCAGGATGCTCGGCGCCAAGTGTCGCTTCCGCCTGTGCGAGCGTAGAAACGGCCAAGTCAGTTGCCTCGGCAATATCCCCGAGTTCGTAGGCCTCCATGATTGCCGCATTCGCCGTCGCGATGCTGTCCGGCACACTTTGTGCGGCGCAGGGATAGTTCGAACCAAACGCGACGGCCACAAAAGCCGCGAAAAACACGCGCGGGGTCATGATTTCTGACTCCCCTATGAATTGAAACAGGCATGGCTATACTCTCACGAATCGGGTGTTTGGCCAAATCTCGAAGATTGAGTTGCCAATGCGTATGTCACTAACTCTGATTGCATCTTTATCTGCTGCGGTTTGGAACAGCGGGGGTTATGCGCAGGAATCCTGCTTTTGCCTCGCACATGCGGTGACCCAAGATATCGTTCGTTATGGCTGCGAGGCGCGTTCAATCCCGAACCGTGCTGCCGAGCGAGTGGTCTGCCAGACAGCGGACCTGCAGTCTCGAGAAGCGATCCAGAATCAAGCCGAGTTTGGTCGCGTGCAGGCAGGGACTGGCGCTTGCAACCCCTGTACCGCGATTGCATGTGAGCCAGGCAATGCCTGCTCGGAGGACATTCCGAGGCTTCCGGACTCCGGTCCCTTGCGCGAGGAAGAGGCCGTTGACTGACGAAGTAGACGATTCAGCGGCTCTTTCGGGTGTCGTTATACTCATCATCAAGGCGGGGCTTGCTTCGCTTTATCTCGGAGCACTCGTCTTCCTCGCTGGCTGGTCCTATGCGGATAGATACTTTGCCGAACTCGGCCTGAATCTTGCGGCGATTGATGGTCTCGATACATCGACTTACTCGGGCTTCGCCCTCTGGGTCTTCAGGGACGGGGTTCTGACAATCTTTGCTTTCGCGGCAGCTATTGGAGTTGGCCTTTTCCTCGCACACAGATCCCTTGGGATGCGAGGTAGTCCAGTCTTACTACTTGTGGCTTCGGTTCTGGCACTTTTGATGCTTGTTGGTGCTGCGCAGATCGGTGCGGTTCGCGCCGGACGACAGGTTCCTGAACTGTTCGAGCAAAATTACCAGAACTTTGTTCGGATCAGGGTCGTTGCACGAGAGGATAGTCCTCTCAATGATGTCTTCGTCGTTCGTGGCAATCTCGGCGCCTCGACCTGCCTGCGGAAAGTCTTCATGGATCGACGGTATCTTTATGCATACGCTGGCTACATGAGCACAAGGGCGCCACGGCAGCCAATCATGATCATGCCGCTTTCCGAAATCGCACTGATCGAGACGGTGACCAACCAAGCCCTGTGCAGGCCGTGATTCAGTCATCGAACCAATGGAATTCACGTCGTTTGTGATCGATCCCTATACGTTTCTGTCCAGAGGCTGTTTGAAAACCCAGTTCAGCCAAATCTTTCGTTGATTGGGTTTGAACACGCGAAGACATGCTCGTTCTGATATTGGTGGAAGCTGCACCAAAGTGAGGATGACGAGGACTGAGTGGGGCCGTTTTCGTACTGAAGGGTGAGTTGATCAGATCGCCCGGGCGCCACCCGACGGCAGCTAAATCCTCTCTGGTCTGGTGACTTGAAGAAGGCGAGACTGATTCCACAAATCCAAATCGCCTGCGACACGATGTGGTTGCGATGCGCCCACCTAAAATCCTCTCGCCTATGGCCGTGTCCAGCCTGCTTCGATCATTCCGGCTATGATCTTGTCCATAATGTCCTCGCGTGTTCCGTATTGGCTCATGTATTCAAGCGGGGACGTTGCCATCAGGGTCCGGGACGCAGCCAGTTGAGCGAGAGCAGCCTGTGCGGCCAGGGCCGAGCCGGACTGCGCTCGGGTTTGGGCGATGGCTGCGAGGGCCAGCCCCACGGCAGAGCCGCCTGACGCGCTGATCTCGGCCGAGGACAGCATCTCTTCATAGTCATCCGCCATGAGGTCGTCGATCGCCACGAGGTTGTAGTAGCGCGCCGGCGGATCGATGGATCGGGCAATCGCCTCGCGGATATACCCCACGCCCTCTTCAAACCGGCCGCGCACCGCCAACCGCCAGCCCAACTGATGCAGCGTCTCTGGATCGTTCGGGTTGAGTTCCAGCGCCTTGCGGATCGTCGCCTCAGCTCCATCAAAGTCTCCGGTGGACTGGAGAATGGCGGCATGGGCCTGAAGGGCGGCAATGCTCAAGGGGTCCAGTTCGATGGCCCGCTCCACAGCCTTCAGTGCGCTGTCAAGTTTCGCCTGACGCGTTACCTCGTCTTGCTTCTCCATCACTGCCTGATCCCGTCTGATGAACCCGGCCATGGCCCAGGCTTCGGCATTCTGCGGGTCGCGCTTTACGGCGACTTCGACGCACTCGGCAACGCTCCCCCGCAGGCTCGACGCAACGGTCCGACGGTATTCATGTGCCTGGAGCAGGCAGGCAAAGGTCTCGTCGCTTGGCGCGTTCCGTGTGCCGATCCGGCCGGTCAAGTCGACCGTGACGACTCCGTAGATCTGGCCGAGCTGCACGGCAATGTCCGCAGCCAGCCGATCTTGCACCGAGATGAAGTTGGCCGCGTCGCGTGCGATGTCATAGTCGTGGCTCCAGACGACCTCGCCATCGGTGCGCAGCAATTGCGCCACCAAACGACCAGAACTGCCATCCAAGAGACCACGATAGGTGCCGGTCAGAATGTATTCGATCCCGTATTCGGTATTGAGCGCTTTGAGATTGGTTGACGTCGTCGCGATACGTTCCTCGGGCAACGCAAAGACGCGGATGGTGCCGAAAGGCTGCAAGTCGTTGACGACCTGATCCGACAAGCCATGTGCAAAGAATGTATCCTCGGGTGTTGAACTGCGCGCTTCGAACGGGGCCACGGCAAGACCGGGCGGGCCGAGTGGTTCCGGTGGCGTCCGGTCCGGCCACAAGCCAAGAACCACAATGCCAAGTACAACCAGTGCGGCGACAGCGACGGCAGAGATTCCAAGTCTCGGCAGATAAGATTTGTTTGGGTCGGTCCTTGCCGCCTCGGGCGGGATTGGCGCCGCCGGGACGGAGCGCTCTGTGCCCTCACGCCACGTGATCGTCGCGCGATACCCGCCTTTGGGAATCGCGATCAGCACGGGATCATTCGCCCCGGCAACCGCGAAATAATCATCCAGATCCTTGCGCAGGCGGCGCGCTTCGATCCGAACCACCGGATCGCACTGCGGGTCGAAATCGTCGCCACGATTGAACACCGCGACGGCGATCTCATCGCCCCGCAGCGCATCAAAGTTGCCGGAAACCGTGTTCTCGACCACATGGGTCAGGAACGCGCGCCTTTGTGCCGATCTCGTGAAGGTGGGTGAGGCGAGGATGCGCTGAAGCTGCTGCCGCGCCGCCTCATCGGTAACTGGAGCGGAAACAATTGTTCCCTGACGTGTCGCCGGCGCGTCGGACATTGGTCGAGTTCCTCCATCAAGCGATGTTGGCTCGCTCAATTCGATCAGATTCTTGGTTGCTGGCAGCTGGCTTGCGTCATCTTTGTGCCAAACGGCCCGGCAGCTGGCAACAATCCATCCTGAATTATCTCTGAAAAGATCAAAGGATTCATGCGTGTAACGATATTGCTACCTTGCGGTAACTTACCCAGAGACCGTTCTTTCGGCAGGATTGCCCCCAAGAACCGCCGATTGGCCCTTCTGGTTGAGGTAGCGGGAAAAGCGGGAACTTGTTTGGGATGAACGACGACGATCCATTCAAACAGCGCGAACTGGAAGTTCAGCGGCTGAGGCGTGAGAACGAAGAATTCGAGGCCGCCTGGAGCGACTATCAGGAGGTGCGCGAGGTGCTCAGGCGTCTTCACGCGCGTTCTGACCCTTCCGAGGCGATGCTCGACGATTACACCCGGCTGCAATCGGAGCTTCGTTGCGAAATCGAAGAATGGCTCGCGCCGCCACTGGCGCGAAGAACCGGGTCAAATGGAGGCCGTACATGACGCCCATGCTTGCAACGCCGGTTCCGGACCGGCCATTTACCGCTAGCGAAACAGATGCATCTTTGCGGAACCATCCGGGTCCGTGGAGGGCTAAATCCCACAAAAAGGACTTCAGATAATGACCCGCATGATCACTACGGCGACTTTGACCGCAGCGTTTCTTTGCACAACGGCACTCTCATGCCTCGCGCAGGATGCCATCCCACTTGATCAGGCGACGCTCAGTGGTGACGAGGTGATCGATACACCTGCGGGCACGATTGAATTGCAGGACAGCTATTTCGACGAGGACGCATCCCAGCGTCTGTTCGATGCGATGGACCTGCAACGGGCCGCGCAGGCCTATATCTGGTCGACACCGCTTGTCAGCACGACAACCTGGCGCGACAGTCAGGGCGCGGCCTATGGCACGGATGAACCCGGTGCCTTTGCCGTGCTGGAATCGCTCAAGGAAAAGCGTGGCATCGTTACCGCCAACCTGACCACGCCCTATATCTTCAACTTCACCGATCTGTCTGACGGTCCGATCCAGATCGACTATCCGGCAGGCCAGACCGCGGGCGGTGTTCTGGACATGTGGATGAGGCCGGTGTTCGATCTCGGCCTGACCGGGCCCGACAAGGGCGAAGGGGCCACCTATATCGTCGTCGGCCCCGAGGACGATCCGACGCAATACCAGGCCGATGGCATCTATGTCTACCAGAGTGCCACGAACAACGTGCTGGTCGGCATCCGCATCATCGATCCCGATCCGGCCTATTATGACACCTATGTTTCGCAATACAAAATGGGCCCTGTGGGCTCCACCACGACCAGCACTTTCGTCAACGGCAAGGATGTCGAATGGAGTGCAACGTCGCCACGCGGTCTGGCCTATTGGCAAAAGCTGGCTGGTATCGTCAACGAAGAGCCGGTGCGCGAGATCGACAAGCCGTGGATGGCCATGCTGGCCCCCCTTGGCATCGTGAAGGGCGAAGAGTTTGCCCCCGATGAGCGCCAGCAGAAGATCCTGATAGAAGGCGCCGCGCTTGGCGAACTGATGACCCGTAATCTGCAGGTCAATCCCCGCTATACTGATGTCTGGTGGGAGGGCACGTCCTGGTACAAGAGCTTCGATTTCACCGTCGAGCAAGAGACCGACACGATGCAGCAGATCGACGAACGCGCGACCTGGTTTTACGAGGCCGTCGCCTCCACCAAGGGCATGGTCAACCCACAGCCGGGTGAAGGCCAGGTCTACATGACCTCAAAGCGCGACCAGAATGGCGACATGCTGCGCGCCGACCGCAATTACAAACTGCATGTTCCGGCAGATGTGCCCGTGGGGCAGTTCTGGTCGGTCACGCTCTACAGCGAGGAAACGCGCCGCCCCTATGACAATGGCGGCACCGAGATTGCGGATGTCACCAAGGGGAGCCGTACCGAAAGCCTTCAGGTAAACGAGGACGGCAGCGTTGACCTGTTTTTCGGCCCTGATGCGCCTGCAGGGATGGAGAGCAACCACTTCAAAACCGTCGGCGACGACGGCTGGTTCATCTATTTCCGTCTCTATGCGCCGCTCGAGCCGTTCTTCGACAAGAGCTTCACACTCGACGATTTCCAACTCGTGGAATGATGAACGCGCCCGCCGGTCGTGCCGGCGGGTGAACTTCCAGCAAATGTTAGGACTGCGATCATGCGAACAACAATTGTCAAAGCTGCATTGTGGGGCTGTGTATTCACAGCCGCCGCTGGCACGGCCTCGGCGCAATCAGAACATATTCAGGATCTCGCCAATCTGCCCTTCGAGAACAATCGCCCGACCGAGGCAACCGCCCGGACGTTGATGGAGGAACTGACCTTTCAGCGCGCGACGCAATCCTATCTCTGGGCGATGCCACTTCTGAACACGATGGGCATGCGCGACGGTGCGGCCGAGGCCTTCGGCACGGGCTATAACATCATGCCGATCTGGACCCAGCGGCTGGATGCCAAGACAAAGATCACGACGCCGAACTCGGACCTGATCTATGGCATGGTGTTCGCCGATCTGGGCGAAAGTGGTCCGCTGGTGTTCGAGGCCCCTCCGAAACTGCAGGGGATCATCCTTGACGCATGGCAGCGCCCGATACCGGTCGATGGCGGGGCATATTTCGGCGATCTCGGGCTTCCGGGGCCCGATGCGGGTGCGGGTGGCAATTTTCTCATCGTTCCGCCGGGATGGGACGGCGACGTTCCCGCGGATCACTATGTCTATCGCTCAGGAACCAACAACATTTTCTTCTTTCTGCGGTCGTTCTATCAGAGCCTGGACAACATCAGCCCGGCCACCGACCTGCTGAAGCAATCGGTCATCTATCCGCTGGGCGAGAAGGACAGCGCGAAACCGATGGAATTCCCCGATGCGGCAGGCGGCTCCTATGACATGCTGCCGCGCTCTGACGCGACGGCCTTTGATCAGCTCAAGTATCTTGTCGATACCGAGGGCGAGAACCTTGCCGAGCCTGATTGGCTGGGGATGCTCCACGGCATTGGCATCGATGCCGACCGCGATTTCGCGCCCAATGACGAAACCCGTGCAATCCTCGATGCCGCTGCGAAAACAGGGTACAAGACCAGCCGCGTCATCGGCTTTCAGCATGGTCTGAACGATGCCGATTTCCGCGTCTACGAAGACCGCCAGTGGTTGAACCCGGTCAACAATGTTTCGGCGCGCTGGCCCGATGTTCCGGTTGGGCTCGACTGGATGTCAGCGGATGCCGGATACCGCGATCTTGATGCACGGGCATGGTTCTTCACCGACTACTTCTCGATCAGCCCGGGCATGGTGTCGATGACTCCGGGAAAGGGCGCTTATTACATGATCGGCTTCGAGGACGCCGACGGCGAACCGCTCTTGGGCGATCAGAGCTATGTTCTGAACCTCCCTGCCGACATCCCGGCAGAACTGTTTTGGTCGGTCACGCTCTATGAAGCCGAAAACGCCTCGGGCCTCGACAACGGTCAGCCCTTCCCCTCGCTCGGCAAACTCAACGAGCCCGCCCAGAACGAGGATGGCAGCACAACACTCTATATCGGCCCGCAAGCGCCCGATGGAAAAGAAGGCAACTGGTTGGCAACGGCGCCGGAGCGAGGCTTCTTCGCAATCCTCCGTCTTTACGCACCTTCGGCACCCGCATTGGACGGAAGCTGGAAGCCCGGCGATATCGAGAAGGCAGAATAGTAGCCTGAACAGGGGGCGAAGGCCTGAGGGATGGCGGATGGTCGCTTGATGCCCCGGCAGGCGTGCCCCCTGGATACTCGAGTTGACACAGAGGATTATCTTTTCATGAAGAAGACTTTCATTGCCGTGATTGCAGCGTCAATCATTTCAAATGGTGGCATCGCTGCCGCCCAAGATGCCGGTGCGCAGGCCAACAATCCATTGGCGAATACGACCGCCTTTAACATCCAGAACTACTATATCGGCGAATTGACCGGTGACAGCGACAAAGACGCCAATCAGTTCATCCTGCGTTATGCCAAGCCGTTTTCACTCGGGGACAGCAACTGGCTGATGCGCCTGTCTGTGCCGGTCAGCACCTTGCCTGTCGGCACGAATATGAGCGATGTCACCGATCTGGGAGATATCGATGTCTTTGCCGCCTATCTGTTCGACACCGGCAACCCGGCGGTCAGCTTTGGCATCGGCCCCGAAATCGTGGCACCCACGGCGCAGGATGACCGATTGGGAAACGAGCAGTGGCAGGTTGGTTTCGCAAACGTCTATTTCAACGCAACCAGTTCGAAGTTTCAGTATGGCTACCTGCTGACCTATCGAAATGGCATCGGCGACACGAACGGACGTGAACGGGTGAAGCTCGCCGCCCTTCAGCCTTTTGGCTTCTACCAGCTCGGCCAGGGCTGGTATACCGGCAGCGCACCTGCTTGGACGTTCGACCTGGACAACGGGGATTACAACATCCCGCTTGGTTTGCGGCTCGGCAAGGTGATCCAGGCCAATGACACCGTCTACAACATGTTTGTCGAGCCGCAATACAGCGTCGCTCACGAAGGGGACGGGCAGCCGAAATGGCAGATCTTCTTCGCACTGAACATGCAGTTCTGAGCGATCATAAGACGGGAGTGGGCAAAACCTGGTGGTCAGGCGGCCAGTTTCCTGTGAGCGACAGTCAATCGCCCGTCAAGAACGGCAGCTCTGGTGACGGCCACGCGGTGCGCGCCTTTCGGAGACCATCGCATCCTTCGACGTTTTCCCATACGAGCGTTTCCGATATCGTCGACACAGCCTTCGGCACGGGAGGATGAAATCGGAAAACCGTTGCGGTGCCACCAGCCGTAGTTGGTGAGTGCATCCCAGTTATTTGCCAGATAAGTGTACAGTTCGCGACAACGCGCCCAGACGCGTGCTGCAGCCGCGCGCACCATGGTGTCTTCTTTGGAGAGCCTGGAGCAATCGATCATCAGGCACTGAAGACGTGTACCAGCTGTCATGATTTTCCCATGCCACAGGCACCATCGCAATGTTTCCGATGGGCGTTTGAAGAGTTCCGGCATCCCCGGAAAATTCTCCGCCTGCAAAAGCCCGTTGACGGCGTTCGCAACATGTTGAACTCGCATTGAGATATGCCACCAGTCGAGGATGTGACGGACCGGCCCCCGAACGGCGCGCCGCACCAGATTGGAAAGCGCGGGTTCCCCGTCGGAAATGACGGTGACGGGGCGATGGTCGTCCCATCCTAGCGCGCATAGATCCTGCCGGAGTTCATTGGCCGGAGACCGAACGGCTTGTTGCGCGAGGCCGAAGCGGCGGCTCATATCTGGGCTTTCGATCTTCCCAACCACAAGATCGAGGTGCCGCTTTTGATATTCTGGCCGGCATCGAATATGCGCTCCGTCATCCACAGCAGGGACCGATTGTTCACGATCACTAAGTTCTTTGGCAATTCTGCCCAGCCGATTGCGTACCGTGGTGTTCATCTGCGTCGCGCAAGGCAGAAACGTCTCCATGATCCGTGCGGCTTCCCGAAATGAGTGGCGCGACCCAAGTTCGGCTTGAAGGCGGCGCAATTCCGGGGTTGCTCGATCCGGGAATAAGTGTCCGAGCAGGGTATGTGGTCCACCCGAGATAGCTTCCGGTTTGGCGGTACAGCCACAGCCGCGAATACGCGGCACTCGCACGCGAAATCGACCGAAAAGCGTGTCGAGAACCCGAGGCCGGTAATCATGAATGGCCCTCACCTTATTGCAGGCGGGGCAGCTCCGGCCTGCTTCCGATATCTCCTCGATCTGATCGAGCAGCATCGCTTGCTGCAGTTGCCGGAGCAGCGTCCTGGCATCCTCAAGCAGGAGTCCGAAGCTTTCGGGTTGGGCTTGCCGGAACGGGCGTGAGAAATGGCCGAGTTGATGGGAGCGTTTCCTTCCGTTTTCGAAGGTGGTCTCGACAGTTATTCGGACATCCATGGAAGTTCTCCTCGCAAAGAACCGATCCTAGCACGACCAGACCCCCAAGTTTTGCCCACTCCCTGAGGCGCATGGACAATCCTTCATAGGGCATGGGAAAAATGAAGGCGCGGCGATCCATCTGGGGCCCGATGGCGCGTCGCCGTGACGCCAAAGACTTCGGCAAGGAGAGCTTCGTCGAGCACGTCTTGGGGGGAGCCTGTCGCGACGAGCCTGCCTCCGTGCAGCACCCCGATGCGGTCACATTCCATCGCCTGATTCAAGTCGTGCAGGGCCACGACGCGCGTGATCCGAAGATCTCGCACCAGTGCCAAAAGCGAAAGCTGGTGGCGGATATCGAGGTGGTTCGTCGGCTCGTCCAGCAGCAGCAGGTCCGGCGATTGCGCCAGCGCGCGAGCGATGTGGACGCGCTGCTGCTCGCCGCCTGACAGGGTATGCCAGTGGCGCGTGGCAAAGCCCGCCATTTCAACCGCCCCGAGGGCGTCCCCGACCGCCATGTCGTCGGCCACCCCCCAGCCACGCAGGGGCGAGAGGTACGGTGTGCGCCCGAGTTCCACTGCGTCGCGGACGGTCAGCCGGTCGGTCGTGTCGGCTTGCTGCTCGACGAGGGCGATGCGCTGCGCACGTGTGCGGAGGGGCATCCAGGCAAGATCCTCGCCGTCGGCCAGGACGCGCCCCGATGACGGGCGGCGCAATCCTGCCAAGCATCGCATGAGGGTCGACTTGCCCGAGCCGTTGGGGCCCACAAGGCCGAAAAGCTCGCGTTCGTGGAGGCGGAACGACACGTCCGACAGGAGCGGCGTGCCATGGACGCGTGCGCAGAGGTCGCGGACCTCCACCTTCATCTCCGCGCGCCTCGCACAAGGATCAGCGCGAAGGTCGGCGCGCCCACCAGCGCCGTGACCACGCCGATGGGCAAGACCTGTCCAGGCACGAGGACGCGGCTGATCACGTCGGCGGCCACGAGGAACACCGCCCCCGCAAGCGCCGAGGCCGGCACCAGCTGATCGTGACGTGTCCCGACGAGGAACCGCATGGCGTGGGGGACGACCAGCCCGACGAAGCCAATTGCGCCAACCTTCGAAACCAGCACGCCGACCATGATCGCCGTGGCGGTGACGAGCGTGCCGCGCAGCGCCGGTACGTTGATTCCGAGGGAGGCTGCGCTATCGGCGCCGAATGTGAACGCGTCGAGCGCACGTCGGTGCCACAGGCAAAGGCTCACGCCTGCAAGGGAAACGAGGGCGCAGGCACCGACATCCTCCCACCGGATGCCCGACAGGTTGCCCATCAGCCAGAACATGATGCCCCGCGCCTGCTCGGCATTGGCGGAGCGGGCGATGGTGAAGGCCGTCAGGGCGTTGAACATCTGCGACCCGGCGATCCCGGCGAGGATGATCGCGGCCGCGGCCTGGGTGGCGCGCCCTCCCCCCGCGCCGCCGCTGACCGCACGGGCAAGCGCCGCGACGCATCCAAAGGCCAGCAGCGCCCCGGTCAGTGCGCCAAACGACATTGAGATCGCGCCGCCCCCCACGCCCGCGACCGTGACGAGGACCGCCCCGGTCGAGGCACCCGCAGAAAGGCCCATCAGGTAGGGATCGGCAAGCGGGTTGCGCAGAAGCGCCTGAAGCACCACCCCGGTCAACGCCAGCCCCGCCCCGCAACAAGCCGCCACGACGGCGCGGGGGAGGCGATAGCTCCAGATGATCCCCGCCTCTATCCCGTCCACCGGATAACCCGCCTCCCACAGGTGGTTCGCGAGCGTCCGCAGCACCGTGGCGAAGGGCAGCCGGGTCTCCCCGATTGCTGTGCCGGCCAGGATGGCGAGCCCGAGAACGAGGGGAGCAAGCCAGAGGCCGCGCCCCCGTGCGACGCGTGCAGGCGCGGCCACCATTGTCATTCGAAGGACATCTCCGAGAGCGCCTGCGACAGGGTTCCCAGCCCGTAGATCGACCGCATCGTCGCGCTCATGGCGTGGGCGTCCATCTGCACGATCCGCCGCTCCTGCACGGCCGTCATTTGGCTTGTCACGGGATCGGTGCGCAGGAACGCGAGTTTCTTCTCCACGTCGTCCGCCGGGAAGCGGCGGCGGTCCATGTAGGCGATGACGATGATGTCTGGATCCGCGCGGGCGATGCTCTCCCACCCGACCGTCGGCCATTCCTCGTCGGACTCGATGATGTTCTCGATCCCGAGATTCGACATCATGTACCCCGGCGCGCCGAGCCGCCCGGCCACATAGGGGTCAATCTCCAGATCTGCGGAAGAGAACCAGAAGACGGCCGTCAGATCGCCCGGCAGATCGAGGCCTTCCGCACGCGCGATAGCATCGCGTTCGGATGCCTCCAGTTCCGCGACCAGACCCTCGCCGGCCGACTGCACGTCGAAGATCGCCGCAAGCTCGCGGATGCCCTTGTAAACCGAGGCGGTGTCGAAGGCGCCCACGCGCGTGCCGTCCCCGCCGGTGGAATTGTCCTTGGTGTCGCAATCGGCGGGCATGATGTATGTCGGAACGCCAACGTCACGGAACATCTCGCGGGTGCCCACGATCCCGCTTTCGCCCACGTGCCATTCATATTGCACGGCGACCAGCCCCGGCTTCTTCGCGACCACGCTTTCGAAGCTGGGATCATTGTCGGCCATCCGCTCGATCCCCTCGTTCACCTCCGCGAACTCCGGCAGGACCGGATTGAACCAGACGGAGGTGCCCGAGACCTTGGGCGCAAGGCCGAGGGAATAGAGGATCTCGGTCGCGGACTGGCCGATGGTCACGGCACTGCCCGGGGCGGTGTCGAAGGACATCTCCACGCCGCAATTCGTCAGGTTCAGGGGGTAGGTTGTTTCTTGCGCATGCAGGGGCAGCGCGGCGCTGGCCAGCAGGGTGGCCGTGATCAGTGTCTGTTTCATCCGTTCTTTCCCGTCAGATGGGACCGGCAGGGACAAAACGCGAAACAGTGTGCGATCATACGGGACGCGACAGGTTTCCCGCCCCGGCACACCCCGTCCGATCGTGGTTTCACTCGCGTCGGCAGGTCTCCTGACTGGCGGGTCGCGACACCTCTCGCCTTCCCGGAACTCACCCAGTGGCATATCGAGAGGCGCTCGCCGCCTACAGTTGCGGGGGCAGTTCCGTTTCCCGGCCAAGGCCGGAACGGATTCCCTTTTCATTCCCGGAGGAAACCGACGGAACAAGCAATTGCAGGATCTACGGCCAGCGGCAAGCACAGAATGAGCAGGCCCTTCGCCAATCGCAAATTGCCGACAAAGCTGCCGTTCGGAGATTCCGCAGCATTCGGTAGAGTGGGCGCGCAGTCAAATTTCGCGGCACGGTGCCTCAACCCCACTCCCGCCGGAATGTGAAGAATCCAGACCAAACTCTGCAGCGATGTAGGTCCTGATCTCAGCTGTCGATCGGCAGAAGCGAGCCTGCAGCCAGTCGCATAGCACGGTTTCCTGATCAGAGGTCATGCGAGACTTGCCGCCCTTCCAGCCATCAAGGGCAAGCGCTTCCCAGCCACCGTCCCGATAAGACTTGTACCAACTGCGAATGGTGTCGTCGTCCAAGTACAGAAATTTCGCGATCTGCACGCAATTCTCGCCATCGTCGAGCAGCAGGATCGCATTCGCCCTCCGCGCGACGCCATGGTCCTCGCGCTGAATGCGCACGCAGCACTCAAGTTTGAGGCGTTCCGCTGGGGAAAGAAAGTTGTTCCGGATCATTGGCTTACCCGAATCGTTCCAAGCCTCAACGTCAAGTCGCCAAATTCGGCAAGTCAAAGACTCCGAGTATAACTGAGCAATTTCTTCAGCTTCCCGGACAACCCAGCGAGAGCCCGTTTGCGGAAATGGATAGCTTCAGGAACTCGGCCTGATAGCTATTGAGGTCCTCGCCCGTCGGTGCCTTCAGCAACAAGTTGTTGCGGTCCGTCGCATTGTTGGGATCGTGCCGCGGTTCTCCGGGCCGCAGCGGCTCTTTCGATATGTCTCTGTCAGGATGAAGAAGTCCCAGGCCATGACCGATCTCGTGGGCGATGGTATCGCCACCCCCCTCAACAATGCCCACAGGGGTCATGCGCTTGTCCCGGCGGTGCGTCTCCAGTGGACCGCCCACGCCGAGTACCTTGCCGTTTTGATCGTCAGGTTTCTGGGGCGAACGCTGAACGTCGGAGGCATAGAATATGTGAACACAGCGCCGCTTGAAGTCGAGGGTCGCATCGTACTGAAAACCATCGAACAACCATTGGAACGGCCGGATCTTCTTGGGTTCTGTATCGTCCTTGCTGTAGATGACTCCGGTGTTGGTGAAGAGCGTGTCGGCAAGGTTTGGGTCGCCCTGCGACGAATTCATTTCAGTCGGATCGAGCACGCGCACACCGCATAGACAAAATTGAAACCCCGACGGCGCGAAGATCGTGTTGGCGTGATGGATGTCTTCCACCACCTTGTCGACCGAGGCAGGGGCCGGGCGCAGTGAAATGCCCATGCCGGTCGCTCCGGCAGCTAGCGCAGAAGCGCCTACTTCCCGTCCACCGACCTGCCGACCCTTCAAAATCCAGACGTAGAGACAATAGCAGGGCGGAATGACTTCGACCCAATAGGTATGATGCCCGTAAGGGCCCGGCGCATCGCCCGGCGTCGTGGGTGGTCGGTGCATCCAACCGGATCGCAGTTCGTGGAGACTGACCTTCGCATCCGAAAGGCTCCGGTGTTGACCTTCAGCAAGAGGCGGAAGCCCGCCTCGCCGTTTGGCCGCCGGTTCATCACGGGCCTCCATCGCTGACATCGTCGAAAGGCCAGAAAAGAGCTGCGATAGGCCAGACAAGACTTCCGTTAATGGTGCCGGGTGGGCTGGGATCGAAGGACGAGCAATCGGAGGAGTGATTTCTTCGGGTAATGGCAATGGCTGCGGCGCCTGCGTGACCAATGGGTTCCCAAAGTTCAACAGGCCCATTTCGTCAAGCTCTTGCAGCCTTGCTGGGTCGACCTCGACAACCTCAAGCAGGTCGTCGCCCGACCAGAGGGGACGCTGGGACCTCCGATCGAGAAGGGGGGCCAAAACATCCTCGGACACATTAAGGAGAATGGCGATTTCTTCTGGCGGTAGATAGTTGATGTCGCGGTTCAGGCCGACCATATTTTGTCCTTCCAAAGGGCCCGACCAGTCGAAACCAATGTGAGTTCCCTTCCGATTGCGGGCGCCAAAATCAATTCATTCGTGTGCTCTTACTCATCCAAATTTGGGGAGCCGTGATGACGGCTCACCGGACGAACATGGAAAGCCAATTAGAGTTGGCTGGGGCATTCACTTCAGGGTCCGGCGCTTGCAGAGAATACTACAAAAACCGATCTTTTCAAAGAACTACCAAGTTCCTCCCGCTAGGCAATCAGCTCAGCCAAACACCGAGACTGTAGAATTCTGCGTTAAGCACGCAGTTTTCTCGATAGTATTTGTAGCGGTTGAAATTTGACGATTCTGCATTCGATCGCGAACACAATGCTGTTGGTTTTAAAGTCTCCAGGCTACACGATCCGGTGGCAGGCCTGCTCCGGCAGGCCGACCCGCCGGGGGGCCGTGTAAATCTGGCTGGCCGTTGCAACTGCAATTTGATTGGTTGCTGTTGCCAGATTAAACAATTTAGCCTGAAGACAATAATCGCGGATTTTCACAGAACGGTTCGGATAGACTTGCGCGCCCAATGTGATGAGGTACTTCTCAACCATTGGGGAGCAGCCGCTCCGTAACCTGCAACGGACGATGGGATTGAACGCATGGAACATCGCATGACGCAGACAGCGAACTATGCCGCTTTCGCCATTTCGACTGCGCTCATATCCGTATCGGCCCTGGCGGCGGATCGTATTGCAGGGCGCGTGGAGGTCGGCGGCGGGCGATTTCCGGGGCGGGGGTAACCCTTCGGCTGGCGGGATCAGACGCCCCCAGGAAGCTTGCAGAGGCGACGACGAAGGACGATGGCGGCTACGACAGCCAAGATGGCCCTTTGGATGGAAGCGGTACAATGGCCGCAACTCATGTTCGGTACGCTTAATCTGATCATCGCAATCTCCTTTGACGACATGCATGTAGGGCGTTCCGGCGCAGGAAGGTCGATGGCCAGAATTTTATTTTACATGCCTATTGACCTTCCAGTAACTGGAGACCCTATCTGTCGGAGGATCAGATCAAGGAGATTCTCATGTCGGATCCGCGCCCCCTTCGACTTTCCCTGCAAAACATGTCCTGTGCTTCCTGCGTGGGGCGCGTGGAACGTAGCCTCACGGCTCTGCCGGGGGTCAGCGATGTCCGTGTCAATCTCGCCAACGAGACCGCTCAGGCGCAGATCGACGCACCGGAGCGCATCACCGAAATCGCGACAGCCCTTCAGGAGATCGGCTATCCGGCCCGGACCCGGAGCGTACGTCTGAACATCGCATCCATGTCCTGTGCCTCGTGCGTCGGTCGGGTGGAAAAGGCACTGGCCGTGCTGCCGGGCGTGCTGGACGTGAACGTCAACTTAGCATCGGAAACCGCAACGGTCACCTATCTGGAAAGCGCGGTCGCGGTTGTCGACCTCATCAAGGCTGCCAGCGACGCAGGTTACTCTGCCACGCAGGCTGCAGACAATTCATCGGAAGACGCAGGAGCCCGCAAAAGCGAAGAAGCGCGGGATCTGGCGCGCCGGACTGTCGTGGCAGCGACCCTCGCCCTGCCCGTGTTCCTGCTCGAGATGGGCGCACATCTGATCCCTGGCATGCACGGTCTGATCGGTGACACCATCGGCCATCGGGCCAGCTGGATGATCCAGTTCGCACTGACCACGGCGGTCCTGTTTGGGCCGGGACGTACTTTTTACACACGCGGTTTCCCGGCACTGTTGAAAGGCGCGCCGGACATGAACAGCCTTGTCGCGGTTGGCACATCGGCGGCCTACATCTATTCGCTCGTGGCACTTTTCGCCACGACGCTGCTGCCCGCGGGATCGCGCGCGGTCTATTTCGAGGCGGCGGCCGTCATCGTCGTGCTGATCCTTCTGGGCCGCTGGCTGGAGGCCCGCGCGAAGGGCCGGACCGGGGCAGCGATACAGAAGCTGCTGGGCCTTCAGGCAAAGACAGCCCGTGTGCTGGTTGACGGGGAGTCGCAGGATGTGGCCATCGACCGCATCGTCGCGGGCGACATTCTGATCGTGCGCCCCGGCGAGCGGATTGCAGTGGATGGCGAGCTGACCGAAGGCAGTGCCCGTGTGGACGAGAGCATGATCACCGGCGAACCGGTGCCGGTCGCCAAATCCGTGGGCGATCCCGTCACCGGCGGCACCGTCAACGGCAGCGGTGCCTTCCAGTTCCGCGCGACGCGTGTGGGTGCCGACACGACGCTGGCCCAGATCATCCGGATGGTCGAAGAGGCACAGGGCGCCAAGCTGCCGATTCAGGGTCTGGTGGACCGGATCACGCTCTGGTTCGTGCCCGTAGTCATGGCATTGGCGCTGTTGACGGTGATTGTCTGGCTGTTGGTCGGTCCTTCGCCCGCGCTGTCCTTTGCCTTGGTGGCCGGGGTATCCGTGCTGATCATCGCCTGCCCCTGCGCGATGGGTCTTGCCACGCCGACGTCGATCATGGTCGGCACGGGACGTGCCGCCGAGATGGGCGTGCTCTTTCGCAAGGGCGACGCGTTGCAACAGCTATCCAGCGTGGATGTGGTGGCGCTGGACAAGACCGGAACGGTTACTCAGGGCCGCCCGGAACTGACCGATCTCGTTCTTGCGGACGGCTTTGACCGCGCCGAGGTGCTGGCATTGGTCGCCGCTGTCGAGGCGCAATCGGAACACCCCATCGCCGAGGCAATCCTGCGCGCGGCAAAGGTCGAGGGGGTCGCGCGGCATGACGTCATGGATTTCGCATCCATCACCGGCCACGGCGTGCGGGCAAAAGTGGCGGGCCGCGAGGTGCTTGTCGGAGCCGACCGCCTGATGACCCGCGAGGGGCTGGAGATCGGCGATCTGGCCGACGAGGAGCGCCGCCTGGCCGAACAGGGCCGCACCGCACTCTTCGCGGCGATCGACGGTCGTGTCGCCGCCGTCATCGCCGTGGCCGATCCGGTGAAGCCGTCGAGTGCCGCTGCAATCCGCGCCTTGCACGCACAGGGACTGAAGGTTGCCATGATCACCGGTGACAAGCGCGAAACGGCAGAGGCTATCGCCCGCGAAACCGGCATCGACCATGTGATCGCCGGCGTTCTGCCCGACGGCAAGGTGGCGGCGCTGGACGATCTGCGCGGCGCGGGCCAGCGCATCGCGTTCGTTGGCGACGGGATCAACGACGCACCCGCGCTTGCCCATTCGGACGTGGGTATCGCCATCGGCACCGGTACGGACGTGGCCATCGAATCTGCGGACGTGGTGCTGATGTCCGGCGATCTGCGCGGCGTCGTGAACGCCCTGGAGGTGTCGCGAAGCACCATGCGCAACATCCGCCAGAACCTGTTCTGGGCATTCGGATACAACGTCGCCCTGATCCCGGTTGCGGCGGGCGTGCTTTATCCGGTGTCAGGGCTGTTGCTCTCACCTGTTCTGGCCGCGGGTGCGATGGCACTCAGCTCTGTCTTCGTGCTGACGAATGCGCTGCGGCTGCGCCGCGTGCGCCCGGCGATGGACGAGACAGTGCGTCCCGTCTCCGAAGCCTCGGCATCCCCAATTTCAGCTGAATGAACTTTAGGAGGAAACGATCATGAACATCGGAGATGTGGCCGACCTTTCCGGCCTTCCCGCCAAAACGATCCGCTACTACGAAGACATCGGTCTCGTCGAACCACTGCGCAGTTCAAATGGCTATCGCAGCTTCCGGCAGAGCGACGTGCACAAGCTGGCCTTTCTCGGCCGCGCCCGCGCCCTTGGATTCACCATCGAGGATTGCCGGAGCCTGCTGAAGCTTTATGCCGACACCGACCGCGCCAGCGCCGAGGTAAAGCAGATCGCAGAAGAGCACCTTGACCGGATTGACAGCAAGATCGCGGAACTGACCGAAATGCGTGCCACTCTGTCGCATCTTGTGGATGCTTGCGCGGGTGATCACCGCCCCGATTGCCCGATCCTGGCCGATCTGGCCACGGAACCTAATGCGGGCAGTATCAGCAAGGCGTCCGGGTAGCTCCGTCGTTCGCAAAAGTCGGACCTTTTTCTCAAAAGCGACGGAACATTCCAGCGCTGGAATGTTGTTCCTTCAATAGGACATCAACTTTTCGAGACTGGAGGTCGCCAATGACATACCTACGCTTTTTCGCAATGATCGCCACATCCACGGTGGTGATGTTCATCCTGATGTATCTCAACACCTATCTCTGGAGCCATATGTTCTGGTCCGAAACCCGCGCCTATATGGCCGTGCTGATGGGTGCCACAATGGCGATCATCATGCTGGGTTTCATGCTGTCGATGTATTCCAGAAAGGCGATCAATGCCGCCATCTTTCTTGGCGCCGCCGTGGTCTTTATCGGATCCCTCTGGCTGGTCCGGAGCCAGGTGACCGTTGGCGACACAAGCTACATGAGGGCGATGATCCCGCACCATTCAATCGCGATCATGACGTCGGGCCGCGCCAATATTTCTGACCCGCGGGTGCGCAAACTGGCCGACGAGATCATCTTTGCCCAGGACAAGGAAATCGCCGAGATGCGGTATCTGGCGAATGACATCGACGCGAATGGTGACGCGGCTGATGAGGGTCCTGATGGTCCAGCCCGCATCGTCGATCTGAACGAGGCACTCTCATCCGCCGAAATTGCCATCCTCGATCTGGAATTCCTGACCGGCGATGAGATCGCGCAGCTTTTCCCGGATGGGGCCACCTGCACCTACAAGTATACCACGACCAGCAAACCTGTGCTTGCCGCAGGACAGATCGACGGCGCCCCGGCGGCGCTGGCCAAGATCAGCGGCGATCTGGTGCGTCTTGGTTCAACCGACGAAACCGGCACCCTGAGCGCTGAAGGGATGTCCGTGGCCCTCAGTGCGCCGGATGGGGCTGCGGCGCTGGTAAACAGCGGTGAAATGCAGAACGCCAACCTCGTTCTCGAACTCGATGCCGGCCTGCGGGCAGGCTATCGCGGCTTTTATGGCTGCGACGCCTGAACCCTGAAACGGAGGATATGACATGCCAAAAGACACACCCCCGACAGCCAGGCTTTATCGGATGGCAATGCCCGACCACCTCTGTCCCTATGGACTCAAATCCAAGGACCTGCTGGAGCGCGAGGGTTTCGAGGTCGAGGATCATCCTTTGACCACGCGTGAGGAAACCGACGCGTTCATGGAAAAACACGGCGTCGAAACCACCCCGCAAACTTGGATCGGCGACGATCGGATCGGCGGATATGACAACCTTCGAGTCCATTTCGGCATCGATGCGCCCGAAGACGAACGCTCGGACACGTCCTACCAGCCGGTGATCGCGATCTTTGCCGTCGCGTTCCTGATGTCGTTCGGTTTGTCATGGTACAGCTTCGAGACCTTTTTCACCCTGCGCGGGCTGGAATGGTTCATTTCCATCTCGATGTGCTTTCTGGCCGTACAAAAACTTCAGGATGTCGAAAGCTTTTCGACCATGTTCCTGAACTAAGACCTGCTGGCGCGTCGGTGGGTGCGATATGGCAAGATCTATCCGTTCGGAGAGGCGTTCGCAGGCATACTCATGGTCGCCGGGGCGCTGACCTGGCTTTCGGCACCGGTGGCCCTGTTCATCGGCACCGTTGGCGCAGTGTCGGTTTTCAAGGCGGTCTATATCGACAAGCGTGAATTGAAATGCGCCTGCGTCGGTGGTGACAGCAATGTGCCGCTTGGCTTTGTCTCACTCACAGAGAACCTGATGATGATTGTCATGGGGATCTGGATGCCGATCAGGCTCTATCTGATCGGCTGAAAGGCGGGTGCCTTTTTCGCACCCCTCAGACTTGTTTTCCCGACAGGTTTGCAGATCAGACAGCACAGAAAAAGGGGTTTAGTTGAATGGACCAAATTCTCGAAGCATTCACGACCGGGGCGGGCATGCTCTGGAAGGCGCTCTGGGCGCTGATCTTCGGCTATATCATCTCCGCAGGCATCCAGATCTTCGTGACACGGGATCAGATGGCGAGCGTTTTGGGTGATCGTGGTGCCAGGAAGGCAGGCATTGCCGGGTTCTTTGGTTTCGTGTCGTCGTCCTGTTCCTTCGCGGCTCTTGCCGCGTCGCGTTCGATCCTCGTGAAAGGTGCGCATCCGGTCAATTCCATCGCCTTCCTGATTTCATCAACAAATCTGGTGATCGAGCTTGGAATCGTCCTTCTGGTCCTGCTGGGTTGGAAATTCATGGTGGCGAATTTCATGCTTGGCATCCTGATGACGATCTACGCCTATGCCCTTACCCTGATATGGTTTCCAAGGTCATTTATCGAAAGCGCGAAAGAGCATGCGGAGAAGGCCCAGTCCGACGAAGGTATGAACACGGACCAGACCATGAAGGGATCGTTCCGCGACAAACTGCTGTCCCGCGAAGGATGGGACCGGATCGCCCGCGCTTTCTTCATGGAATGGAAGATGGTCTGGAAGGAGATCCTCTTCGGCTTCACGGTCGCGGGTTTCATTTCCGTCTTTGTGCCGCAAAGCTTCTGGAACGTGATCTTCCTGGTTGGAGATGGCGGTGCGCAGGACGCGCCGGGCTTCCTGATCGTTCTTGAAAACGCGCTGGTGGCTCCCGTCGTGGCCTTCTTCACCTTCATCGGGTCGATGGGCAATGTCCCTCTGGCCGCGATGCTCTGGTCGCGTGATGCGTCGTTCGGAGGCGTGATCGCCTTTCTCGGAGCCGATCTTGTTGCTGCCACGGTGATCTGGGTGCACGCAAAGTATTATGGCTGGCAGTATGCGCTCTATCTTTCAGGCTTGCTGTACCTGTGCATGGTCGCTGCGGGAATTACGGTGCATTACCTGTTCGCTCTCGTCGGGATGATCCCGACCGAGCGGCCTTCGCTTCAGGAGATGGTCCGGTTCAGCATCGACTACACGTTCTTCCTGAACCTGATATTTTTCGTCATCGGGGCAATACTGATCTGGCTTCACCTCAGAAATGCCAAGGAGAATTAACCGATTGAGGCCAGGAATGGGAAGGTTCCCAAGAGCCAGTAGGCAAACCGGGACAATTGGCCGGTCATGATGGCAACGCCCATGATGATCATGACGACGCCTGCGCCCTTGTAGAGCCAGCGACCGGCCTTGCCGATCTGTCTGACCCGTGCGGCAATGGCGTCAGTGAACAGCGCGGCCAGCAGAAACGGCACGCCCAACCCCGCGGAATAGATCGACAGCAGCCAGATGCCGTCCGACATACCGCCGGAGGTCGAACTGAGTGTCAGGATCGCGCCAAGGATCGGCCCGATGCAGGGCGTCCATCCAAAGGCGAAGGCCAAGCCCAGGACGTAAGCTCCAAGCGGGCGACCCCCCGGAATGTCGAGTGTGAAGCGGGTGTCACGCGAGAACGCTTCCAGACGGAAGGCACCCAGCATGACCAGTCCGAACAGGATGATGATCGCCCCGCCCAGATAGTTGAGCTCAGTGCGCCAGGTCAGAAGCAGCGACCCGAGCGCGCTGGCCCCGGCCCCCAACGCGACAAAGACCGTGGAAAATCCAAAAACGAAGCAGGCGCTCAGCCCAAGTGCCCCGGCGCGTGCCCGCAGGCCGACCGATCGCGTCATGCGCAAATCCGGCTGGCCCGCAATATAGGAGACATAGCCCGGCACCAGCGGCAGGACGCAGGGCGACAGGAACGAAATGGCTCCCGCCAGAAACGACGCGACGATGCCGGAAATATCCATCATGCGTTACCATGTCCGCTGAAGGGCCGTGATGCCCACCAGAAGGCAATCAGCGGGATTACGATCCATTGCAGTACCGGCGACAACCCTGCATCGAGAATCGGAATGATCGGCATCATGTCCGAATAGGCCCATGCCGCGCGGATCACGATGTTGAGCCATTCACTGAACAGCGTGTATCCCAAACCGAACAATACTGTCAGGACGATCACCGAGCGTCGTGTCGGAGCCACGAAGGGCCAGCCATGGCCGGTCAGCATCAAGGCAAGCATCAGCGCGCTCATGGCAATAAGAATGTCGCCACCGGTGCAATGAACCGCGGCGAAGACGATCTCATCCCAGGTGCCCTCGTCCCAGATCGTGTAGAGCGGCATGTGGGCGAACTCCCAGATCAGATTGGCCGGAATGATCACCGAAAAATATCGACGGAGTGCTGTCAGGGAAATTCTATCCGTCGCGGATTGCATGACGCCAATCGCGATATCACTCATTGAAAAGCCCCTGTCAGGCGGTCCCACCAACCGCGTTCCCGGCGTCGGTGCTGGGCATTGTTGATCAACTCGCTGACATAGAGGATCAGGTTCACGTTCTTGAATTCCATGCCATGGAACTTTGCGGCGAACCGCCCCCCGATATCCACGACATGGGTGACCGCACCGTGCATCATCATGTCGCTGTCGGCGGTCATCGTGAACTCCAGCCCATAGTCCCGCGCCAGAAGGCGCGTTGCGTCGTCAGCTTGATCAGGCCGTTTGGTCAGCATGACCCAGTTGGTCGGATCGAATCCATGCCGGTCCCCATATTCGCGCAGGACGTCGGGCGTGTCATTCACGGGATCGGTCGTGATCGAGATGAATTGCACCAGATCCCTCATCGGCCCGTCGTTGACCGAAGCCTGGACCGCCGCGAACTTTTCCGCATGGAGCGGGCAGATATCCGGGCAGTTGGCGTAGATGAAATGCAGGATGACGACCTTGTCGCTGAAATCCGCCAAGCGCACAGGATTGCCCTCCGCATCCTGCAACTCGAAATCCGGGGCCTGTGCTGCGTCGAGGGCCTGGAAATATGGCTCCATCTCGAACATCCGCGCATCCAGATTTTCACCCGGATGATCGGCGGAGGCCGGAAAGGAGATCGTGGCCGCGAATGTCGCCAAGGCGGCGCGCCGGGTCAGACAGACAATCAACTGCATCACCTTTCGAATTGATCGGGCTTGCCACTACCCGCACCGTTGCATTTCCCGCCGGACCCACCCTTCATGCACAGACCAAGCCCGCACATCGCGGCACAGGGTGCCAGCGAGACCAGAACAGGCGCGAGACCGATCGCGGTGAGCCATCCCCAGTTCAGGGCCATGCCGCCGCCCATCACGGTTGCCGCACCGACGAACAGCAATCGTCTGCGCGTCAACCACCGGAGCCGGTCGCTGGCGCTTTTGAAGCCTGCCGTGCCCGCATCGTTGGAAGATGATATGTCGGTCATCCGGAAAATCCTTTTGAAGTTTGAGTACTGGTCATTTTGAGAACTGGACGGTCAAGGGCGGGCGGCGCTCTTTCAGGGACGCTTATTCGATAAACTCTCGCAAGAAAGACACCATATCGGGCTCGTCCCATTCGGCAGGGCCGACCAGCCGTCCCAGTTCCTGCCCCTGCGCGTCGATCAGGATCGTTGTCGGCAGACCGACGGTGCGCAGCGCGGTCATCGACAGCATGGTCTTGTCGACATACATCCTGAGATTGGTGACACCGATCTCGTCGTAGAACCGCCGCACGACGGGCGACCCGGCCCTGTCGATGGACAGGGCGACAACCTCGAAGCGGTCGCTGCCAAGTTTCGCCTGAAGCGCATCCAGCGTCGGCATTTCCTCACGGCATGGCACGCACCAGGTTGCCCAAACATTCACGAGGATCACCTTGCCGCGAAAATCCTCCATGTCCCCACGGCTGCCGTCTTCGGTCTCGTAGCGCACATTGATCACCGGCTGCGGCGTGTCGTGCAGTGCGAAGCCTTGCGGCCCGGCAAACGCCGCGCCGACGGACAATGCCCAGACGAGCAGCGCCGTTTTGAGATATTTCATGGCGTTGGCTCCTTGAAAGATTGGTTTTTCAGATCCCGGACGATCGGCAACAGGGTTTCGCGCAAGATTGCCCGAGTGATCGGTCCGACATGGCGGTAGGCGATGGTGCCGTCGGACGTGATGACATAGGTTTCCGGCACGCCGTAAACGCCCCATTCGATGCCAACACGTCCGTCGATGTCGGCCCCGATGCGCGCGTAGGGATCGCCCAATTCGTCGAGCCAGGCGCGCGCCTGCTCGGGTGGGTCCTTGTAGTTGATCCCGTAGAGCGGCACCTCACCGGTGGCGCTCAGTTCCATGAACAGCGGGTGTTCGGCCCGACAGGGCACACACCACGAGGCAAAGACGTTCACCAGCGAGACATGGCCGATCAGGTCCTGCGTCGAAAGACCTTCCCCGCGACCGAGAACCGGGGGAAGCACAAATTCCGGCACAGATTTGCCGAGAAGCGCCGATGGCAGGTCGTCAGCACCCCTGAAAAGCCCCCAGCCGAACAGGACCATGAGGGCCAAAGCCAGCACGGGCACCAGCACAAAGCCCAGATTTCTCCGGCGGGGCGCGGGAACAACCTTGTTGTCGCGAATGCTAGTCATGGCTGTGCTTGCTGGTCCTCGTGGGTCCGCTCACTCTGAAAGGCACGCTCTTTGTCGGGCCAGCTGCTCTTGATGTAGTCGATTATCGACGTGATCTCGTCGTCTGTCAGCACGCCCTCATACCCGGGCATGTCGCTTTCATAACCGGTCCCGACAATCGCCGCCGGTCCGCGTTTCACGATGTCGAACAAAACGCGGTCCGGATGATGCCATGTATGACCAGAGGCGTCATGCGGCGGGGCAGGCACCCTGCCGTTCGGCAATCGGGTGCGCCAATCAGGCTGCCTCTCCAGGTTTGCACCGTGGCAACTGGCGCAATTCTCCTGATAAAGGCGTTCGCCCGCGAGCAAGTCACCCTGCGCCGAAACGGGTAAGACCGTTGCCGCCAGCAAGAGTGCGGCGAGCCTAATGGTGTTTTTCATGTCGCTTGTGTCTTCTTCTGGCTATCCAAATACAACGAGAGTGCGACTATCGATGCCACGACAAGCAGGACGCACGCCCCCAGACCAATCCCATCGACAACACGCCGTCGCCGTTGCTGTCGCCCTCATTCCGCATCTTGGCGCATTTCTATTTTCCGCTGTCCGAGCGGATGTATTTGACCAAGGCGATTGCCGCGAGCACCAGCACCGCCACGATGAGTAACCAAACCAGTCCCATCGCGATCATCATGCCGCCACCCATCATTCCACCATCCATCATCATGCACTTCATCCATTGTTTTCCCTTGAAACCGGTCAGGCACGGGATCGCACCAGACCGCGCAATTGATCATTCGACCGCATAGACGGTCGGGTTCACACCTTCTTCGACGGTGTAAATCTTGAACGGTTCCTGCTTCGCGCCCCCCATACCCGGCGATCCCAACGGCATGCCGGGAAGTGTCAGACCGGCAATGTCCGGGCGCTCATCAAGCAACTTCTTGACGACATCAATTGGCACATGACCGCTGACGACGTAGTCACCCAGAAAGGTCGTATGGCAGCCTTGGAAATCCTCCGGGATACCTGCATCACGGCTGATCTGAGCCAGATCATGGGTCGGCTTTACCTCGACCGTGAAGCCATTTTCGCGCAGGTAGTCCGCATAGCTCTCGCAGCATCCGCATTGCGGGTTCTTGTAGAGTGTGGCCTCTTGTGCTGCGACAGGCGCGGCATTCAAGCTCAGGGCGAACACGGCGGCGGCACCTGCGGTGCCAAGACTGCCAAGTCCAATTAACTTCTTCATCGGTTCTTTCCTTTCGTGGTGGTCGATACGTGGGATTGTTTCAGGTTTTGGTCGTGCCGGAATCGACACGTATGACGCCCATCATGCCGGCCGCCTGATGTTCCAGGATGTGACAATGGAACATCCAGTCTCCCGGATTGTCCGCCACGAAGGCGATCTCGACCCGTTCCTCGGGTGCCATCAGGACGGTGTCCTGCCATTCGCGATGCCGTGTCGGTTGCCCGTTCCGCGCGATCACACGGAACGAATGTCCATGAAGATGCATCGGGTGATGCCACGCGGTGCGATTGTCCATCTCGAGCACATGCGACGTGCCCTGCGGCAGGACCAGCAAGGGGTCCATCATATGCCCCGTTGCTGCTTCGCCGTTGATAAACCACATGTTGCCTTCGCGCATCTGCTCCAGCATCGACCCCATGCCGCCGCCCATCATCATCTGCCCCATCATGCCGCCATTGAAGACAATCCGATGCCGCTTGGCCGCTTGCATATCGGGTTCGGCCAGCGGGTTGGGTGGCAGCGCCATCGACCAGTCCGGGACCGCGTCCCGTAACCGATCCGGCTCGTAGGCGAGATCGACCAGACGGTATTCCAGATCCCTGTAGAAGACATCGGTCACGGTCACGCTCTCTCCGGGCTTGCCGGTC
Source organism: Sedimentitalea todarodis (assembly GCF_032595355.1). Lineage (NCBI taxonomy): Bacteria > Pseudomonadati > Pseudomonadota > Alphaproteobacteria > Rhodobacterales > Paracoccaceae > Sedimentitalea > Sedimentitalea todarodis. The sequence goes on along the minus strand of NZ_JASMWN010000014.1, from coordinate 75,891 downwards.
ATATCAATCACCAGATCGACACGCATGGCCGGGCCGACCAGCACGACGTCACCGTCTGGTGCATGAGGTGCCACGGGTTGACCGTCCAGAGCGACCACGACCGGCGCAAGCCCCCCGAAATCCAGCCCGAATATCCGGGCATTGGCTGCGTTGACCAACCTCAGGCGGATGCGTTCCCCGGATCGCACGGCGATGCGTTCCGGTATCTGGCCGTTGATGGTCACGGAATTGCCGATACGCCCGCCGTGCGCGGCGTCGTGTCGACTTCCGAAATCTGTCGCAATCTGTCCGTCGCCGGTCATCCGCCAGTCATCGAGCATCCAGGTCAGATCGCGATCTACGCGGATCGGGTTTGCTTCCTCGACGATCAGCGGCCCGTAAAGCCCGCGCCCGACCTGTTCCGAACTGCGCTGGTGCGGGTGGTACCAGAACGTGCCAGCATCCGGCGCATCGAATTCGTAGAGAAGATCGCCACCGACAGGGATGGGATCCTGCGTCAGGAACGGCACTCCGTCCATCGCATTGGGTGTGCGAATGCCATGCCAGTGGACCGTAGTCCCTTCATCCAGCCCGTTCCGGGCCAGAACCCGAATGCGGTCGCCCTGGCGTACCCGGATCTCGGGGCCGGGGACGGACCCGTTGTAGCCCCAGACGTTGGTCGGGCCGTAGGGTGCCGGACGCAGGGCGGCCTGCCCGGCCGCCGCGCGCAGCACGAAAGGATCCTCTGTCGGACCTGCCATCGCTACTCGTGCCGGTGACAGGGCGGACATGGCCGTGAAAGCGGCACCGGTGCGCAGCACCTGCCGTCGTGAAATCAGTCTGTTGAGGGTCATTGCATGTGCCTTGATCTGAAAGGGTCGCGCTCAGCCAGCTTCGGCAAAGGCAACGGTCAGGCCTCGCTGCTGGCGAGGCCGATATCGTGTTCAGACAGGCTGCTTGGGAGGAAATGGATCAAGCGAGGGAATCGCGCCATTCGGGATCACAGGTCCCGCGACCGGGATGACAACACCAAAGGCCATCTCAAGCGGCATCGCTGACGTACGAGCTACGATACCGGCCGTACATCCCGCGCCACAAGGGACTGTACACCCCCCATCGCAGGATATCCCGTCAGCAAATCCGATCGGATCGCATGCGCCGCAATGGTCGTCCGCACTTTCGGCGCCCCCAATCTGAGCCATTGCTGCCTCAGCCGCATTCACTGCCGATACATCCGGCGCAACCACGGCACCGAAGCTCAATGCAAGAATCAAAATGAGGCGGAAAACGCGGATCATGCAATTCTTATGCAAGCTTCCAGTAGGGGGAGGTCAAGAAGTATCCTGTAACATAGGCGTGACATTGCCACGCGGGTACTCACTGATTGGCCAACGGATGCCCGAAGTTGGTTTCAGGGGAAAATTCGAGGCGAGATTTACATACTCTTCCAAGGTCTGCTTCGGAGCTAGGCAGCCACCCGCACCCTCTTATGCGGATGGCTTCCCTTGTGTCAACTTGCGTCTTTGAATTCGGTAGTATTCGCCGCGCACCTGGATCGTCACGGTCGCGGGCTGGCTGTCCCGATTTCGCCAGAAACAGCCCTGTTCGCCTTCGTCGCCCGTCGAACCGCGGCTCTTTTCATAGGTCACCGAATTGCCGCCGTCGTGACGGTCTATGGCGAAATTCACCCGACCTCCATCGACCAGCATTCGGTATTCCACTGTCTGGCCCTCTTCCATGACCAGCTTCCACTCGGCACTGTCGCCGGGTGCAAGCGTAAAGGTGGATTCGTCACGCCAGACTTCGGCCTCCTGCGCGTAGGCAGCACCGACAAAAAGTCCGAAGATATCGTCGATAAGGCTCGATGGCATTGTCGGGTTGTTGAGGGCCGGATTGCCGTGTAGCGGCTGGGTATGTTGAATTTGTGTGATCTGTCCCGGCTCAAGGGTTTTCGGTTCCCACGTTCCGTCATTGTCTACGCAGCCTGGGCCTTTCGTCGTCTTGCCCTCAGTCTGCGTGATGTTGAGGATTTCCTGGCATCTCGCGGCATCACGGTTTCCTACGAAACGATCCGGGACTGGGTGTCTCGCTTCGCCGTTCAGTTTGCCGCGAAAGTCTGCCGGGACCGACCGCGCCCTGCCGGCAAATGGCATCCTGGAGAAGTGGTGGTGCCGATCAACGGGCGCAAAAACTGGCTCTGGCGCGCGGTCGATGCCAATGGCGACGTTCTGGATATTCTGGTTCAGTCCCACCGAAACAAGGCGGCCGCGACTCCTTTTTCAGGAAATTGTTCAATATCTGGGGTCAACCAAGGGTAACGGTCACCGACAATCTGCGCTCCTACGGTGCGGCAAAAGTAAAACTGGTCCCGGGGATCGGGCATCGCCAGCACAAGGGGCTGAACAATCGCGTCGAGGCCTCACACAGACATAGGCGGCGGCGAGAGAAGATAATGGGCCGGTTCAAGTCGCCTGGTCAGGCACAACTGTTCTTGTCCGTTCACAATCAAACCCCTCCGTGTTTCGCCCCAAACGCCACCAACTTTCAGCCAGATCTTATCGCCACGCACGCGCCGATGCCTTCGATCTTTGGGTCGAGTATGCACACGAGTTGGCGGCTTGAAATCAACACCTAGTGTTCGCCACCTGACACAAGATTCCCATCGTCGGCTTGATGTGCCACATCCCGGGCATGAGACGCGATGACATCTGCCTTTACCTTGGCCCCGCCGACCGTGCTGAGCTTCAAGCTCTGATCAGCAACCGCAACACCGTGCGCAAGCTTGTTTGGAGGGCCGAGATCGTGCTGGCGACGGCGGATGGTCATGGCACCTTCGAGATCATGCGGCGCGCGAGGACCTCGAAACCCACGGTCTGGCGCTGGCAGCAGCGGTATCTCGAGGAAGGCGTCGCCGGTCTCAAGCGCGACAAGACACGACCGTCACGTGTGCCGCCGCTGTCCATGGAAACGCGGCTGAAGGTCATCGCCAAGACGGTGCAGGAGACGCCGCCCAACGCCACGCACTGGAGCCGTGCTCTGATGGCCGAAGCAATCAACATCTCGCCGTCCAGCGTGGGTCGCATCTGGGCGGAAGCTGGTCTCAAGCCGCATATCACGAAGGGTTTCAAGGTCTCGAACGATCCGAAGTTCGAGGAAAAGGTCACCGATATCGTGGGCCTCTACCTCGACCCGCCGGACCGGGCGGTCGTCCTTTGCGTGGATGAGAAATCGCAAATTCAGGCGCTCGACCGGACGCAACCGGGATTGCCGCTGAAAAAGGGCCGCGCCGCAACCATGACCCATGATTACAAACGGCACGGAACGACCACGCTGTTCGCGGCACTGGATGTGAAGTCGGGCATGGTCATCGGTGAATGCCTGCCTCGCCACCGCGCCAAGGAGTTCCTGAAATTCCTGCGCAATATCGACAAGGCCGTGCCAGCACGGCGCGATGTCCATCTGGTGCTCGACAACTACGCCACCCACAAGACGCCTGACGTGCAGGCTTGGCTGGACAAGCACCCGCGATTCAAGCTGCACTTCACGCCCACCAGCGCGTCATGGCTGAACCTCGTGGAGCGATTCTTCGCCGAGATCACGTCGAGGCGCATCCGACGTGGCAGCTATTCCAGCGTCAATGACCTTGAGGCCTCGATCTACGACTATCTGGCGCAGCACAATGAAAAGCCGAAGCCCTTCAGGTGGACCAAAACCGCCGAAGACATCCTCAACCGGGAACGTCGCGCCCTGAACGCCCTCGATGAACTCCGCGGGAATAGGTAGGATGTGTCAGACTCGGAACACTAGCTTCGTTCTTACGCGCCGCCGAAAACAACCTGACAATGCTGCTGTAGGTGCTATTCCATTCTGGAATGGGCGAATCCCGAGGTCAATCCACGTCTTCCAATTGGCCCCTGCGTCCATCACAAACACGCTCACGACCGGTCAGATGAGTATGAAAAATCTCACGGAGTGAGTGGCGCTTGTTGCGGTGCTGGCACGAACGCGGGCCCCGCAAAAATAGGGCTTGACTGACCGTATTTGGACGGGCACAAAACAATGTGTGCGTAAACCTGTGTCCATAACTCAACTTTTGCAGCTCACCTTGATGGTGGTGAGCCTTTGTGCACTGATTCTTTCCACGACTTCTGCAGTGCATGCCGAGATGGGGCATCATGAAGGCACGTTTGCCGCTGAAGCGGCGGATGGGCATGCGATAGTGGAACATGACACAACCAAGTTGGCTGATTGTACCTCATCGGAACAGGACAAAACCTCCACTGATGGCGGATTGAATTGTTGTTCGGTCATGTGTTCGGCGGTGTTTCTGGTTGAAACTGTTGTCAACACGGCTTCTGATCAGCAGGGCGACCATTTCGGACTGCCGCTGCAGGCGCTCACCTCGCACGAAACGCATGGACTTTTGCGGCCCCCAAGAATCTGAGACATAGGGCCTTCTGGCCCTGATGCTGAACCAGGTCGACGCTTGCGCGTTGATTATTCTTCTATAGTTCTCAGGTAAATACCCATGAAAATTCCAGCGTTGCTCGGGGCTTCGGCCCTGGCGCTTGCTGCGTGCTCGTCCGAGCCGACACCGCTGCCGGACAGTACTGCGCAACTGGCAACCACGTTGCCCTCTTCTTCTTCGTCAGCCGTCGGGTATCAAAACCCGTTTGCCGGCTATCAGGGCTATGGCCCAACAGAGCCAGCCCCGTGGCGGGCTGTGAATGACGCACAGTCGGAGGCGAACTGATGGCGATGATGAGATGGCCGGTCTTGCTGGCCACACCGCTTTTGCTGTCGGCATGTGCGCCGCAGGTGCCAACGAAATACACCGATGCCAAGGCCGGGTTTCTGGATGTGTCCACCCAGACGAGTGGTGCAATCGGCAAGCGAACGGCCTTTGCACAGACCCGGGCCGAGAATGACGCGCTGACCAGAGAGGTGCGCGGCATGGTGCAAGGCAAGACCATCTCGGCGGATACGGCTGTGCAGGCGGCGTTATTGAACAACAAAGGGTTGCAAGCCTCTTACGCGAATGTCGGATTGTCTGCGGCCGAGGTCTGGCAACAGTCAACGCCGCAGAACCCTGTTATCTCGCTGGGTCTGTTTGGCGTCGGAGCCCCTGAACTGGGGTTGTATCAGACGCTTGAGACGATGATCGCCTTCAACCTGCTGGATGTGAAGACGCGTAAACAGCGGATCGCGGTCGCCGACGCCCAGTTTCAACAGGCGCAGTTGAATGCCGTCAATGACACCTTGTCGCTGGCCAATCAGACCCGGCAGGCGTGGATCAACGCCGTGGCGGCTTTCGAAACCCTGAGCTATTTGCGCAAGGCTGGTGAGGCCGCAGGGGCTGGGGCGGAACTGGCCGAACAACTGGGCAAGACCGGAGCGCTGAACAAGGCGGGGCAAGCGCGCGAGTTTGCGTTCAATGCGGAACTCGCCGGACAGGTCGCCAAGGCACGACTGGACGCCACATTGGCGAAAGAAGAGTTGACCCGTCTGATGGGGCTTTGGGGAAGCGATGTTGACTATTTTGTCCCCGATGCGCTGCCAAGCCTACCGAAATCTCTGGGGCATGTTTCCTCAATCGAAGCAGCGGCCTTGTCCAACCGCGTTGACCTGAAGGTCGCCAAGACCGGATTGGAAGCACAGGCGCGGGCGTTTGGATTGACGGATCAGACCCGGTTGGTGACCGATTTGGAACTGATCGCCGGTTTTGAATCCGAGCGCGAGCGTGAGGATGGGAATACCGACACCAGCACCCGGCCACAGATCGAACTGGAGTTCGCAATTCCGATCTTCGACACTGGTCAGGCGCGGATGCGCAAGGCCGAACTTGCATATATGCAGGCCGCGAACTCACTGGCCGAAAAGGCTGTGAACGTGCGTTCCGAGGCCCGTAGCGCCGAGGTTTCCTATCATTCGTCCTATAAAATCGCTCGCCATTATCGCGATGTGGTCGTGCCGCTGCGCACGACCATAGAGGAAGAGGGACTACTGAGCTATAACGGCATGATCACCAATACCTTCGAGTTGCTGACGGATGTCCGCGAAAAACTGGCCAGTTCGCTGGAAGCGGCAAATTCCAAGCGTGAATTTTGGGTGGCTAAGGCCAACCTGACGGCTGCGATCTATGGCGGCGGTAATGGTGCTGTAGGCGACGGCGGCGGCATGACAATCGCCGCTGGTGGCGGTGCAGGACATTGAAAGGGCTGATACAATGATGAACAGACGTCAAATATTGGGGGCCGGGGCCGCAGGAGCTGCACTGGTCTCGTCAAAGGCCTGGGGCCAGACCACCAACATGGGGTTGCCCGAAGCGGCCTTTATGGACACAGCGGCAACCCAATCACCTACGCGTCCGACGACGGGGCCGGATTACACTCCGGTCGTCACGCTGAACGGCTGGACCTTACCGCATCGGATGAATAACGGGGTCAAGGAATTCCACCTGGTTGCCGAACCGGTCGAGCGCGAACTGGCCGATGGGATGATTGCGCATCTCTGGGGCTATAACGGGCAATCGACAGGCCCCACCATCGAAGCGGTGGAAGGTGATCGAGTACGGATTTTTGTCACCAACAGGCTTCCGGAACACACCACTGTCCATTGGCACGGCATGATCCTGCCTTCCGGGATGGACGGGGTCGGCGGGCTCAGCCATCCGGGCATCCCACCCGGCAAGACCTATGTCTACGAATTCGACCTGATCAAATCGGGCACCTTCATGTACCACCCGCATGCCGATGAGATGGTGCAGATGGCAATGGGGATGATGGGCATGTTCGTTGTCCACCCCAAAGATCCGGCCTTCATGCCGGTAGATCGGGATTTCCTGATCATGCTCAACGCTTTTGACATTGATCCGGGCACCTATGTGCCGCGCATCATGGAAATGACCGACTTCAACTTGTGGACCTGGAACAGCAGGATCTTTCCGGACATCGACCCTTTGGTGGTCAACAAGGGCGACCGGGTGCGGGTGCGGGTCGGCAACCTGACAATGACCAACCATCCGATCCACATGCATGGCTATGATTTCAAGGTGACCTGCACCGATGGCGGCTGGGTGCCACCCGAGGCGCAATGGCCCGAGGTGTCGATCGACATCCCGGTAGGGGCGATGCGCGCCTATGAATTCGACGCCGAACATCTGGGCGACTGGGCGATCCACTGTCACAAGTCGCATCATACGATGAACGCGATGGGCCATGACGTGCCGACCTTCATCGGTGTCGACAAGCGCAAGCTGACCAAACAGATCCGCGAGTTGCAGCCCGAATACATGCCGATGGGTACCGCGGGGATGGCCGACATGGGTGTGATGGAGATGCCATTGCCCGACAACACGGTGCCGATGATGACCGGTTGGGGCCCCTACGGCCCGATCGAAATGGGCGGCATGTTCTCGGTCGTGAAGGTTCGCGATGGCATCGGTGCCGACGATTATTCGGACCCCGGCTGGTACGAAAACCCGCCCGGAACGCAGGCCTATGAATGGACCGGTGAACTTCCCGATTTCGCGCAGGTTCACGACGCCAAAACCCGGATTACTCCCAAAACCACTTCAAGGGGCTGACGGGCCCCTTGATCCCTCACTTTGTCGAAACCCAAACATACAGGACATGATCATGAAGAAACGACTTCTCACAACCGCCATCACGCTGGCGCTGGCCGCGCCCGCATTTGCCGGTGGCACCCATGGTGGCGGACATGGAGATGAAATGGATATCGGCCGCCCAGGCGATGACCATCACGCAACCCGCACGGTTGAAATCTCGATGCTGGAAACCGATGACGGTGAAATGCTGTTCGAGCCCAGAAACCTGGAATTTGTACCGGGCGAGACGGTCAAGCTGATCATCACCAACAATGGCGAACTCGAGCATGAGTTTGTAATGGATACCTATGAGGAAAATGAAGAACACAAGGCGATGATGGCGAAGTTCGACATGGAACATGACGACCCCAACTCCGCCCGTCTGGAACCGGGTCAAACCGCCGAAATCGTTTGGACCTTTTCCAATGAAGGCCGGTTCCAGTTCGCCTGCTTGATCCCGGGACACTACGAATCCGGAATGCACGGCGCACTCGATGTTGGCAAACGGGGCTCTTGAGGATTGGATCAGATATGAAACTTTTGAAAATCAGCGCTGCAGCTGCAGTAATTCTGGCGTCCTCGCTGTCGATGGCGATGGCCGGAACCTTCACCAAGGGCACTGTCAAGAAAGTCGATGAAAAAGCTGGGAAGGTTACCATTATTCACGAAGAACTCATCGATCTGGAAATGCCCGCAATGACCATGGTGTTTCGTGCCGACGAGGAAATGATCTCGAAGATGTCTGAAGGTCAAGACATTGAGTTCGTTGCCGATCGGGTGAATGGCAAACTGACCGTCGTCGAGTTGAAATAGCTCTTGAAACCCGCGCGGGCTTTGATGGTCTCAAGGCCCGTGCGCCACGATCCGAAAACGGAAACGACCATGAACAGATACATTGCCGTGTTCGCCGCACTCGCAATTGCCGCAGGCATTGTGATCTGGATGCGTCCTCGGCCACCGCAACCAACTGCCGTCACAACGGAATTAAAGATCCCGCCCCTGACGGAAGCGGAAACCCTGGGTAAACTTGTGTATGATGCAAAATGTGCCACTTGCCACGGCCAAAACGGCGCAGGGGCGGACGGTGCGGGTCCGCCGCTTGTTCATAAAATCTATGAGCCCGGCCATCACGGCGACTATGCGTTTCAGATGGCCGTCTCAAACGGTGTGCAAAGCCACCATTGGTCGTTCGGCGACATGCCTCCCGTTGAGGGTCTGACACAGGCCGACGTCAAGAACATTGTCAGCTATGTCAGGGCATTGCAGCGCGCCAACGGCATTCAGTAGTATGTGTGCTGTTGGACTGGACCGAAGGGAGCTCATCTGGAAGTTTACCGATGTCACCAATTTCAAATTTGCTTGCCTGATTCCAAGCCACCGTGAAGCCGGAAAGTTGGGCATCATCATGCATGATGATCTCGCCGCACACGAAGTGAACTAAGGCCTCCGCAAATGTCTCTCCTGGAAAGATACCATCTGTTCGTTCATCGCGTCGCTTCGATTATCGGGTACAATTACGATGACTCTGCGCCGGAATGGATACGTCCATTCGTCCACTTGATACTTACACTTGCGCCCAGCTTTCTGCTGGGGGTGTTGATTTACCTGGGTATTCGCTTTCTGCTCTCATCTGCCCGCTCACCACGCAAGGAAGCGCTGCCTGAGCTCGTTGCGATCCAAGGAGCCGAACCGAACCTATTCAAGGCAGTGCTTGCCCATTCCCTCCGGCCGCAGCTAATCATGATCGCTCTCAGCTTGACCGCCCTGCCAATCCTCTATGCAACACTTGAGCTACCCAAGCTGATCGTCAACAACGCATTGGATTCGAACAGGTTTCCGGTCAGTTTCATTGGTTGGGAGTTCGATCAGGTTTCGTTGCTAATGCTCTTATGCGGGCTTTATCTGGTCGCGATCTTTGCTTCGGGATTGAACAAATATGTCCTGAACACCTTTAAGGGGTTCGTATCGGAGAGGTTTCTGCGCAGGTTGCGCTTGGCTATTTATCGCCACTGGCGTTTCCGGGAACACTCATCAGAAACTAGGGACGTGTTTCCGGTACTCGCCCAAGAAGTGGAGCCGATTGGCGGATTTGCTGCAAACCTCCTGACGCTGCCTGTTCTTCAGGGCGGCACGCTCTTAACCATCATGCTGTTCATGTTTGTTCAAGATCCACTGTTGGGTGCTGCGGCGCTGTCGGTATTGCCGATACAGATCATCCTGTTGCCCAAGTTACAACGGCATCTGAACAGACTTGCTCGCACGCGAATTCACGAGGTCCGAGCCCTCGGGACCCATTTGCGTCGTTCGGGCTTGGCAAGCGCGCAGCAAGGCCAAGAAATCAGAAGCGTCGCTGCAAGCCTGAAGGAACTGGAACGCATTCGACGCAGAATCTTTAGGCTCAAGTTCTTTGTCAAAGCGTTGAACAACTTTCTGACCTCTTTGACGCCCTTCCTGTTCTATTCTCTCGGCGGCTATTTTGTGATTGAAGGCCGGATATCTCTTGGTGCGCTGGTTGCCGTTCTCGCGGCACACAAGGACTTTTCGGCGCCTCTGAAAGATCTGTTCGCCTACTATCAACAAGTGGAGGATTCCCGAATTAGGTATAAGGAAATTTTCCTGTTTTTCAGGCGACATGGCGACGTCGTCAAACCGACTACGACGGGGAAATGCAAAGCGCTGCGTGACTTCAAGAACGAGGATCACCCACTACCGTGTCGCCGCATGAGTCAGCGATCCGGCGCCAATCCAGTCTGTTAGTGCAGATGCATGAATTTCCCGACCGAGGGTGTGCCGCCCAGATCGACGAGAAAAACCATATACCAACTGCGCTGCGCCAGCGAATGTGGATGCCATCCGTTGGGTGCTGTCGCGGTGATCGTCGTGGGGCCTGTGATGGCGAAATCCAGATGCACAACACGCTGTTCGCTGTCTGTCTGATGCGTTACCGCCATCGGTCGCACCAGAACGATCTTATCGATGGCAGCCGGGTCCGGGGTTTCGATGTCGAAGTCGAGCCCGTGATGCACCTGTGAGGGCAAGCTGGTGATCTCTGGCCGTGCTGCCAATGTTCCGTCGGGTGCAAAAAGATAGGGTGGACTGAAAATCTCGTAGGTCGTGTCGGCCGGGCATTCATTGCCGGCCGTGGCGACTCGCCCATCCGGCAGCAACACCGCCACCGAATGATAGGCCCTGCGATTGGCCAGCACATCACATTCCTGCCATGTCATCGCAACCGGATCATAGATCCAGCAGGCCCCGCCGCCCACGGGGGTGCCGGCTGACGGACGCCCGCCACTTACGAACACGGTGCCATCAGGCAGCGCCACGACATTGACATTGACCCGCGCCAGACCATCCGGCAAGGTCACCGGCGGACCCCATTCGGGGGTCAGCGTCGAAAGGTTGATCATCTGGAATGTGGTCGCACTTTCCGGATCCTGACCTCCGCCCACAACCATGACCTGAACGAAGGGGTAACTTGGCTGCAACAGCAGAACCGACATGCCCTTGACCCGGTCGAGCGCCTGTTCGGCGGCCGCGTCCTGGGTGCCGACATCGGTCCAGGATCCGCGCACTGGCGGCGCGGCACTGATCAGATCGAAATAGGCCGACGGCAGAGCCGAGGGGAAATTCGCCGCCCCTGAACAGCCGCCCGAATGCCAGCCCGTCGGCGTGTAGAATATCTCTCCGCCGGGCAGCAGATTCAAGCCTGGATAGATCTGCGGAAAGGACCGGTCGGCGCTGGTATCGCCGACGCCGGCAGGCCCCCAGACGAGTTCGAACCGATCTGTCGTTTCCATATACATTTCCATCTGCGCCACGTCGGTGCCGCCGGTGTCGTCTCCAGAGACCACAAGGACCCGCCCCGGTTCGTCGCCCATGGTGACAAGTGTCGGGTACCAGCGGTAATAGGCCATATCGCCGTCTCCGGGGCTGCCATTGCCCGCGGTCCGGGTCCAGGTCTCGGACACTGGGTCGAAGATCCAGCCATGGTTGTGGCGCGGTCCGGTGCCGTCGCCGCCGCCCCCGACCACCAGAAGCCGCCCGTCCGACAAGAAAGCGTGACCCGAGCAAAACAGCGAGTCGGTGGGTTTGTTGGCGGTTGGCGCGATCGTCCCCGCGCCCGCGTCAGGAGTCCAGAGCCAGGCATCCTTGCCCGTCGGCAGCCCGAAGAACAACACCTTGCCTGTGTGCAGCACCGCCGCGTGGACGGGGCGGTCGAACCCGGCACCGGGATTCGAGTAGGGTCCGGCCCAGTCGCCTTTGGCGGCCATCGAAAACATCCAGAACCAGCTGCGCAGACGCTCTGCCAGAAAGCCGTGACTTAGAAGATCCTCAATCCTCTGAAATCCGGCGAGCGGAAATGCATTGCGCGCTTTGAGCACTTTTGAAGCTTCGTCAAAACCAGTCTTGTCTGGGTGGTGCATATTCTCAGCGTGCCCGCCATGTTCGCCCTCGACCGGCGGATGCGTTTCAGGGAATTTGCGCTTTCGATATTCCACATGCAGGTGAGTCAGCACGTCAGGCGGGCTCAGCAGATCTTCGGGCCGCTTGGCTGCATTGACCCAAAGCAGCATGCGGCGCGCGGTCTTGACGTCCAGCGTGACTTCCGTGTCACCCGCCTTGCGACGACCAGGCACCGTCAGCTTGGTACCCAGAAGCCTGTCGTCTGGCAGCGCATAGATACCTTTGCGGCGCTTGACGGTGTAGTGGGCATTGGAACTGCCGGCTGGTTCCAGTTCTTCGTTGCCAGAATATTCGGCGCGGATCCGGTGCAGGCCAGGCGCCAGATCGTCGATCGTGATTGCGGCCCGTCCTTTGGCGTCAATCTTGGCCGGTCTGGCCGCACGCGCGCCGTCCACAAAGAACGTAACCGTGCCGGTAAGTTTGGGCGCGTATTTCCCTTTTTCCGGTCGGGTCGTTCCATGCAGCCGCGTCACTGTTGCTGTCGCCTTGACCTGCTCCCCCTGCGGGCCTTCCGCTTTGTCAGTCGAGATCAGCACAGCGGTTCCCGCCAGCATCAGCTGCTGCGCATGAAGATAACCTTCCACCATGGTCTTGTCGCCGGTGGTGGCCACGTCAAAGACGCAATTCTCATGCAGGCCTTTGAGCGTCACGTCCTGACAGATTTTCTTAGCATCCTCAGGGTCGATACCTTCCAGGATCGGATTCGCGCCCGGCACGATGAATTGTTGCTTGAGCTTGCAAGGCGGCTTTTCGGCGGGCCAGTCGCGATCGGTGAAAGTCGCGCTAGAGGCGCCCGAATCGTAGGTGAAGAGGCTGGTTGCGTCGCTTACGCGCCAGGCATCGGCAAAGGTTCGGTAGAGCGTGACATAACGATCCTGCAGCGCCTCGGGCCGGGGGCCCAGTGATGCACCGCTGGGCAACAGCGGCAACCAGTTGCCGTCGTGGATTTCGCCCATGATCCCTTCGACCGCCTGCGTATGGGCCACGTCGACATCCATGATCCAGACTTTCTGGCTGTTCCAGAATCGCGGCGACGCAGTCACGACCGGCCCATGCGCATAGGCGACCCGCAGGGCCGATGTGCCATTGGCCAGCACCTCTGACGTCAAGCGATGAACCCCGAGGTCGAGACCGTCTTGCGGCAGATGCGCCTGTTTGCCGTCGACAAAGAAGCGCAGCACACCCTGTTCGCGGCCGGGCTGGTAGGAAATTTGGTGCGCACCCACACGCAACGCAACGGCCGTGTTGACGCTCACGCAGGACTTCAGCCCGCTATAGCTGTCGGTGATCGGGTTGGCGGTGGCCACGGGCCATTGCCGCGCCTGAATTTCCATTCCCTGGCGGTCGCGCAGCAGGGTAAACTCGCCCACCGCCTGAAAATCGTATCGCTTGCCGTCTACAGTGTGGATGTGCGGATCGCCGATGTCCGCCCCGTCATCCGGGGCACCGACCTTGAGACGGAACACCGCCTGATCCTGCCGCCCGTCGCTGTCGGTCGCAGTGATGTAGACATAGCGCACGCCATCCGGCTCGCCGGCGGAATCGAACTCCCAGTCCCAGGTACCGGCGGCGGCCGGCGCGAGGGGCGGATTGAACGCCCCGTCGCTGGCGGTCAGGGTGACATTGTTGCCATCGGGATGCGCGAACGTGCCCTTGCGTGTCGCTGTACCGCCCGCCGGCGTATAGGTCCAGGACCCACCGACATTGACATAAGGCCGCTCGCTGCCGTCGGCCGATGTGACGACCAGTTCGCTGATCATTCCTTGATGAGCGTGAAAGAAGATGTGGCAGTGAAACAGCCAGCGCCCGAAGGCCCCGCCCATGGTAATGCCATCAGTCAGCGGCCTGTCCTCAAGTCGCACCCTGAAATTCAGTGTGTAATTCGAGGGCATATCGACATTGTCGCGGAATTCGGCGTAGGGCCAGACATAGTCGGGCCCGCCCGGCGTTGTCAGGGATATCGGCTGGAAGGAAAACCCGTGCAGATGGAACGGATGATGCGCCAACGATGTGTTCTGGATCGACATCTCCAGAACGCCACCCGGCGCGGCATAGCGCGACGACCCGACATGCGGCGCGTTGGTATAGGGCATGAACCCTGAAAAACTGCCAGCCACACCGTCGATCGTCACACCGCCGCCCGCTCCGAAAACGATGGTCTGCGTTGGAGCCACGACGCCCGGCTTGGCCGGGGTAAACCCCGCCGGGTCGAGAAAACTGTCGGTCGGTGCAGGCAGCACTTCGATCGCCTGCCCGGGAATGCCGGCGCGCAGCTGGGTTCCGGCGGGCAGTGAAAACGCCGGTGCGACCACGGCTCCCGAGACCTCGAAATGAGCCACCGGAACCGACGGCACCCTGCTGAAGCCCTGTCCCGTCCGCGCGTAGTCGCGGGTCCATAAGGTCAGCGTGCCCGTCGCCGTATCCGGGATCGACGCCACCACATCAACTCGGCTGGCGGGCGGCAAAAGAACCTCGCCCAGATCGTATTTGGTATCGAATCCGCCCGGCGTGCCGCCTTCTTCCACAACCGCGTCGAGCAATCCACCTTCGCCACCCACCCGCATCAGCAAGATCTGAGTCCCGTCGTTATTGGTCAGACGCAGGCGGAAATAGCGCGTGACCGCACAATTGACGATTTGCAGCCGCAGCCCTTGCCCTGGCTGCACCGCATAGCCGATCGCCGCGCCATCGAGCGCGCCGGGCGCATCCGGCGGGCCGGCGCGACCGCCCACATTCATGCCGTTGGTCAGAACCGTCTGACCTTCGTTAGTGCGTCCCGGACCAGCGCGTTGAATGTTTGGCGCCTGCCCGGCCAGAAAGGACGCGGGCGCAGGAGAACCGTCTTCGGCCATCGCACTGCCTGCCGGGGCAATCTCGCACAGGCTCAGGGGCGTCGGACCGGGCTGCGATGTCTGCCCGCTAAGCCACTCGGGCCGGTCGGCAACGGGAAGTGTCGTCGGGTCCACATAGGTCGCCGCATCGTTCGACCCGGCGGTCTCGCAAACGGTCGTATCGCCCAGCACCAGTTGCAGCGTATCGGTGGCGTTCGGCAGCGTACCGGCGGCAATTAACGCAGCCTCGTTCGGGTCCGTGACTATGATCATGCCGTAGAGCCCGCGAAACACCCGGTTAGTCGAGTGGAAGTGATGCGGGTGATACCAGTAGACCCCCGGGCGGGGTAGCTGGAACTTGTAAAGGTAAGTGCCGCCCGCCGGTGCCGGTGCTGGCGGTGGCGCCGCGAAGGCGGCGGCCAGACCGTTCTGTGTGACCGGCGTGCCATCGGTGGCGTTCGCCAGTTCGATCCCATGCCAATGGATGCCAGTCCGGTGCGGTAGGAGATTCACCAGCCGGATGATCGCCGTGTCTCCGACGTTGAACCGCAGTGTCGGGCCGGGAATGGCTCCGTCATAGGTCTCGGCTTCCATCATCACGCCGCCGCCGATGTCGACGGTTTGAATGCTGGCCGTGATGGTCGTCTCGACAACGTTTGCGGCGGGGTCCGAATCTGTGGGGGCAGGGGTGACATAGGGTGTCATGCCAGTTGTCATGGCTCAATATCTCCTTGATGGTCAAATACTTGAGTAAGCATGACTCACGCGGCACAAGAGGCTTTGAACGGGCACCAAGCTTGTGCTGTGACGCACAAACAAATGGAAACAAATTAGCGTATCTTGCGCATACCCCGGAGTGGTGCACACCTGTACCCGGGTAAGAATCCGAGGCCTGAGACCCACTTTTCCCGCTATGAGGGTATCACTTTTTATACTTTCAAGATAGCCGCTTCGTTGCGCTCTCTTGCCGGGAGCGTCGATGATCCGCCGTTTTCGGCGGGCCGGATAGGTGCGGGCCAAGACATTGGGACCCGAATCACGGTGCCCTGACATCGTGCTGACTGCATCTGTTGCAGGGGGTGGCGTTCCGCGCCGACTGCGAGGCTGACGGTGCGGTCTGATGTGGAAAACCGAGGACGATGGAACTTCGGGTATGCCATTGATCGAAGGGATATCTCGTGTAGGTGGAGGGGGGCCTGCCCCATTGATCCTGGCACGGTTCCGTCAATCTGAGGTTGCACTGCTTTTCACCGAGGCGAATTTATGGTAGTATTTGAGGATCTTCTGGTGGTGCCGTAGCGTCCGACCGTTCTGCCTTTGATTGCACGGTCTGACACGCCTTGGGGGGGTGTGTCTGTCGCTCCGGGACGACACAAAGAACCTTGGAACTCAAAGCATTTTTCGCAGGTGAACCTGTGTGGATCCGTAGACCCACTGAGATGATGTGACGGAGTAATAAATAGCGACCAACAACGCGCACCATGAAAATTGTATATGCAGCATTGTTTCTCCTGTTTCTGGCGGCCTTCAGTCTCCTGATCGGGAGCCCAGACAGATTGGAGAAAGAGATGGCGGGAAAAACCCAAAAGAAATCCCAAACAGCCAAGCCCGATGCCTTCAGGATCGGAGACGCCGAGGTGGTGATCACGCAAACCGACGTGCGCGAGGTTTTGCAGATCAACGGCCGTGTCGAGCCGTACTTCAAGACGGACGGCGGATACCGCCTAAAGCGCGACGTTTATCAGAAACCGGCCAAGTCATTGCGCTCCGCAGTAGAGCGCTACCTCAAAGCAGAGGAAGCCCGGTAGACGCAAACTGAACTCTTTATTTTAAGGAGAATTTCACATGCATTGCAGAATTGATTTTATCGAAATGGCTCAGGATAGCGATGCACTGGATCGTCTCGCGGACGGGCTGAACGATCTCTGGGACCGGGGGATCATTCAGGCACGTGCCAATGAGCACGACATCAATTTCATGAACGGCATCCACTGGGCACCGCAATTTATGACCTGGCACCGGCATTTCCTGCTACGCTTGGAACAAGACCTGCAAAGTTTCGACGCACGCATTGTGCTTCCCTATTGGGACTGGACCCGTGCGGATTCGCGCGATCTGGACGTCGAGCCATGGAAATCCTTCTTTGGCGGGCGCAACAATACTGACGGCCGTTTTGACCATTGGACTTATACCCGCGCGGCGACTGGCGGTGCAACCGTGTTGCCCGATCTCGATGTTGTTCAAAGCGAACTCGCCGACAAGGCAGACTATACCGCGTTCCGCGCCATCGAATGCGGTAGCCATTTTCCGGGACACAACTGGATTGGCGGTACCATGGCTTCAGGTTCCTCTCCGCTCGATCCGCTATTCTATTTACATCACGGCAACCTCGACCGGATATGGGCGATCTGGCAGCTCAACAATCCCGGCGCTGTACAATACGACACGACAGCGATCGGCTGCGATGATCCTGTGCCGGTTGTGGAGCTGAACGATCCGATGATCGGCGGTGCAACCCCCGCTTCAATGCTGGATCACACCGCATTGGGCTACCGCTATCCGCGCGATATCCCCCTTGAATTGCATGTTGCCGGCGATCCTGATTTTCCCAACTTCCAGTCCGGCGACCCGATCAACGCCACGCTCGTGACGCCGCAGGTGGTGTTCAATGATGTACCCGCTGACGAAACCGTTATGCGTGCGGCTCTCTTTGACGTCGAAACCTGCGCACCGCTGAGTTTCGAGGTGGAATCCGGGCCGACGGGCGATTTCTCGTTGTTCCAGCCCGGCCCTCATCCGTTCCCGAGCTCAGAGTTCGCCACCAACGAATTCCGCATTTGGGTCATGTTCACAGGTGCCGGCGCCGCAACCATTCCGATGGGCGGCACGGTCAATGACCCCGGCGGGACGATGACAGTCGTCGGTCGTGATCCCGATGGCAACGAGGTGCTGCGCGAAGATATTCTTCTGCTGGCCAACACAGTCGCCCGTCCGACGGCGGCCGTCGCGCTGGTGCTCGATGAATCCGGCAGCATGTTGTCGGACGCTGGCAACAACCGGATCAGACTGGACGTCCTGAGGAATGCGGCCAAATCACTTGTGGACACACTATATGACGACAATGGCCTGACGCTGATCTCTTTCTCCGACACGGCCGCAAAGCTGACCGATCTGACCGAGGCGGGGCCACTTGGGTCGACCGCACGCATGGCCGCCCACGACGAGATTGACCTGCACGGGCCGCCCAATGCCCAGCCGCTCACATCGATCGGGGCGGGGCTGGAAGTGGCGGCCAACGAATTTGCGACCGCACCGTTGGCGGGCAATTTCGATGTCCAGGCCACGGTCGTCTTCACTGACGGTTACCAGACGGCGGCGCCTTATGTCGACGATGTCGCCGCACTGCTGACCGACAGAGTCTATGCCGTGGGCATCGCGGATGCCGATAATGTGCAGAACGACACGCTGGAGGCGCTGGCCAGCGGCAGCGACGGCTTCATGCTGGTCACCGGCGCGCTGACGCAGGATGACGAATTCCTGCTGGAGAAGTTCTTTATCCAGGTGCTGGTCGGCGTTACCAACCAGCAAATCGTCAAAGACCCTTCCGGCTGGCTGAGCCCGGGCGCAATTGCACGCATACCCTTTGACATCGCGGAGTCCGACTATGCCTTTGACACCATCGCGCTGTCGCAGGCACCTCACTATGTTATGACAGCTCTCGAAGCTCCCGATGGAACAATCATCCGGCCTCAAGACCTGCCTACCGCGGCGCATCGGATCGGCCATAACCTGAATGGATTTCGGGTGAATTTGCCGGTCGTCAAGGAAGGCACTGGCCATTGGGCAGGGCGTTGGCATCTCCTGATGACACTTGGCATCAAACGGCCAAAGACCGCGGCGGCGGCCCGTTTCAACGATGATGTCGGTCTGCCCAACGCCACGGTGCTGCGATACGCGGCCATCGTGCACGCGCGGTCCAATCTGCGCATGCGGGTGCGTGCGGAACAGGCAAATACCAACCCCGGTACAGCGATCCGGCTCATGGCATGGCTGACGGAATACGGCCAACCGTTCCGGGGCAGTTCCACGATCGACGTGGCGGTGACTGATCCCGGGGGCGACACCGGCACCTTGAAAATGACCCATCAGGGCAATGGCAGGTTTGCCGCGCAGCACGTGCCGGATCAAAGCGGCGCCTTTCGGTTCCGGCTGATGGCTCGGGGGCTCAGCGCCCGCGGTAGCGCGTTTACCCGCGAGCATCTGGTCACCGCACTGGTTGGCAGGCGCAGGGAAGGGCCGACCGGCGGCGTACCCGTTCCCACGGATGGGGGCGCTGAGCTGATCTGTAGGCTGATTGAGTGCTTCAATAAGAACGGGGTTTTCGATGACCGGTTCCGCAAACAGCTGGAGGAACTGGGAATTGACTGGAAAGCGATGCAGGCGTGTTGGCGAAGAGCCTGCCGCTGATGTTCCACATCTGGCGCCCTTTCGCAGCGCTCGCTACGAGCTACGACCCGCCATTTATAGAGAGCGCCGCGAAAGGGCGGTAGGTATGCCGCAGATTCCGCCAAGGCAGAACGACCGGCATCCGGCATCAGGCATGGCGTGATTTGCAGAATCGCGGAGAATGGCATGCCACGCATGCGAAGTTTTCTGCGCGAGCATTCGCCGCGTCCGCAAGAGTTCGGATAATCCGCAATCTCCCAGTTCGTTCGCCGTGCAGCGAAGGTCGGTTTGATCCAAATCTATCGCCGTCCCAAGCTACGCAACCGGGCAAGCTGTGCCGGTTCTGTCGCAAGCTTTTAGAATATGGGCCTGCTTACCAAGCTGTGATAGGCGCCGACCTTTGAATTCGAAGGTGAGTATCGGAACGTGACGATTGACTTCAAAGATGGTGTATCGCGGCGGCTGCGATTTCGAATGTCGTATTTGGGTTGCAGCCCCTTCATTTAAGATGATGTGATCGGGGTCATCCTGACCTTGAGCATCAAGGAAGGAATGGCGATATGGCACATTTTGTAGGATTGGACGTTTCGGTACAAGAAACAGCGGTGTGCGTTGTCGATGAGGTCGGTAAGGTGATCTGCGAGCGCAAAGTCCCAACTGAGCCGGATGACATAGCTGCTCTGCTGACCTCGATTGGCGGTGATTATGCGCGGGTCGGGATTGAGGCAGGACCATTGTCGCAATGGCTGGTGAACGGGCTGCCCGAGGCGGACCTGCCTGTCATATGCGTCGAGACACGGCATATGAAAGCGCTGCTCAAGGCCCAGCAGATCAACAAGAGTGATCGCAATGACGCCCGCGGGATCGCCCAGATGATGCGCGTGGGATTGTTCAAGCCGGTGCATGTCAAGACGCTGGCCGCTCAGGAACAAAGGATGCTGCTGACCAGTCGCAAGCTGCTCCAGCGCAAATTGCTCGACATCGAGTGCGACATGCGCGGCACGCTACGCAATTTCGGCCTGAAGGTCGGTGTGGTCAGCACGAAGAACTACGAAGCGCGTATCCGCGAGCTGGTTGAAAGTTTCCCCAGACTGGCCGCAATCGTTGATCCTCTGCTGACGGTCCGGCAAGTGATGCGCCAGCAATTGGCAACCCTTCACAAGATGCTACTCAATATGGTGCGTGACGATCCGGTGTGTCGACGGTTCATGACAGTCCCGGGTGTTGGTCCGGTTGTTGCACTGACCTACCGAGCATCGGTTGATCAGCCGCACCGCTTTGTGCATTCCCGGGATGTCGGCGCGCATGCCGGTCTGACGCCAAAGCGATATCAATCAGGCGAGATCAACTATGACGGCGGCATCTCCAAATGCGGTGACGCCATGCTGCGGAGCATGCTCTATGAGGCGGCACAATCGATGCTGACTCGTTCCAAAAAATGGTCATGGCTCAAGGCTTGGGCCATGCGGGTTGCACAGCGACGCGGCATGCGGCGCGCGACCGTAGCACTTGCCAGACGCATTGCTGTCATTCTCCACCGCATGTGGATTGATGGCACCGACTTCCGCTGGAGCAACAGCGCTGTAAAGGCGGCCTGACAAACACGCTCTGGTCCCGAGATCTGCCTCGGCAGAATGATGTCCTCACGGGGACGACGGGTGGAGCGAGTTCGCACTGGCTGCAGATCCTGCTGCGTTTGCAGCAAGGGCGCTTCAAAGATTGAACCACTCCATCCTTCTTACCCCATCATGAGGCGGCCACACGCCGACCTCGAAGAGAAGCACGAGCTCCGTGACGGCACATCGGCTAGGCAGATCAATAGCTCAAAGGAACATAACATGACATGACATGATAAACCCACTCTTGACATAGGCCGCGATAGAGAAGGCAGCCAGTATCCGAAAAATGTCATCCTGTACGCGGTGTTTTTCTATGTTCGATATGCGGTTTCCTATCGCGATTTGGAGGAGATCATGGCGGAACGAGGTGTCGAAGTTGACCATGCTAGCCTGAACCGGTGGGTCTTGAAATATGCCCCGTTGATCGCCGTAAACGCCCAGGCTAGGAAGCGACCAACCGCCGTTTCCTGGCGGATGGATGAGACTCTGAGTAATTGAGCGACTGCTCTCTATGTCGGTGCATACTTGCATCGAAACAATGACAGGAGAGCGAAATGGAAAAGTGTTATGTTGGGTTGGACGTTTCGAAAGAGGAAACGTCGATTTGCGTCTGCAATCAAAGTGGCGATGTGTTGTCCGCCGCACGGGTGGTGACCGATCCGAACACAATTTTGCGGGCACTAAGCAAACACACAGGGTCAATGCAATGTGTGGTCCTTGAAACCGGCCGGATGGCGAATTGGTTGTACAATGAACTATGTGATCGAGGGCTGCCAATGGTTTGCATCGATGCCCGACAGGCACACGCGGTCCTCAGCCAGATGCACAACAAGACCGATGCAAATGATGCAGCCATGTTAGCAGAGTTGGCGCGGACCGGGTTCTACAGGAAAGTAGAAGTCAAAAGCCGAGGGGCCCAGGAACGCCGCGCCTTGCTGAAAGCCCGGGAAGTTGCTCTGAAATCCCGCGTGAATGTTGAGAATACCATTCGTGGACTTCTGGCCAGCTTCGGGCTGCGCCTCCCAAAACACTTGTCGACCTACGAACAGCGGGTTCACGCTCTCTTGCGGGACCAGCAGGTCTTGTCGGGAATCGTCCTGCCTCTGCTTGAATTACGCACAGCGGCTCTTCGTCAGGCTGCCGCGTTGACCAAAGAAATGGCCAGATATGCAAAAGAGGATGAGGTGTGTCAGCGTCTCATGACAATCCCGGGCGTCGGACCGGTGAGTGCTGTAACCTACGTTGCCACGATTGATGACCCGAGCCGGTTTTCCAAATCGAGATCAGTTGGCGCGTATCTTGGTCTGACGTCACGGCGCTATCAATCAGGTGACATGGACTATGGCGGCAGAATATCCAAACGGGGTGACGCCATGTTGCGCTCAACTCTGTATGAAGCCGCCAGCAGTTTGCTCAATCGCGTGAAGCCCGGCAAGGGATCGGGATTGCAGAGCTGGGCCAGGGCCCTCAAAGCGCGAACCAGCCACAAGAAGGCGGTTGTTGCATTGGCGCGAAAGCTTGCAGTTCTGATGCACGCCATCTGGATGAATGGAACGACGTTTCAAACGAAGGAGGCATAGTCAGCTAAGTAAACGCAGCGAAAAGTCTGCTCACGAGTTGCCGTACCGACCAACACGGCAGGCAATCGACCGAACCCGTTCGATCTACATGCGGCCCCAAAGGACAGGACCGCGCATGAGACCTTAGGGGGTCGAAGCCTTGAACGCCGAGATGAAGCGCCAAACGGATGACTTCGGAAAGAACCTTGCAGGTGGTCGATACGGGAGTAAACTCACCGAGTGCAGTCACTCAATTAAAGAACTTACATCAAGGTCAAAGGCAAGTGGGTAGAGGTGGTCCTGGAATTTCGACCAGTTTTCTGCCGCAATAAGCTATAGCATTGGTTTCATGTCAGGCGGCAGCCTTCAAGCACGGGGTTGGGGTACCTTGCGAGTGACCGCACGAGTGCCACCAAGGGCTCGAAGTCGTGCTGATCGGCGGCTCTGAGAGCTGCGATGTAGGCTGACCGGTGTGCACTTTCGGCGTTCAGCGTTCCACCACCAGACCAGTCGAGGAAGATGTCCGGATCGATCTTCGCCAAGTAGGCGTCCGCCATGATCCGCGCCCAACGTCCATTGCCGTTCGCAAAGGGATGGATCCAGACAGGACGGTGATGCAGGCGCGCCGTGGCTTCCAGCGGCTCGAAGCTTTTGTGGTCGCGCCAGCACCGCGCATCATCGAGGCAGGTGCGCAGCTCTGTTGAGATGTGCCAGACCGGTACCCCTATGTTCTTGTCTGTCAGACGGAAAACGCCGGCCCAGTCCCAGGCTTCCCCGAACAGGCGTTTGTGGATTTCGCGCACTGTGGCATCTGTCAGGACGTCAAACGATTTTGGGCGTCGGTCGAGCCAGGTCAGGCCTGAGATGATGTTCTCCCCTTCCAGTTCGTTCAGCTCGCCGCGCGTCGCAATGTGCTTGGCCTTGAGGCCCGGCATCCTCATTCTGGCAGGGATCGTCCTTTTGGGGACTGCCTGGGTCGCGATCTATCTGTTTGCGCGCGACGGTGGCGCGCGGCCGCGTCCTTTACGACACGAACTGCGCCGTCTGCCACGGCCGAAATCTGGAGGGTCAGCCGGACTGGCAAAGCGCGGGGTCTGACGGACGTCTCCCCGCGCCGCCCCATGACGCCACAGGCCATACCTGGCATCATTCCGATGCCGATCTGACCGCCTATATCGCCCTTGGTGGCGCGGAGGCGCTGGCGCATATGGGTGTGACCTTCGATAGTGCCATGCCGGGTTTCGGAGACGTGCTCAGCACCCAAGAAATCGCGGACATCCTGGCTTATATCAAATCGCATTGGCCCGAGCGCGAGCGCCAGGTCCAAGCGGAGCGTAGCGCGTCCGACGGCAGATGACCGAACGACGCACCATGGGGCGGCTCAGACCGAAGCCGCAGGATATCCGGCCTCTGCCAGCGACGTCTTGACACGCGCCGCGTCAGTGCTGCTCTCGACCGATATGCGTCGCGCCGCCATATCGAACTCGATGCGTGCCGCCGGGTCGAGGGCGTGGATCGTTTTTTCGACCGTCGCCTTGCAATGGCCGCAGCTCATGTCGGGAATGTGGAACGTTATCATGCATATCTCCTTCTTTGGTTTGTCTATAGATCAACGCGCCGCAACCGCAGTGCATTCGTAATAACCGAGACCGAAGACAAGCTCATCGCCGCCGCCGCGATCATCGGCGACAGCAACAAGCCTGTGACGGGATATAGCAGCCCTGCCGCGATCGGCACGCCGACGGCGTTGTAGGCGAAGGCGAAGAACAGGTTCTGCTTGATGTTGCGCAGTGTGGCGCGGGCCAGTTTGCGTGCCCGGACGATGCCCATGAGGTCTCCACCGAGCAAGGTGATGCCTGCGCTTTCCATCGCGACATCGGCACCCGTGCCCATGGCGATGCCAACGTCCGCGGCTGCCAAGGCGGGGGCGTCATTCACCCCGTCGCCCGCCATCGCGATCTTGTGGCCATCCTTGCGCAACTGGTCGATCAACTTTTTCTTGTCTTCCGGCAGGACGCCCGCGCGCACCTCGTCGATGCCCAAGGTCGCTGCTACCGCTTGCGCCGTGCGCTCATTGTCGCCGGTCGCCATGATCACACGCAGCCCTTGGGAGTGTAGTTCCTTGATCGCCTGTGCGGTTGAGTCCTTGATTGGATCGGCTACCGCCACGATGCCCGCAAGGGCGCCATCAACCGCGGCGAGCATCGCCGTCTTGCCCTCGGCACGCAGCGCATCAGCCTTTTCCTCGGCCTGAGTCGTCTCGAGGCCCATCTCTTGCATCATCGCGGTATTGCCGAGGGCGACGGCGTGCCCGCCGACGTTGCCGCGCACGCCCTTGCCGGTAACAGCCTCAAAATCCGCAGCCTCCTGCCGTGCAGCGCCTTGCGCTTCGGCCCCTTCGACAATGGCTTCGGCCAGAGGATGTTCCGAGCCACGTTCAAGCGCTGCGGCCAGCGAAAGAATATCAGTCTCAGTGACATCGCCAAGGGTAACGGTATCGGTCAGCTTTGGCTTGCCCATGGTCAGGGTGCCCGTCTTGTCGACGATCAGCGTATCGACGCCTGCCATGCGTTCCAGCGCCTCGGCATCCTTGATCAGCACACCTGCCTGCGCTCCGCGCCCGGCCGCCGTGGTGATCGAGATCGGTGTGGCGAGGCCAAGTGCGCAGGGGCAGGCAATGATCAGAACTGAGACGGCAGAGGCGATGGCAAAGACCAGCACCGGTTCGGGCCCGAAGATCATCCACATCACAAAAGCGAGGATCGCCACCCCGACCACAGTCGGCACGAAGATCGCCGAGACACGGTCGGCCATGCCTTGAATCGGAGCACGCGAGCGGCGCGCGTTCGATACCATGGCCACGATCTGCGCCAGCACTGTATCAGCGCCGACCTTGCCCGCCTCAATCACCAAAGAGCCGTTCTTGTTGATCGTGGCCCCGGTCACCGCATCGCCCGGACCCTTTTCAACAGGCATTGACTCGCCGGTCAGCATGCTTTCGTCCAATGAGGATCGCCCGTCGACCACCACGCCATCGACCGGAACCGCATCACCCGGCCGCACCCGAAGCCGGTCGCCCTCCATGATGTTTTCCAATGGTGCGTCGTATTCAGTGCCGTCTGGCAGAATGCGCCGTGCGGTCTTTGGGGCGAGGTCGAGAAGTGCGCGGATCGCGTCACCGGTGCGTTCCCGCGCTCGCAGTTCCAGCACCTGGCCTACGAACACCAGCGCGATGATCACGACCGCCGCCTCGAAATATGTGCCGACACCTTGGCCCATCCGGTAGACTTCGGGGAAGACGCCCGGCAGGAACGTCGCCACGATGGAGTAAAGATAGGCCGCCGCCACGCCGAGGCTGATCAGCGTCCACATATTGGGCGAGCGGTTGATCACCGAATTCCATCCGCGTTTGAAGAATGGCAAGGCCGCCCAAAGCACGATGGGCGTTGCGAGCACGAACTCCAGATAGCTGGCGTTTTGATGGCCGATCCAGTCCCGCACAGGCAGGCCAACGAGCTCGCCCATCGTCAGCACGATGAGCGGGACCGCTGCGGCCGCCGAGATCCACATCCGGCGCGTGAAGTCGGTTAGTTCTTCGCTGGGCTCGTCCGACGGCAGCATCGGCTCCAGCGCCATGCCGCAGATCGGGCAAGGCCCCGGCGCGTCGCGGACGATCTCGGGATGCATCGGGCAGGTGTATTGCACGTTAGCGGGTGCGGCCTTCTTGCGCCCTTCGGCGCGGCCCGAGGCGTAGAACCACGGATCGCCTTCAAACTTCGTCTGGCATTTTTCAGAGCAGAAATGGAAGGTCTTGTCCTCGAACTCTGCGTGCCGCGTATCGGACCCGACCGCGACCGTCATCCCGCAGACCGGATCCTTTGCCGTTTCAGCGCCTTCGGGAATGTTTGACTTTGCGTGCTGATGATCGTGGTCCATATCGTGCCGACTTTCTTTTGATTTGTTTCAGCGTGAGGCATCCAGTCACTGGAACATCAAGCTATTTTTTAAGCTGATCGTGATCGGTCTCGCCTACGGGATTGCGAGCGAGAAAGAC
This sequence comes from Sedimentitalea todarodis, assembly GCF_032595355.1. Lineage (NCBI taxonomy): Bacteria > Pseudomonadati > Pseudomonadota > Alphaproteobacteria > Rhodobacterales > Paracoccaceae > Sedimentitalea > Sedimentitalea todarodis. The sequence goes on along the minus strand of NZ_JASMWN010000014.1, from coordinate 49,330 downwards.
GCCCACGAACGCGAACACCAGTGCCATGCCGATGACGCCAAGTATGACGATCAGCGGGTCGGATTGCCATTTCAATGCCGCGAAGGCGGTCAGGACCACGGCGTCCAGTGCGATCGCGGTCAACATCACCCAGCCGCGTGCCCCGATCTCGTGGCATAGGTTTCGGTAAACGCCCGCGTGAATGATCATGTCCATCACGAGATAGAAGAAAGCCCCAAGCGAGGCGATGCGGCTAAGGTCGAAGAAAACCGTCAGGACACCTGCAATCACGATGGTGTAGACCAGAGTGTGATCCTTGATCGTTCCGGGCATCCCGAAATGGCTGTGCGGGATCATCTTCATCTCGGTCAGCATGGCCAGCATCCGCGTGACGGCAAAGACGCTCGCGATCAAGCCCGAGGCGGTGGCGACAAGCGCCAGCGCCGCCGTCAGATAGAAGCCGGTCTGCCCGAGTGCCGGCCTGGCCGCCTCTGCCAAGGCATAGTCCTTGGCCGCTACGATGCGGTCGAGTGTCAGGCTGGAGCCGACTGCGAAGGCGACAAGCAGATAGACGATCACGCAGATTGCGATGGATAGAACGATGGCCCGGCCAACGTTGCGGTGCGGTTCGGTGATCTCGGCCCCGCTGTTGGTAATGGTAGTGAAGCCCTTGAACGCCAGGATCGACAGGGCAACAGAGGCCACAAAGCCGGTAGCACCCGTATCCCCACTGGTTGCCTCGAAGTTGAAGCCGCTTGCCCAGAGGCCTGCGACTCCGAACAACGCAATGCCGCCGACTTTGATAACAGCCATGATTATGGACAGAAGTCCGACAGAGCGGCTGCCTGATATATTGATAAGATATGCAACAATGATTAACCCGACGCCAATGATCGGGACGAGGACACTTTCCGGGTCGCCGCCAAAGGCCCGCAGCGTGTAGGTGCCGAAGGTCCGTGCGACGAGACTTTCGGCGATGACCATCGACAGTGCCATCAGGAGCGCTGCCCCCGCTGCGACCGTTGTCGGGCCGTAGGCTTTCTTCAGAATCATCCCGATGCCGCCCGCCGACGGAAAGGCGTTCGACATCTTGATGTAAGTGTAGGCACTGAACGCGGTCACGATCGCCCCGGCGACGAACGAGAGAGGAAAAAATGGCCCTGCAAGCTCAGCAATCTGTCCGGTCAGCGCGAAGATGCCCGCACCGATCATCACACCTGTGCCCATGGCAACCGCGCCCGACAGGGTGATGCTGTTCTCTTTATAGCCTTTCGCCATCAGGTTTCCTTTCCAGAGTGTTGCTTGGTTGCGATCCAGAGAAGGGGCAATCCGGTGATCAGGCCGAGCCCCAGCACCGCCCATGTGGTCCGACCAATATCGCCGCTGACAGCTTCACCGCCAAAATGCGCGAGGACAAAACTCGCCGGAATGATGCCCGCCAGCGTCGCCAGTGCGAAACGCCAGGCGTGCAGGCGGCTGAGCCCAGCTGCGTAGCTGATGATGTCGAAGGACACGAAGGGCATCAGGCGGCTGGCAAATACGGTTCCCGTCAGCGCGTTCTGCGATCCGAGCAGTCCGGCATCAACTCGATCACCGAACACCCGCCGCAAGACATCATGCCCCAGAACCCGTGCCAGACCGAAGGCAATCAGCGCCCCCAGTTCGGCTCCGATCACCACCTGCACTGTGCCCCAGACATGCCCATAGGCAGCACCTGCGGCCAGGGCGATCGGTGCGCTCGGAATGGGACTGGCGACCACCGCAACGGTCATGAGGCTGATGATCAGAACCGGCCCCCAGAGACCAGCGCGCGCCACCAATGTTTCAAGCGCTTTGCGGTCCAGAAGCTGCTGGGCATCAACCAGCAGCGACGGCGCAAACCACCACACCCCGAGAGCGACCAGCCCGAGGAATGCAATCGTCGCCAAGATGCCGGTGCGCAAGCGCATCTCAGATCGCCTCGACCGCCTTCTTCAGGAGATCGCGCACCTGACCGGCAACGGCATGCAGTTCGGTATTGTCTATCGCTTGCATAGACGCCACCGGGTCGATGGCGCTGACCTCCACACCGCCCTCGACCTCGCGCAGGATGACGTTGCAGGGCAGCATCGCGCCGACACGCGGTTCAATTCCAATGGCCTCGTGGGCCATTTTTGGATTGCAGGCGCCGAGGATGCGATAGGCAGGCATCTCGACATCCAGCTTCTTTTTCATCGTCGCCTTGACGTCGATCTCGGTCAGGATGCCGAATCCCTTGTCGGTCAATGCCGCGCGAGTGCGCGCGTCGACTGCGTCAAATTCAGCGTCCGCTATCAGGCGGTTGATCGTGTAGTCCATTGTCGTTCCTTTCGATTCTTAACTTTGATTCCAGCAGCGACATCTACTTTCCATCCGGCTTCGGCGTCATTCTAGTTCGGCGCGGGGTGTGCCTGCAGGTGCCTCGCCGTTCGCCTCGATGTTAGCGATATATCGCTTCATTTCAGCGATTTCGCTGAGCTGCGCTTCGATGATTGCATCTGCCAGTGCCCGGACCCTCGGGTCCGAGATATCGGCCCGCTCGCTGGTCAGGATGGCGATGGAATGGTGCGGGATCATCGCCCGCATCCAGGCGAGGTCGTCGATCGTCTCCTGGCTTCGAACGAGCCAGAGTGACAAGGCGAAGGTTACAGTGGCGCCTGCGAAAATCGCAAGATTGACCCTCTTGTTGGAATACATACCCAGCATGAAAGCGAGCATGATGATCGCCATCACCGCACCCATATAGATCGCCATCCACATGCGTGTTTGCGAGAAGAAGATGTGGTCGAGCGCGTAGGTGTTAAGATACATCAATCCAAACATCACGACCGTCGAAGTCGCGATCATTGCAAAGAAACGTACGTAGTTCATTTCTTACCTCCGATTAATTGTCGCACTTATCTCAACTTTATTCGGGCGCCTAACGTTCCCAAATCGAAAATGCCTGGGGCTTTGCAAGGTAGTGTAGCCACTATTTGCGCAGGTATTTGATCAACGCCGCAATTGCGAGACCGGCCAGCACAATGATTACGATCATCCAGAGCCAGCCAAAGCCCATTCCCAAACCCATACCATATCCGTTCATCATCGTTCCCTCCTGATCCGTGATCGGATTGCCCCGCCACACGCGGCGTCGCGCGACTGGCGGGGAAAATAGTGTGTCAGTTATTGCCCATCATGCCGTGTCCCGCGCCCGGCATGTCGCCCTGCCGTCCACTCATGTGGTCTTGCATCATCGCAGCCATTGCCGCCATTTCAGCGTCCGTCACCTGCGCGTCGCCGTCCGCATCATGCATCTGGAAGGCGCGCAAAGTCATCGGTCGGGTATGAGCCGCGTGCATCACCGCAAACTCCTCCAGCGAAAGTGTGCCGTTGGCGTCGGTATCATAGGTCGAGAGTTCGGCCTGAATGCCCGCTGTCATTTCTTCGGGGCTGAGCGTGCCATCGCTGTCGGTGTCAAACGTGGCCATCGCGTAGCTCCCGGACCCACCCATCATCATGCCCATTGCGCGCACCATCGAGTTGTCATGGCCGCCCATCATACCCATTCCGCCGTGCTGCATTTGGGTCTGCTGGGCAATTACCGGCACCGCGACGGCGCCAAGGCCGAGGGCAGCAACAGCGGCGAAGGCGAATTTGCTTGAACGTTTCATTCTGTTTTTCCTCTATTGGATTGTGATGAACCCAATTTGGGGCGCAGGTGTCCCATTAGTTTGTCAGCCGGGACGGTCTTTTGTATCAAACTGTCGCAAACAGCAGCGCAGAGAGGATTTGCGACAATCTTCTGTGCGCGCTGTCAGCAGCTTCGGCTAAGGATGTCATCAGGAGACATTATGACGCCCCATCCGCCCAACATTCTGATTGTCGATGACCACCGCGAGATTCGCGATGCGCTGGTGAGGTATCTTGAAAAGAATGGCATGCGGGCGACTTCGGCCGCAGACGCCGTGGCTATGGACGCGGCGATGAAAGTCGGACAGTTCGACCTGATCGTGCTCGATGTGATGATGCCGGGCGAAGATGGTCTGTCGGTCTGCCGCCGCTTGCGCGCGCAGGGCGGGATCCCGATCCTGATGTTGACCGCCTTGGGCGATGAAACTGACCGCATCGTGGGGCTGGAAGTCGGGGCAGATGACTACCTGCCAAAGCCGTTCAACCCGCGCGAGTTGCTGGCCCGGATCAAGGCAATCCTTCGCCGGTCCGACCGGGCCGAAGTCGTGGGCGGCAGTCTGGCCGGCCGCCGGCTGGCATTCGATCGGTGGGTGCTGGATACCGATCGTCGGACCCTTTCGGAAGCCGACGGCGCCGAAGTGGCGCTCACCACCGCCGAGTTCCGCCTGCTCACGGCGTTTCTGGAACGCCCGCGCTTTGTACTAAGCCGCGAACAACTGCTCGACCTGACCTCGGGTCGCGCGTCGCAAGTGTTTGATCGAACTATCGACAACCAGATCAGTCGCCTGCGTCGCAAGATCGAGGCCGACCCCGCCAAGCCCGCATTGATCGCGACCGTATGGGGGGGTGGCTACAGCCTTGCCGCCGATGTGAGGGCGCTTCCATGAAACAGCGGTTCTCCTTTCTACGCCAGATCTTCCCGCATTCCCTGGGGGGTCAGTTGCTCGCCATGCTGTTGCTGGCATTGGCCATCACGCAGGGACTGGGCCTTTTGTTGCTAACAGATGAGCGCAACCGGGCCGTGCGCGCGGCGCTGGGGTTGGAGGCGGCGGGACGTGCGGCGAATGTGGTATTGTTGCTGGACGATGCCCCCGCCGATCTGCGCCCTTCCATCTTGCGGGCCGCAGATTCACCACTGGTCAGGTTCGAACTGGGGGCCGAACCGGAGGCGCAGCACACTAGCAGCGATGCTGATGTCGTTCTGCGCCAAATCCGGCAGGTCCTCGGCGAACCGGAGCGGGAGGTCCGGGCCGATGTCCATGCCCTTGCAGTTGATCCATTTCCCACACCCGACGGCATGCCTGAAGCAATGCGCCCGATGCACGAAGCAATGATGGCGGGACGAACCGACCCTGTCGAGATGACACTGTCGATCCGTCTGGCGGGGGGCGAATGGTTGAACGTGCGGACGATGTTTCATCGGCCTGGCCTGCAGCTTTCACCGCAAGCCTTGTTGCCACTGCTGCTGATGGCGGTAGCCGTCGCTTTGGTTGCATGGTGGACTGCGCGTAGGGTGGTTGGCCCGATGCGCGTCCTTTCAGTTGGCGCCGACCGGCTGGGCCGAGGGCTTGAAACGGATCCGTTGCCGATAACGGGTCCGGCCGAGGTGCGTGATACCACGCAGGCCTTTAACCGGATGAAAGATCGCCTGACCCGTTTCGTGAACGAGCGCACCCATATGCTTGCGGCCCTGAGCCATGACCTGCGTTCCCCCCTGACTGCGATACGGCTCAGGATTGAAATGCTGGACGAAACCGAAGACAGTAACCGGCTGAAGGCATTGGTCGAGGAGATGCAGGCGATGGTCGAGGCCACGCTGGAGTTCGCGCGCGGTGTCGCCAAGGCAGAGGCCACCGTCACGGTCGACCTTGCTTCGATGCTAGGGGATCTGGTGAACGATGTTGGGGGCGATCGCGCAACCCTCGCACCCATCGAGCCGCTGTTCACGACCATCCGTCCCCACGCTCTTAACCGCGCCCTGCGCAATCTGATCGACAACGCGATCCGCTACGGTGGCGTCGCCAAAGTGACCCTGACGCAGGAACCGGGGGCGGTTATCATATCCATCTCTGACAAGGGTTCGGGATTACCCGATGATCAGCTTGAGGCTGTCTTTGAACCCTTCGTGCGGATTGAAAGTTCGCGAAACCGCGACACAGGCGGCGTCGGCCTGGGCCTCGCGATTGCCCGGACCATCATTCAGGCACATGGTGGTTCCGTCGTGCTACGCAACTTGCCAGACCACGGACTGGAAGCCGTTGTTCGCTTGCCGCTCGGAGAGGAGTGATCAAACCGGACCGCACCCCGAAGCAGGTTCCAACCATACGTCGTCGTTTTATCGAGACACTGCGGCGCATTGAATTCATTCGCTTTTTTCGGGACCGTTCCAAGAGTGGGGGTTATGCGACTTGTTTGGCCTCTGCCAACCTGTCATTGATATTTGCCGTTCGGACTTGGAGAAGGTTGTAGGCACCCTTTGTCGTCCATCGCATATGCTGTGATTTCGCCATCCGCGCATTAACGATGAAATCCGCGGCGCCCTCCACCAGAGAGGTTACCAATCGCTTACCTTCAGCCTTTCGAGTGCAATAGTCGACGATCCGTGCGTCTGAATTCTTCACATAAGTGGTCGTCCTGAACAACTCATATCTAGTTGAATCTATTTGATAACAGTACGATTTTGTTGGGTTGAAAGTGCAGGGTTTGGTATTATGGGGGCAGAAACCCTGCAATTTTGAGCCGTAAAATGAAGCCACGAAAGCCACCTCCGGAACAGGACGACCGCCGGCGTTCCCGATTGGTTGAAATGATCGACATGCGCCATGAACTGGTGAAGCTGGGAACCCTGGGGTCGACTCCGGCTGAGTGCAGAATAGGGCGCTAAGACATTACGACTGCGTTTTTCTCCACCGGTATTCGCCTGTGAGGAGGATGTGTACCCATCCGAGAGGTGAGATGTGAGCTAAGAGTTCAGGCGAGCAACCCAAACCGGCCCGTTTCCGCTGCGCCACTGCAATGCCGAGCTGTTTGGTATTCCAATAGATGATGATGGCGGTTAGCAAGTTCAGACCAGCGATGCGGAAATGCTGGCCTTCAGTGGTACGATCGCGGATTTCGCCTTGCCTCCCGATCCGTAAGGCACCCTTCAATGCATGATGCGCTTCGCCTTTGTTGAGGCCTATCTGGGCGCGGCGCTGCACCTCGGTGTTGAGCAGCCATTCGATGATAAACAATGTTCGTTCGACCCGCCCGATTTCGCGCAACGCGAGTGCCAGGTCGTGTTGCCGTGGTCGTGCAGCCAGTTTCTTCAGGAGGTGGCTGGGTTGCATCTTGCCGGAAAGCATCGTTGCAATGCAGCGCAGAACATCCGGCCAATTGGCGATGATTGTGGTTTCCCGTATCCTGTCGCCCGTGAGCCCTTTCAATTCCTTTGGGACAGCTTGCGGGTCAAAGACATGCAACCTCTTGGAGGACATATGTTGCACAGATCATAATCCGCTCGGAACGCGCCCTACCCGAAACGGATTTCAGGCGGTGCGTTCAAAACTTGGGCGGCCAAGTCCGGTCATTCGATTGAGAACCCCGACGCCAACCTTGGCTTCTGTATTCTGATTTTTGAAGTTGCGCGCCTTTAGCTTGGGCCCAATGACAGCCTTCCAGCGGCCCACGAGAGTTTCGCCACGGCTGCGTTGATTGTATCCGGTGGCTTTCTGCCAGGCCATCCGCCCATGGGCTGCGATCTCGGCGATATGGCGGTCACGTGCCGTCGGATCTTTGGCCGCATCAGGGCTCAGGATCGCGTTTTTGGGGGGGTGGGATCCTCACCTCGATCAACGATCCGAACCGAGCGGCAAGCAAATCAGATGTTGGTTCTCCATCATAAGCGCCGTCCGCCAGAAAGTGAGAGATCGGCCCGGTGACTTGATCCAGGAGACCTGGCAGCGCCGTTGGATCACCGACGTTTTCCTTGGTGAGATCAGAGCAGACGATCTCGCCGCTGACAAGATCGAGACCGAGGTGGAGCTTCCGCCAAGAGCGCCGTTTGCGCTTTGTTTTATGTTTTTGCTCAAGCCATTCGCCCTCGCCAAAGATCTTCAAACCGGTGCTGTCCACAATCAGTTGCACTGGTTTGTCGCTCCTGGATGTCGGCTTTGTGCGCAACGTCAGCCCATTGCCCCGGCGCGACAGAGTGGAAAAGTCAGGCACTGCGATCTCACCCCCAGCAGCCTCGCAATGGAGCGCATCAAGCCTTGGGTTTTTGAAGACCAGGCCCAGCGTCAGGCACATCTCAATCGCCGAATCAGAGTAGTGTGGCTGTCCGCCGCGCGTGGTTCGGCGCGGTGCCGCCCACAAAGCGAGTGCGTCTTCGCTGATCCAAACCGTCAGATCACCGCGCCGCCGCAGGCCCTCGTTGTACTCAGACCAGTTGGTCACCCGATGCCTTTGCTTGGGGATCTTGTCTCGCCGACTGGCGTTGAATTTGTGCGGCATTCACAGCATCCTGAAAAGAACAGACCGCTCCGATACCAGTGGCGGGACGATCCCTGCAACATATGTGGATACCCCCTTCGTGCAAGTTTCTTTTGAGCAAAGTGAGCGTGTGATCGGTGCGGTCATATGTCAGGCCTCATTGTGCAGCTTTCATATGCCGCCGGCCGGTATGGATTGAGCGGGTTGGGTCCCTATCAAGGCCGCGAGCGCGAAGCTCGGTGTTGCACTCGGGTTTTCCCATCCTCTCAGTGCCGATCTCTTACTCCATAAAACTCTCCAGACGTCTCACACGCGGTTGTTCCGGTTTAGAGTCCCCGATAGGGGATCTGTAAACCCCACGGCTTTAGCCGGCCGGGATCGCGGCATTTGCGTTAAGATGCCTGATTATGGATTCTTACAAACGCGGCAGCCATACGGTTTGGGACTGCAAATACCACTTGGTGTGGGTGACGAAGTATCGCTACCAGGTGTTGGGCGGCGATGTCGGCAACCGCTGCCGTGAGTTGCTGCGCGAGACAGCGCGGGCGCACGAGATGATTGTACATGCCGGTTCGATCAATCGTGACCATGTGCATATGCTTGTGTCGATCCCTCCGAACCTGTCGGTGAGCCGGGCAGTGCAATATCTGAAAGGGCGAAGTTCGCACAAGCTGCTGAGCGAGTTCGGGATATTACGCAAAAGGTATTGGGGTCAGCACCTGTGGGCGCGTGGCTATTGGGTTGCGAGCAGTGGCAACGTGACAGACGAGGTATGGGCGGAATACATCAAGAACCAGACGCCCCCCGAGCCCGACGATGATTTTAACGTGACATGAGTCCGCCGTATGGCGGACCGATCCGGCTTTAAGCCGTAACCTGAAGCCACCGGCTTTCAGCCGGTGGAGTATTCACGCGATCAAGTCGCTACCGGAATTTGGTAGTCCTGTTTCTTCGTGACGGTCGCCCAGATCATGCGTGCCATTTTGTTAGCAAGGGCTACGGCCGCCACCAGCCGAGGTTTGCGTGCGAGCAGCCTTGCGATCCAAGGGTTGGCGTCATCACCTTTTCGTATTTCCCATCGGATCACGGCCATAGCGCCGCCGATGAGCAATCTTCGGATGTCGCGTTGCCCCATTTTGGAAACTCGGCCCAGCCTCTCTTTACCGCCGGTCGAATGTTGCTTTGGCACAAGTCCAAGCCAGGCCGCAAAGTCGCGGCCGCGTCTGAAGCTTTCCAGTGATGGTGCGAAGGCTTCAATCGCGGCCGCTGTAATCGGGCCGACACCTGGAACAGTTCGCATGTAGGCCGTCTTTTCATCTGCGGCGGTTACTCGCTGCAAGGTTCGATCCAGAACGGCAATCCGGGCTGTCAAATCCTCAATCATGTCGAGGTGATCGTGAGCCAATTGTCGCGCAAGTCCAGGAAGTTCCGTTTCAGGAACGTCGATGGCGGCTGCCAGCTTTTTGATCTGCGCAATGCCTTGGGGTGCAACAACGCCGAATTCTGTCAAATGACCCCGCAGCGCATTGATCAATTGCGTGCGTTGCCGGACCAGCATGTCGCGCGAGCGATATGCCATGGCTTGGGTCTGCTGCGTCTGGGATTTTACCGTAACAAATCGCATTGTCGGGCGTGAAGCTGCTTCGGCAATCGCCTCGGCGTCCGCTGCATCGTTCTTATGCCGCTTCACATATTGCTTGGCGTAGACAGGTGGAACCAACCGCACCTCATGACCAAACCCCGCAATCAACCGACCCCAATAGTGGGCGCTTCCACATGCCTCCATCGCAACGATGCAGCGCGGGAGGCTTTCTATAAATTGTCCAAACTGGGTCCGAGACAGCTTCTTGCGAAACATAACCGAGCCATCTGCAGCCGCGCCATGCAAATGAAAAACTCTCTTGGCCAGGTCGACCCCAATCAGTGTAACATTGTCCATGGATACCCTCCTCGTTGCTTGGTGATACTTCACCATTCTGGCACATTGCGATGCCGTTGAGCGGGGGTATCCACACCATCAAGGCCTGCCTGAGGGCTCCATTCCCGCCAAATGGCGCGAGGCGGGTGTTTAGTGATGTCATTGGCATTCCCTCCCTAGTAACCGTTTTCACGATTTTTTTGTGTTAGGAACACATTTCATGTGTTAGGAACGTTTTTCGGGACATCTCGCTTTTTGCAACGATATTCGCACAGGAGAAACGAAAATCAGCACCCAACCGGCAGAGGTTCAATTTTCAGGGCCCGTGAACACAATTCACCAGCGAAGGTTACCAGAGAACGCTATTCCCGCAGGCTATGGCGCGCTTATTGACGCCTATTCCCTCGCAGTCCCTATCCCACACCAACTCTCTGCGATCGGAGACCGGCACCGCGTTGTGATTTCGGATGAATGGCGCATCATGACACCGCGCCATGAACCCCAGGCTACACTACGTGGTCATCTGACATTCGCCCTGAAATATGAAGGGCTCGACCTCGCCATTCTCAAACGTTTGTTTGAGGCTGTTGGCGATGAGCCAATCATCGCATGGGTCAGTGATGAACCCAATGGTAGCTATGCGCGGAGGATTTGGTTTCTCTATGAATGGCTCTTCCAAACGCTGATCCGGCTGGAAGACGCAACTGGCGGACGCTACGTCCAAGTGCTGGACAACCGTCTTCAATATGGATCGACCGAGTCAAACTCGTCACGGCATCGGATAAAGAACAATCTGCCCGGGACACCAGACTTCTGTCCTCTGGTGTTTCGCACGCCGGAGCTTGAAGCTTTCTGCGCGATGGACCTTGCGCGTAGAGCCCAACAGATCGTCGACGAAGTGCCCCGCGATCTTTTGGCGCGTACAGCCGCATTTTTGCTACTGAAGGACTCTCGATCCAGTTACGCCATTGAAGGCGAACGCCCCCCCCAAGATCGTATTCAACGTTGGGGCCGCGCCATTGGCGAGGCAGGCCGACAGGCCCTTGATCAAGACGAACTGCTCCGTCTCCAACAGATTGTCATTGGGGATGACCGTTTCATAAAGTTGGGCTTTCGACAGGAAGGCGGCTTTGTTGGATCGCATGATCGCGAAAGCCAGATGCCTCTCCCGGATCACATAAGCGCCAAGCATGAAGATTTGGGCGACTTGATTGCCGGCATGGTCGCGTTTGACCGCACGAGTGGGCAGACCCTCGATCCAGTGATTGCCTCTGCTGTGCTCGCGTTTGGCTTTGTCTACATTCATCCGTTTGAGGACGGGAACGGGCGTCTGCACCGATACATCTTCCACCATGTTTTGGCCGAGCGCGGGTTCAATCCGCCAGGTGTCGTATTCCCGATCTCGTCAGCAATCCTTGAACGGATAGATGACTATCGTGTTGTCCTCGAAAGCTATTCAGCACGGCTTCTGCCTTTCATCGAGTGGACACCAACTGAAAAATTCAATGTCGCAGTCACAAACGACACGGGCGATTTTTACCGCTTCTTTGATGCCACGCCACATGCCGCGTTTCTCTACAGCTGCGTCCAAAAGACGATCGAAGTTGACCTCCCCTATGAAACAGAATTCCTCCGTCGCTACGACCAGTTCCGCGCTGCAATAGATGACATGTTCGACATGCCCGGGCGCACCGTCGATCTTTTGTTCCGTTTTTTGCAGCAGAATGATGGCCAGCTCTCTGCGAGAGCACGTGGCAAGGAATTTGCAGCCCTGACAGATCACGAAGTCGAGCGGGTCGAGAACATTTATAGTAATTTCAATGCTTCCTGAGCTCGACTTTGTACGTTTTTGGGTCAGGTCCATGTCCAGAAGATGGACTCGTTCGCTATGAACTCGAGCGCATCGTCGAGGGGCAAGACGACCCCGCCCATATCATCGACATCCTCCCATTTGCGCCGGTGTGACCAGTATCCGAGCCAGACCTCGTCACCGTTGCCTGTCGGCTTCAGCCGGGCGATCGGCGCCTCCGTATCCAACAGGTAGAGGTGGTATGCGCCCTTGTCCTTGTAGGAGCCGACGCCACCACCATTGGCGTGGTCGAAGGCTTCGATGCGGGCGGCGATGTCGTCATGCTGCATGCGCCGATCATAGATGGGAGTACCTTCAAGCGCATGATTCACTTTGCCGCGGGTCCCCGACTTGCATATTGAGCGGCCCGGGAGTCGAAACATGGAATGCCGCATTATTCCAGTTCCCCACCGCCAACAGGCGATCCCGTTCCCCGGATTCTGCGTGATTGGCTGCACGCGTTTCGATCGGGCTTTACCGCTCCCAGCTGGGAGCACGTGCTTGTTCTGGTGATGGGCGCAGTGCTGGCATCGGGCAAGCGCACCGTCAGCGCCTGCCTGCGGATGACGGGACGTGCCGGGGCGCAGAGCTTCTCAAGCTATCATCAGATCCTCAACCGTGCCCGGTGGTCCTCCCACGCCATGGCGCGACGCCTGCTGGCCATGGTCGTCGGCCGCCTCGTGCCGGATGGTCCTGTGGTCATCGGGATGGATGATACCATCGAACGCCGGTGGGGCCGCAAGATCACCGCGCGTGGCATCTACCGTGATCCCGTCCGCTCCAGCCATGGCCATTTCGTCAAGGCCAGCGGCCTGCGTTGGTTGAGTTTCATGGTGCTGACGCCGGTCCCGTGGGCAGGTGTGGTGAAAGCCCTGCCAGTGTTGACCCTGCTCGCGCCGTCGGAGCGCTCCAATCGCCAGCACGGCCGCAGGCACAAGCTGCTGACCGACTGGGCCCGCCAGGGGGCGCTCCAGCTCTGCCGCTGGTTGCCCGACCGCGACATCGTCTTCGTCGGCGACAGCAGTTTCGCCGTCCACGAACTGGCCCACGCCATCACCGCCCGGGCAACCCTCATCAGCCGGCTGCGGCTCGATGCCAATCTCTTCGCGCCCCCACCAGAGCGTCATGCACGCTCCATCGGCCGCCCGGCGCAGAAGGGCGCGCCATTGCCCAAGTTGAAGACCTTGCTCTCGAACCCTGCTACGCCATGGCACAGAATAACCGTGTCCTCCTGGTATGGCCGCAAGCAAGGTAAGACGCTCGAGATCGCCTCGGACACCGCGCTCTGGTATCGCCGCCCCGGCACACCGCCAACACCAATCCGCTGGGTGCTTGTCAGAGACCCCGAAGGCAAGCGGGACCCGCAGGCCTTCTTCAGCACCGACACCGCCCGCGCGCCAGCCGACATCATCGCACTCTTCGTCCGCCGCTGGCAGGTCGAGGTCACCTTCGCAGAAACCCGGGCACATCTCGGCGTCGAAACCCAGCGGCAATGGTCCGACAAGGCAATCGCGCGAACAACGCCCGCCTTGCTCGGCCTCTACAGCCTTATCTCGCTGTGGGCGTGCGATCTGCTGAGTACGGCCAGCACGCCCTATGCCGCAGCCTGGTATCGCAAAACCAACCTCACCTTCACCGACGCCATCGCTTCCGTGCGCCTCGCATTGTGGGTCGGAGATGTTTTTCAACACTCTCCGCCAAACCGGGAACCGCAAAAAACCCCGCCCGACCGCCTCATCCGAATGGCCGAGGCACTATGCTTCGCCGCATAATGTACAAAGTCGAGCTGAGGTCACCTATGTATTTGTCAAACCTAACCATCAGCGGATTCCGAGAATTTGCACAAGGCCACACAGTTGGCATCCAAACTGACCCGGCGAACGGCGCGACTGAATGCCGTCGCCCCGAAATTGCGCGCCAAAGGGGCAGGGGCGGCAGTGCAGATTTTTCTGACGCAGGATGCAGTGGCACCAGCGGCATTGCCTTTGCTTGATCGCGCGCCGCTGCGGTTTTGTGATCGACTGGTTGAGCTGAGTCGTGTTGCACAGATCAACGGCATCACGGAACGCGCCCTCCCCGAGATGGAATCTAGGCGGTGCGTTCAAAACGTGGGCGGCCAAGTCCGGTCATCCGGTTGAGAACCCGGACGCCAATCTTGACTACTGTCTTCTGATTTTCGAATGCGCGCCTTCAGCTTGGGCCCGATAACGGCTTTTCACCGGCCCATTACAACGGTATCTCTCCATATACTTGCCTTCGCTGATCGATCTTATCCGTGATGATAATCAGACCGAGTTTCTTTTTCGGCTGACCCGAGATCGCGTTGCACACGTTAGAGGCCCTGCATTGAGAATCACCGTTGCCGCTTCCGGTTCGTCGTTACCGATTGCCGCCGACCCGGGCTGTAGTGATCAGATGCGTTCCGTATCCATAGGTTTCCTTCCAGGGCGCCGCTTGACGCGCGATGTTCAACGCGCGCCGGTGATCCAGCCTGGCCAGACTTAGTCGTTCGGGGCGTGGTTCGCGCTGTTTTCGAACTATGTCATGCCAGCTCCGCCCGGATATTCGCCTGCCGTCCATACTGAGGACGGGAGCCGGGACGTGTTGAAGGGGTCCTGACTGATCCCCTTTGTTTCTCGTTGATGGTTTATCGCGGATCGCGGCCCGGGCGTGCCCTCCGCATTGCTCCGGCAAGCTGAAATACGGTTTCCGCTTTGCGGACCCTCCGTATTTCAGCTTGCGCCCTGCCCCGTTGCGATCCGCCAAAGAAGGGTCATCGAAACAAAAGGAGACCTCCAGATGACCAACTTCGTCCTCACCGTTCCCGTCACCTTCACGAAAGACGGCCAGGAAAAAACCACCTACCGCCGCGTCGGCGCCGTGTTCGAAAACACCAAGACCGAAACCGGCGAAACCTACCTTTCGATCAAGCTGGATTTCCCCGTCGCCGTGACCGAGCTGGTAGCCTTCCAGCCCAGGGAGAAGGAAACCGAAGAAGGAGGCGATCAGGTCTGAAGCCCTTCGGGCTCCGGGGCGGCGGAAACGCCGTCCCTCTTTTTTGCGGAGTTCCGTGGCCGTTGCGTTTCACTTTGACGTCCCTTTTGCCAGCATTTCTAGCTGGGTCCTGCTTTCAGTCACATGGACATAAGCCGGGTGATGTTGCAGCCGACGAGATGTTCGAGGAACTGCCGTTTCGGGGGCCCCCGCCCAGGCCATGGGCCAGGGCACCATGCCCTAGGCTTCGTCCAGCAGGCTGGTCTGCGCCCAGAACGTCACGCCCCGTGCGCGCTGATCCAATCGTCCTGGTCGCATCTCTCTGATCCGCGCCCCGTCCTTTGTCTCATGCCCGCCCCGGGTCGCGCCGATCTGCCCATTCGGGTGGCGGTCGCTGGGGCTGCGGATCTTCGATCCTGAGCTTTTGATGGTCCCTGGGGGTTTCGGCTTTGCCGAACGCCGCTGCGGGACGAAAGCGGCAGGGATGCCGCCGCCCGCAAGCGAAACAGACATTCCCGTGTTGGCGGCTGCGCCGCCGGCCCGCGCCAGCCATGTCGGTTTCGCCTGCGGGCTCCCAATCCTGTCTTTCATCGCATTCGAGGTTTCAGGAGCAGGCGCATTCGCGCTGTCCAGTAACCCCGAAGCCCATTTTCGGCACCAGGCCGCAGAGGGCGCACCACAAGGAGACCAGAAATGGCAAAAGCACGTTTTGACATCAAACAGCACGTCACGGATACGATCATTGCGCAGATCGAGGCAGGGACGCCGCCATGGCGCAAACCGTGGACGGGCGATGTGGCCGGCGCCTCTTTTCCCCTGCGGCACACTGGCGAGAAATATCAGGGCGTGAATGTTCTGATGCTCTGGGCCACGGCGATGATGCACGGCTACCAGTCCGCGCGCTGGATGACGTTCAAGCAAGCGCTCAATCTGGGCGGATGTGTCCGCAAGGGCGCGAAATCCGCGAAATCTGTCTACTATTCCACCTACGAAAAGGAGGTCGACGGCGAGACCGAGACCCTGCGCGTGGCAAAGTGGTTCAATGTGTTCAACGCAGATCAAATCGACGGTTTGCCGGAAGACTATTATATCCTTCCTGAGCCGCCCCGCGATCTTGGCACCGAGGCCGACCCGGCGCTTGACGCATTCTTTACCGCCATAGGTGCGGAGATCATCACCGGCAACGCGCCGAAAGCCTACTATGATCCGGCCAAGGATCACATTCACATGCCGCCGATAGCGACGTTCTATGATGCCGCCGGATTTTATGGGACTTTGAGTCATGAAGTTGGCCATTTCGTTTTAGCGGAGCATCGTATTGGTACGCAGAAGAAGTTCGCGAACCGGACTGAGTATTCGATGGGTGAACTCGAAGCCGAGATATTCAGCGCCTTTCTTGCGGTGCATCTTGGGTTTGAGCCACATTTTGACCAGACAGCCGCATACGTTGAAAGTTGGTTGAAAATTATCAAGGATGACTCGACCGCCATTTTCAAAGCCGCTGCACAGGCGCAGAAGGCTTTTGACTATGTGCTGAGCAAGCAAGCCCTGTCCGTAACATCAGACGCGGCATAAACAGCGAGTTCCAGTGCCGGCACCATCCCGGGGTAGGGCGCGCCTGCGCGCCGAGGGGCTGGCCCCTGTTGCCTTGCGGGAAACGCGCGGGGCGGCCACTGGTCGCCCCATGGCCGCCCCTTGACCGACTTTCAGTCGGCGTCTTCGCCTTCCCTCGATTTTGGTTGGAACGCGACCAGTTCGGTGACGGCGATCGGAAAGTCCAACTTGATCGAAAGGTAGGTTTCGCCGGTATCGCGTTTGGTGTTTTCGAACACGGCTCCAACGCGGCGGTAGGTGGTTTTTTCCTGGCCGTCTTTCGTGAAGGTGACGGGAACGGTGAGGACGAAGTTGGTCATCTGGAGGTCTCCTTTTGTTTTGATGACCCGTCTTTGGCGGATCGCAACGGGTCAGGGCGCAAGCTGAAATACGGAGGGTCCGCAAAGCGGAAACCGTATTTCTTCTTGCCGGAGCGTCAGCTGCGGGCACGCCCGGGCCGCGATCCGCGACAGGTTCATCCGTCGACAAACAAAGGTGCGCCGTTCAAATGGCCATTGCGTCAACGGGCTGTCCCCGACGCGGGAAGACTGGCCGCAGCCGCCAATCCGGTTTGGGTGCAGGGAATGACACTCACCAGACAATGCCGGCAACCCTGGCGCAGTGCGTAAGCGGCGCTCTCCGGGTTCGAGGCGCCTGGATGCGCTGGCGAAGGCAACCTGGGATCGGCGACGACGATTGAGTAGGGTCAGGGCTGAAATTTCAGAGAGGCGAACGACCGGAACGCTGAGCGGGTCAGGGCGACAAAATCGCGTTGCCTGTGGCAACAATCCATTATGGCTTTTCAGAATTTCGCTGCGTTTCGGGTCGCAATTGTCCGGAGGACACCGGAAGACGGCCCTGTGAGATCAGGGCCCTTTCAGGTGCCTGGCGACAGGGCGGAAGGCCGAGCAGCGCGCGGAGCAGGTGAGACTGAAAAAAGCGGCGTTGCCTGCGGTACCAAGTCCCATGACCCATTCCCGGCATTTCACGGCCGTCCCGACCTTGTTCCAAGGAGCGGGGCCCGGCCACGCCCTGACGAGTCCCATCCGTCGGAATGTTTTGCGGGCCAGCCTCAAAAGACGATAGAAGTTGCAAATGACGCTCGTTATGCAACTATAGGGGTAGCAGGATATGTAGACTGTATTACAAATTCGTCTTGGGACTCGATGGCACTGAAATCGTTCGCCTCAAAACACAAGAAAGACGCCTCCAACATGCTGTTGGAGGGTGCGTCGGCGAAAGCCGTGGCAGAGACGTTTGGCGTTCATGTTTCAACGATCTACGGGCTGCGCAAAGACATGGGTCACGGGCATACAAAAGCGGATCGAGCCTCGCATGTTGTGACCTTGCGCCTGTCGGACGAGGAGTTTCAGGCGCTCAACGCGTTCGTGCTCGACGCCGGTTTGCCGTCGCGGACAGCCGCCATCCGGTCCCTGATCCGAGCGGCCACGGGTTTTCTGGAACTGCGGCGTGAAGAATATCTCGATCTCTCAGAGGTGAGGGCCGAGTTGAAGGCACAGGGCCGCAACCTGAACCAGATCGCCCGCGCGCTGAACAAGGCCGCCTTCAAGGGTCAGGCGAAGCTGACCGCGCAGGACAAAGGCTTTTTGTCCGATCTGAAGCGCGCCTACGTGGCGCTCGATGGGCGTCTCGCGACGGCGTTTCGAGAGGTCCGGCAGAAGGGCAGGGACGCGCTGCACTCCGGTGACAGGACATGACGGCGTCCGGTTTTCTTGATGACATTCTGATCCGTGCCAATCGCGGCATGGGTCAGACGACCGTGGGAGGCGGGGCCAAGCCGCGCGCCGAGCGGGTTTGGAAAAGCCTTACATCGACCGGCAGTGCTTTTGTGAAACGTATTCCAGGCGCAGGTGTGCAGCACCCCAAGCAACTCGCAGGGCAGCTCGCCTATATCAATGGAAAGGCGAAAGGAACGTTTGCGTCCGCGACTCTTGTTCATGCTGATGATGACGCTTTTGAGCAGGCTGATCTTGACCAGATGATGCGCGCATGGTCACAGGACTGGAAGGGCCGTCCCCGCAACGGCCACACAAGTCACATGGTCCTGTCGTTTCCCGATGATGTGTCCCAGGACGCCGCGTTTCAGATCGCGCAGGATTGGTGCGCCGAAATGTTCGAGGACGAAACGCATGTTTCCGATACCTGGGAGTATGTTGCGGCGCTACACACCGATACCGCAAACCCCCATGTTCATATTGTCCTGAACAACCGCGGGCTTGGTGGCACCTGGTTTTCCATCTCATCGGAGGGCATTTTCAACCCGCAGATGATGCGCGACCGCATGACGGACATTGCTGATGATTTTGGCATCCGGCTGGAAAGCCTGAGCCGTGCCGACCGCGGACTGTATGGCAAGCCCATCACCAGTGAAGAAATATATGCAAAGCGCGAAGGCCGCAGCCTTTCGACAGAGGCCGTGAAGGCTGACATGACCGCCGAGTGGCGCAGGACCGACATGCTGCGCACCGCTGTTCTTTACTCTGTCCTGGCAGATTTTGCCCTGACCATCGGCGCACCGATGATTGCGGACCGTGCGTATATTTCAGCAGCCGCCTTGTTCGCCGGCGAAGAAATCCCGAAAGGACCGATGATGCAGATTGAACTGGATGTGAATGCTGACCGTGAGGACATTCGTACGTCGCTTATAGGGTGGGCAGAACAGAACCGGGAGCAGATCGAGGCGTTGCCCGAAACAGAACAAACAGAGATCATGCGAAAGATCGACGTGGCTCTGAACATCATCGAAACCGACGCAACGCCCGATCTGACAGACGACACCATCTGGACGGCCTTCAGGAATTCCCCATCGTCTTATCTCATTCCAGACGCAGGCGCTTTGGAGGCCCGCGCCGCGCTTTATGTCGATGAAGCCGACACTGCGTTGCTGCATGCGTTCGTCACCGAAAACGTGCTGGAGACCTATCTTGTCACAGGCGACGTGCCGTCCAGGTTTGCCACGGTCATGCCCGCAGTCGCCGAGGCCTACGAGGAAATGCACAGCCACCGGCTTGAAGACATCCCGAAGGAAATGAAAGCCTACGTCCAGAAAGCCGCCAGCATGGGGATTGACCCGCTGCAAATGCAGGAGCGGCTTATCAATACCATCGATGATCCGGTCGAGAACGTGAAAATGGAGCGCGAGGACATTGCGAGGATCGTGGCCGCGCGGGGCGCGACGGTCTTTCAGACCAGCGCGGGCCGCGCGTTCGCGTATGAGGGTGTTGAAGTCGAACGCCGCAAAGCGCTTGAAGAGGTCGAAAACGGTGTTCGCGCCGGGTTTGATGAACTCGCCCTTGATGAATTCACCAAATTCGAACCGTTGGTTGTTGCGCGGGCGATGGAGCCGCGCAAGTCAGGCGAGGTCGCCGCAGAAGCCCTGGATCTGCATGCACAACGCGAACGCGGTGACTTCAACGCAGCCGACACCGTGCGGGCCGATGCGCTCTTGAGGGATACGATGGATCGCTATGACGAACTGTTGCGCGGCGCAGATGTCGGCGACGAACAGCAGGCCCGGATTGACGCCATGCGGACCGCCATTCAGGACCGCCGTGATCTCGAGGAGATGACGATCCAGGCCGGGATCGATGCCGAAATTGGCCGTCTGCGGTCCCAGGGCTACAGCCGCGCCTACATTTCGGAACGCAGTATGGAGATAGAGGGCAGCGTTGTTGAAGGGGTTTACAGGGCAGGGGCCGCGCCCAAAGAGGCGAGCGATTATGTCGCTGCTTATCGGAAGGCCGAAGCCGACTACCGCGATTTGCAGCTCGAACTCGGCAACGTCGAGGACCGGATCATTGCAGACAGCAAAGTATATGACCGCGACGGCGTTGCGCGGGTTCTTCAAGACATGGCCAGCACAGCCGCCACCACGGGCCGCGCCGATCTGGCCGACAGTGCCGTAGGGCGGCACGTTCTGACCGCGTTTGTTGCGTTGGAGGGCAGGGGGGCGATGCAGGAGATCGCAACCGGCAACGTGGACTCGCTGTCTGAATACATCGACACCCCCGCCAATCAGCGTCTTGCCGCGAAAGAACTCCTGAAAAGCGCCAAATCCCTCGATGTCGGCCTGGAGCCAGATGAGATTGAGGGCGGGCTGGAGGCCGTCGATCCAAACTATTCGCGGAGCAGGGGGTATTCGATATGAAACTGATGTTCGCAAGCCTGTTGGCCGTCCTCTGCGGCCTTGTCGCCGGGTCCGGTATCGCCAGTGTCTATCTGACATTTGCCTTGCGCCGAGATATACTGAGCACCGATCTGATGCTGCATTCTCAAACCGTGATGGATGGCATCTGGTTGGCCCAGCCCTATCTGACGGCGCATCTTGTTGTGCTGGGGTGTATCAGCGTGTTTCTGATCGTCGCCATTGCGACGGTGATCTGGGATAGGCTGGTCAGCTACGGACAACGTCGCTTTCAATCTCTGTCCAGTCTGCGCCGCAACAAGATGGTCCAGCCGGTCGGCTATGGCTTCGTTCTGGGCGAGCAGATCACTCCACCGTCGCAGCGTCCGGACCGCCCTATCAAGGTAAAGGCGACCGATAGCAAACTGACCAAAGCCTTGCCGTTTCGCACTCGCAAGCTCCGTTACATTGCGGCTCTCTACAGCTCGGTCAGCAATGTGCTGATGGTCGCGCCAACCCGATCCGGTAAAGGTGTCGGCTTTGTCATTCCCAATGCCCTGACCTTTCCCGGTTCGATGGTCGTGCTGGACGTAAAAGGCGAACTCTGGGACGAGACAGCGCGGGCGCGTGAGCAAATGGGCGACAAGGTTTTCCGGTTCGCGCCGCTCGATTTCAAGAACCCCACACATCAATACAATCCCCTGGCGCGTCTATCGGGCATCGAGGATATGGAAGAACTGTGGACCGGGCTCGAACGCATCGCGCAGCTCTTCCTGCAAACGGACGGCAAGGACGATTGGCTCGAAGGGTCGATTATCTTGTTTGTCGCCGCCGGTATCCTTGCCGTGCAGCGCGATAATCCGACGATGGGTGAAATCTACCGCATCATCTTCGGAACCGGGCAGGGCACAGACCTTGGCAAATCATCGGCCGATCTCCTTCAAGCCGCAGCCAAAGAGTGCAAATATCCGAACGCCGCCCGCGAGTTGAACCGAATGGCGTCACTCGACGCCAAAATCCAGCAAAGCTATGTTTCCATTCTCAGTATCGCAGGGCTGGGACAGTGGGCCAACCCCAAGGTCGAACGGGTCACACGTCGCAACGATTTTGATTTCACGCAAATGCGCCGCGAACCAACGTCGGTCTATCTGATGATCCTGTCCGAAGATATGCAACGGCTCAACTCTCTGGTTCGCCTGTTTTTCGCAGACCTGATTTCCTTTCTGCGCTCGTCAAAACCTGGAGAAGACGAACCCTTGCCCATCTTCATGCTGCTGGATGAGTTCGACCAGCTTGGCCGGATGCCTCTCGTCGTCCAGGCGATGAAACAAACGGCAGGACATGGAGGACGGTTTGCCATCGTCACCCAATCCATTCCCGGTCTGATTACCGTGCCGTATAGCCCGGAGGAAATTCAGGCGATTGAAAGCGCCTGTCAGGTGAAGCTCTATATCGCGGCCAGTGAGGATCGAACCGCCAGCGAGTTGGAAACCGCTCTTGGCACGCGCACCGGCTCAACCGTCAGTCGGTCGCGCGAATTGCGGGACGTCGGGTTTGGGGCAGGCAGCGTGACCCGCAGCACCGAGCATCGCCCGCTCTTGTCCAAGCAGGAAATCCGCGACATGGACCCCGACAAGATCATCATTCTGCCGGAACGGCAGAACCCGATCCTTGCGGACCGGATCAAGTATTATGAGTCACGCGAAATTCTGAAAATCCATAGGGCTCAAGAGGGTCACGATTATCCCTACCCGACCGTCGATCAAGCCGCAAAATCAATGACCATGAAAGAGGTAAGAGAAGCGGCGCGTGTTGCGAAGGTAGAAGAGGACGCGGCGACGGAGGAAGCAATCTCCGGGATGACGGTGGACCGCAAAGCCGCAACGACGGCGCCAATCCACAAACGGTCCAAACAACCTGTCAAAAAGAAAAAGGGGGACAAGATGAGCCCAGACGCACATGCCGCTTATGCCGCGTCCGCTACAGAGGCCAAGGAGCAGCTTGAACGCAAACACGGGACAGAAGCTGCCTGAGCGGCATTTCTGGGGTCGCTCAGGCTGGAGATGGAGTTGTATCACCCGTTTTGATCATGGTATTGGCCACCACTATTCGCACTTGAGTAGGATATGCGCCCATCCGGGGCGTGAGATATGCGAGAGAAGCTCGGATGGGCTGTCCAATCCGGCCTTCTTCCTCTGCTGAACAGCTTTCCCAACCCGCGACAGCAACGTCGGACATTCATGCAGCGCGCGGCGAAGGTGTCGAGAGAGCCCAACCTGTAAATTCGATTTTCTCGCTGCGTGCGCTCGCAGCACAAAAATCGCGGCGCGAGCAAGACTTTCGATGCCGCCTTGCAGCGGGCGATGCGGCTATTCGTGCGGGTCGCAGCATAGATCAGAAGCCGAATTTACACATCGTGGACATTGCTGCCGCTCGCTGGCTTTGACTAATCCTGATATGCTGCCCTTAGGCACGGATGGAGGAACAAGAATGTCGTCTAATTCAAGCACCATGTTTCACGACGGTCACCGGGAGTTGCAGGACAAGTTCGACGGACGTCGAATGGCTGATGCTTTGGAAAAGCATCGTCGGTTTTCTGAATTTCGCGAGCAGGACATCACTTTCATAGAGGGTGCCGAATTTTTCTTCATTGCAACAGCTCATGGGCAAAGCGTCGATTGCTCCTTTCGAGGAGGTGCTGCAGGGTTTGTCCGAGTGACCGGTCCGACGAGCTTGGAGTGGTCTGATTTCGATGGAAATTCTATGTATCGGAGCCTTGGCAACGCACTGAGGTCGCCGCGCGTTGGACTGCTATTCATTGAATTTGGCGCACAGCCCAAAAGATTGCGCGTCAACGGTAATTGCACCCTTTCGGATAAATCAACGATTGCGGGCCACAAGATGACCGTGCAAGTAGACGCCGATGAGATTTTTCCCAATTGCCCGCGTTATATTCCCAATCTGACCAAAGCTGCGGCATCGGCCTATATCCCGGACGAGACTGGGGCTAGCGCCAAGCCGGATTGGAAAAGTGCTGAGGACCTGCGTGAAGCGCTTCCGGAAAATGACCCACACCGTGGTCAATAAGAGCTCAGAGCGGCCGAATGCATAGGCAGAGATAAAGCGTTCCCACGCCTTCGGACAACGGCCATTCAAACCACTGCTAGATTCCTCTCGTCAGCGCTGTGCTGATGTGTGGGTATGGAGGGCGGATCGGAGGGCATATTATGCCAAGAGTCCAACTTCCGGCAGTCACCCCAAAACGCAAAGCATGGAACAAGGGACGGATCATCGGTCAGAAACGACCCCTGCTTCCCAAACAGGTTTGGACCATTCGTGCCCGGCTCGAGCTTGCAGGCTACTTACGCGACCTCGCGCTGTTCAACGTTGCGATTGATAGCAAGCTGCGTGGTTGCGATTTGGTCAAGCTTGCGGTCACCGACCTGGTCAAAGATAATCGTGTTCGCGAAAGGGTTTCCGTGATCCAGAGCAAGACCAAGAAACCCGTTCAGTTTGAACTGACTGAAAACACGAGGGATACTGTCATTGCGTGGGTAAGATCACCCGAGATGATCGCTTGCGGCTTCATGTTCCCCAGTCGCTTTCATGACCGCCCGCATATCTCAACGCGGCAGTATGGCCGGCTGGTCCGTGATTGGGTTACCGCGATTGGTTTGGAACCCAGTGGATATGGCACACACTCGCTGCGCCGAACCAAAGCTGCGGAGATTTACCGAAAGACAGGCAACCTTCGCGCCGTCCAATTGCTACTTGGCCATACGAAGGTTGATAGCACGGTACGCTATCTCGGCGTCGAACTGGAAGATGCGTTAAGCATCGCAGAATGAATCGACATCTGAACGAAGTTGGCGGACGGCTACGGCCGTTCGCTAAACCAGAACGAGCCTTGATGCATTGCACAGCAGTCGGCAGAACAGAGCCCATATCCACCGATATAATGGGGCCGCAGCGAAAGTCTGCTTTGGCAATAATCAGGGCAAGTGGTTTATCCCGCCTTCAAGACCTTCGCTCTCCGGGCGAGGCTGTCATGCGACCATGTTTCACCAATCCTGTAGAATTCGGCAACTGCCGGAACGTTTTTGGGCAAGAGCAGCCAGGGCAGCTTGGTCGATGTGAAAATGTGGATGTCCGGTGGAAATGGTGTGGGATCGTCCAGGGTCCCGACCCTGAGAAAACGGATCCGTTCATTCATCTCATTCCTGTGATAGCAGCTCCAGACGGCAACGCGGCAGGTCGCACAGCGGGTGATGGTCTGCCCCTGCCCGCTGGGCGACGCGACCTTGAGGCTCTCGAGGTCACCCGACAGAACCTCGATGTTCTCGGCCTCCACAAGGGCGTTGGTGGCAAATGCGGTGCCTGTCTGCCGCTGGCACAGGCTGCAATGGCAACCGTGGGTGATGAGGGGTGTGGCCAGCAGGCGGTAGCGGACTTGCCCACAGGTACATCCGCCTTCGCAGGGCAGCGATACGGGCCGGGTGGCGTCGGCATGGTCCTTGGAATTGTGTGGTTGAGTCATCGGATCCTCCATTGGATCAGGCGGCCATGCGGCCTCGGGTTTCGGAAATGTGCTGGGCGAGAACGCGGGCATCGGCACCAACACCGCCCAGAAAAGTAGATTTTCGGGTGCGCAGGAACGGCAGCCCCAGCACGTAGAGACCGGGTGCCACGATGCCGCCCCGGTGCTGAAGCCGTCCTTTTTCGTCGAAGTGCGGCAGGTGCAGCCACAACATGTCGGGCTGAAAGCCCGATGCCCAGACAATGGTCGATATCTCGCCACCCGCGAGCGGCAGGGTGAGACGCGGCGTCTCCGGCACCGATGTCGGGGCAAAGCGGCGCGGTGCTTCGGCGAAGGTCAGGCCGCTTTGCTGTGCCCAGGCGTCGACCACCGACAGGGCCCGGTTCATCTTGAGGTCAGAGAGCGCCGCCGCATTCGCCAGCGCGCCGGAAAACTGGAACGTCCCCGCATGGCACCCGACCAGACGACCGACAACTTCGACCCCCATGCCTTGCAACACGTTGAGGTCGAGGAACCGGCGCGAGCGGTCCCCGATCAGTTGCAGCGACGGTAAGGAACGGGCCCGCGTTACGTCGTCTATGTCGTCAAGTGTGCTCGAGAACAGCCCGGATTGCTCCATCAGCCAGGTGATGTCATGGCCAAGGTAGTGTCGCGGCATGCGGATGTGGTTGCCCGTCGCAAGGGTGACCGGTCGGCCGGAGGCACGGATCTCGGCGGCAAGCTGCACGCCTGTTGCAGAGGCTCCCACGACAAGGACACCACCCGCGGGCAGCTCAGACGGGTTGCGATAGGACAGCGGCGATACCTGCGTGATCTCACCGGGGACCTCGTTCGCAAACGCCGGAATGGCCGGGCGATTGCAGGCCCCGGTCGCGATGACCACGTTTGTGGCGTGCCAGACACCCTTGTCCGTCGCCACCACAAAATGACCGTCCTCTCGCGTGACGGAGGTGACGGTCACACCAGCCTCGACCGGAGCGGCGGACTGCGCGGCGTAGGACTTCAGGTAGGCGACAACCTCGGGCATGGTCATGTAGCCATCCGGATCGGGGCCGGTGTAGCCATAGCCCGGCAGCCGGCTTTGCCAGTTGGGCGATTGCATGGTGAGGTTGTCCCACCGCTCCTGCGCCCAGGAATTGCCGATCTCGCCGCGCTCAAGCACGACATGCGGCTCGGACCGCTCGGCCAGACAGTGGCTCATGGCAAGGCCAGCCTGCCCGGCGCCGATGATCAGTGTGGAAATGTGCCTCATGCCGCCGCCTCCAACGGGGACCATGCGTAGGGCGCGAATGCGGCGTCCAGCGGCAGGTTCAGGAGGTTGGCCGTCATATTGCTGAGGGTCTTGTTGGCCACGCCGATGATGACCTCCAGCGCCTGTTCGGGGGCATATCCTGCCGCCAGAAACGCCGCATGTTCGCTGGTGCAGTTTCGGCCGCGATCTGTTGTCAGCTTCCGGGCGAACCGGGCCAGCGCGCCAAGCCGATCATCATCGGGGTCCTGGCCATTTCGCATCGCCTGAACATGGGCCCCAACTAGCCCCGCCTCGGCGGCAAAGGCCGTGTGGCCTGCAACGCAATACCGGCACTGATTGGCAACGCTGACTGCCAGCTGGATCACCTCGCGTTCGGCGGGTGTCAGGCTGCTGGCACCGAAGGCACCGGTGAGCCCGGCAAAGCCGGCCATCGCATCAGGAAGGGTGCCATAGACGGCGTAGACATTGGGGACAAAGCCGCGCGCCTGTGTGGTGGCATCGAAGATCGGGCGGGCTTGCTCTGCCGCAGTTTCAAGGGTGTGGATTGGTAGTTTCATGGGGTTTCTCCGCTTTGCGGCCCGCCAATGGGCCGCGTTATGCCACCAGAGATACCCGGAGTTTGTTTTGCCGGATGCTTTACAGGGTGGAGCAACTCACTATAGGAATTGATGCAGGTTACTACACATTCTGGAGTTAGCTCTATGTCCCACAGCTATGGCCAGTGGTGCCCCATCGCCAAATCAACCGAAATCCTTGGTGAAAAATGGACGATGCTGATTGTCCGGGAACTGTTGATGGGCAGCACCCGTTTCTCGGAGCTTCAACGGGGGTTGGGATCCATTTCGCCGACGCTGCTGACCCGTAGACTGGCGACGCTGGAACAATATGACCTTGTCTACAAGCGTCAGATACAGGGCGGACGAGGTCACGAATATCTACCGACAGCCAGTTGCAAACAGCTTCAGCCGATTCTGCTGGCCCTCGGCAGCTGGGGCATGGAATGGTCCAAAGCCTTTATGAAGGACTCTGATTACGACGTTGAATTGCTGATGCTCTATCTTCAACGCAGCGTTGTGACGGAAAACCTGCCCGGCGGAAAAACCGTTGTGCTGTTTCAGTTCACGGATTTCCCCGAGCAGCCGAAATGGTGGATCACGGCAGACGGTGAAAGCGTGGATGTCTGCACGAGCGATCCTGGGCTGGATGTCGACGTCTTTGTCACAACCAAGGTTCGCGCGATGGCGGATGCCTGGTTGGGGCGCACAAGCTACAAGGCCGCCAAGGCTTCGGGCGAGATGGAGATCATCGGGCCAGTTGCCCTGACGCGCAACATCTCGAACTGGCTATCGGATTGTGTTTTCGCAAGCCTGCCCAATGCCGAGGAAATCCTTGCGGGCAGTTAGCGTAAGCTGAGGATAGTCCGTGCCTCATCCATCACGCGCGCAACGATGGAACCGGCGGGTTCGACCTGCCTCACCAACCCGACGCTTTGGCCCGCCCACATGGACATGGCCTCGATCTCTCCCGTCATCTCGCGGTGTGGGGTTGTGGATTGATAGGTCCCGATATTTACCCCGCCGCGCTGTGCGATGGCGTCGTCGGCGCGATGCCTTGATCTGTTGTCCGGGCGCCCCTCTGCAAGCCAGCGCTCTGCCAGCGCATTGCGCAAGACGCGGTGCTGCGCGTTCGGCCAGCCGACATTGTAAAGGTCGGTTTCAATGAGCGTATCGCCGTGATCGGCTGCAATGAGCTGTGCGACGTACTCCTTGTGGGCCGCAGATTCCGGGGTTGCCAGAAACCGCGTTCCCATCACCACGCCACTGGCCCCAAGACACAGGGCCGCCGCTAGCCCGCGCCCGTCCGATATGCCACCCGCAGCCAACACCGGCACCGATCCCGCAACGTCAACCACGGCAGGGATCAGCGGCAATGTCGCGACAGTGCCCCGCACATGCCCGCCCGCTTCCCAGCCTTGAGCGACCAGCACATCCACCCCGGCGGCAACAGCCCGCCCTGCCTCTTCGGAATCCGAAACCGTCTGGATCACCAGCGCGCCATGTGCATGGACATGGCGCACGTAAGGGGCTGCGTCACCCCAGAAGAAATGCACGGCATTCGGCTTGTGGGACAGGCAAAGCTCCAACCGCGCGTCTTGGGGCATGGCAAGGCACAGATTGACGGCGAAGTGGGCCTTCGTCTTTGCGCGCAGGCTTGTCAGTTCAGCCTCGATGACGTCCTGCCCGCTCCATGAAAACGGCATGATAGGATAGCCACCCGCATTGCCGACGGCCGCCGCCAGATCGCTTTCAACTACGCCGCCCATGGGGGCCAGCGCGACTGGGTGCGACACCCCGACCAGTTTCGTAAAGGCCGTGCTGAATGGTCCGCTGGGGGATCCGGGCATTGAGACTCTCTCCAATGTCGCCGCGCGCGTTGCATCGCGAGCCCGGCCAAGCCGGCACCAATGATGGTGGTCGATGCAAAAAGCGCGACGCTCGCTGTGCTTTCCCGCCCGGGGTCAGGCCACCGCCACATGGACGTTGGTCGGGTTGGTCAGCAGATCGAAAACAGCCGACCGTTTTTGCGATTGAGCGACGATAGCACGAATATCGTCATCGCTGGCATCCGCTTCGATCTCGAAGGTGACACGCACGGCGCTGAAGCCATTTCGAATGTCCGAGTCCATGCCCAGAATACCGCGCATGTCCATGTCCCCTTCGACACGAGCCTGCACCCGGTGCAGCTGAATGCCTCGGTGCTGTGCCACGGCAGCGACGCCGCCGGTCAGACAGCTTGCGAGCGCTGCCAGGACAATCTCGGTCGGGGTCGGGGCGGTGTCGGGGGCAGCAAAAACCTCCGGATGATCCGAGATGATGGTGAAGGTCTGTTTGCGGCTGTGGTCCTCGCCAAGGCCGAAGTAGCCATTGATCGTGTTGCGGCTTTCGGAGCCAGCAACCCAATCGCAGGTGCTGCGAAAGGTAAACGCTGCGGCTTCGGGCATTTCGGCAAAGGCGCCCCGCGCCCCGATTAGTGCTTCGGTGTTGACGCCGTTGGAAACGGCTACGTTGTGGGTCTGTGTCGTCATTGTGGTTTCCTCATTGATGT
The DNA here is from genome assembly GCF_032595355.1 of Sedimentitalea todarodis. Classification (NCBI taxonomy): domain Bacteria; kingdom Pseudomonadati; phylum Pseudomonadota; class Alphaproteobacteria; order Rhodobacterales; family Paracoccaceae; genus Sedimentitalea; species Sedimentitalea todarodis. The sequence continues at coordinate 19,799 of NZ_JASMWN010000014.1, read as the reverse complement.
GTTCCGCGCCGATTGATTTCAACGCCATGAGGGGACATTTAAGCAGCGCGCGTACCGCGAGATACTTCACGGTCGAAAGCAACTCACTACACAATCGGTAGCTAACCAAAAGAGTTCGAAAGGCAACTTCGCGGGAATGGCTGGAAAATCCCGCGTCTTGTCAGTTGGTGAGTAGTACAGCGGAGGGCGTATATCTCGAACTGGCTTTTCGTGATCCGCAAGGCGAAAGCTTACTGAGAGCCCGTTGCAGAAGTGACAAACCTTTGCTTCACGCGCTCGCAGACCCTCCCTCGCCGCAATGGCGCAAAAAATCCACACTATCCCGCAAAGTGAAGAGCGGTCGTTCATGCAGTCTGCAGAGAAATCTCAACTGGCGGCGAGCGGATCGCGGACCTCGCCGCCGTCTAAGGCGGCTAACTCATCGGGCGACGTCGGCGCTTCGCGACGAAAAGGGCGATGGGAACATATTCGTCACTCCACCAGTGTGGCTTCGGTTTGGGCGCGGACTACTTCCTTGTTGACGCCTGGGGCGAGTTCAATGACCCTGAGGCCGCCTTCGACCACGTCGAAGACGCCAAGATTGGTGATGATGCGGTCGACCACACCCTGACCGGTCAGAGGCAGGGTGCACTCTTTCAGTAGCTTCGCCTCGCCCTTCTTGTTGGCATGGTCCATGATCACAACAATGCGCTGCACGCCTGCGACCAGGTCCATGGCGCCGCCCATCCCTTTGACCAGTTTTCCGGGCACCATCCAGTTGGCGAGATCTCCGTTCTCGGCCACCTCCATCGCGCCGAGAATAGAGAGGTTGATGTGCCCACCCCGGATCATCGCGAAGCTCTGCGACGAGGAGAAATAAGAGGTCCGGCGCAGTTCGGTGATGGTCTGCTTGCCAGCATTGATGAGATCGGCGTCGATCTCGTCCTCGGTCGGGAATGGCCCCATGCCCAGCATGCCGTTTTCGGACTGCAGGGTGACGTCGATATCCTCACTGATGTAGTTCGACACTAGCGTCGGGATGCCGATGCCGAGATTGACGTAATTGCCATCTGCTAGCTCCTGCGCCGCCCGTTCGGCCATCTGATCGCGGCTCCACATGTCTTATCTCCTTTGATCCTCGGTCTCTCTACTTTTGCTGGGCCCCCGGCGCTGCTCGACAAGCCGACCGCCGGGGCCGGAGGATGAGTCTCCTGGGTAATCCCTGACTAAGCTCTGTCCCGCGTTACGCCGCGCGCGTGGTCCGCTGCTCGATCCGCTTCTCGAATTCTCCTTTGACGATCCGCTGGACGTAGATGCCCGGCGTATGGATCGCTTGTTTGTCTAGGGTTCCGAGCGGCACGATCTCCTCCACCTCTGCGATGGTTACCTTGCCAGCCGCGGCGCAGTCGGGGTTAAAGTTCATCGCTGTCTTGCGGTACATCAGGTTGCCCTGCTCGTCGCCCTTCCACGCCTTGACGATGGCGAGGTCGGCCTTGATCCCGCGCTCAAGGATGTAGGTTCTGCCGTCGAAGTCCTTGTGCTCCTTGCCTTCGGCTACCTTCGTTCCGACTCCGGTGGCGGTGTAGAAGCCGGGGATTCCGGCACCGCCGGCACGCAGCCGCTCGGCCAAGGTGCCTTGCGGATTGAATTCGATCTCAAGTTCGCCTGAGAGATACTGCCGCATGAACTCGTCGTTCTCGCCCACGTAGGAGCTGATCATCTTCATGATCTGCTTGGTGTCCAGCAGCATTCCGAGCCCGAAATGATCAACCCCGCAATTGTTTGATGCGACGGTCAGGTGCTTCACACCCGAATCGCGGATCGCCGCGATCAGGTTTTCGGGAATACCGCACAGACCGAAACCCCCAGCGGCGATGGTCATGCCGTCAAACAGAAGCCCTTCCAGGGCCGATGCGGCGTCACCGTAGATCTTGTTCACCATGTATCTGTTCCCTCTCAACCGGCCGACGGCAGGCTCAGCAGCGCCCGCGCCTCCGCGACTGTTGCTGCGCGGCGGCCATGCTTCTCGATGATCCCCACGCACTGCTTGACCAGTGCGGCGTTGGACGGGGCCAGCATGTCCTTGTCGAGGCGCATGTTGTCCTCGAGACCGGTGCGGCAGTGCCCGCCAAGCTCCGCGCACCAGTCGTTCAACGTCGCCTGATTCCGCCCGATCCCGGCGGCGCACCACGTCGCTTCCGGCATTAGTCGGTTGGTGGTCTCGACCATGAACTCGAATGCCCTGCGGTCGACCGGCATCGCGTTCTTTACACCCATCACGAACTGGACATGCAGCGGTGCCTTGAGGCGCCCGTCCTTCACCATGCCCGCGGCCTGGAAGATGTGGCTGAGATCGAATGCTTCGATCTCGGGCTTCACGTCGAACTTGACCATCTCCGAGGCCAGCCAGTCGACAAGGTTCGGATTGTTCTCGTAGACGCGGGTCGGAAAGTTGTTCGAGCCGACCGCCAGCGAGGCCATGTCCGGCCGCAGCGGAAGCATGCCGCCGCGCTCTTGGCCGGCACCAGATCGCCCGCCCGTCGAGAGCTGCACGATGATTCCGGGGCAGTGCTTGCGCAACCCCTCCATCAGTTCGCCAAACTTCGCCGGGTCGGAGGTCGCGGATCCGTCTGCGTTGCGTACGTGGCAGTGGGCGACAGTCGCACCTGCTTCGAAAGCTTCCTGGGTCGACTCGATCTGCTCCGGGATGGTGATCGGTACCGCCGGGTTGTTGGATTTCTGCGGCAGCGATCCGGTGATCGCGACGCAAATGACTACTGGGGTCGTCATTTGCCATCCTCTCGGCCCGTCGGGACCATCACGAAATCAAACTTCGACCGCCACTCCGTGTCGCGCCCGATGTGCTCGAACGGCGCGATCAGTGTCTCTTTCACCCCAAAAACAGCGTCGTCGAGAAGGTACGGATCTTCAGCCACGAATGTATGCGTTACGATGGTTTCATGGCTGGGCGCCGTCACCATGAAGTGCATGTGTGCCGGGCGGAAGGGGTGCCGGCCGATCTTGCCAAGCATCTGACCCACCGGGCCATCGTCCGGGATGGGATAGCTGACCGGCTTGATGCCCGTATAGCGATATTGCCCGTCAGGGCCGGTAATGAAGCGGCCACGATTGTTCCATTTCGGAATTTCGCCCGGCTTCTGAACGTCATAGAAACCATCGGCGTCGTCGGACCACACATCGACGCACGCGCCAGCGATCGGATCGCCGTGAATGTCGATGACGCGCCCTTCGAATTGGCAACTCTCCCCCTTGCCGTCGAGATTGATCGAGTCGCCCATTTCTCGAATGGGCGCGTTCGCGACGTGGAAAGGCCCACGGACCGTGCTTTCCGTCGCGCCGGACGGGCGCCGGTTGTTGATCGCGTCGGTCAGCATAGAAAGTCCGAGAACGTCCGATAACAGGATGAACTCCTGTCGCTCTTCCGAACATATCTGTCCGGTTTCGGTGAGGAAATCGATGGCGATGTCCCACTCCTCCTGGCGCAGTTCAATCTCCTTGGCGAAGGCGTGCAGGTGCTTGACCAGGCTGGCCAATACCTCTTTGAGGCGAGGGTCCGTGCTTGCACCCATTCGGGCGTTCACAACGTCAACCGAATGCTCCTCGGAAAAATGGCCGGTGTCATTCATGCTCAAGTCATTCTCCTTTACAGTTCTATCAACGAGACAGCACCCCTGTCAGGGTTGCGGCTCGGCCCCCTCCCAAGCGCGCTGCAACAGGTCGCGCATTGGTGCGGCTTCGATCGGGCGTGGGTTCCAATAGGGATCGGCAAGCGCGATTTCACAGGCGCGGTTCAGGTCAGTTTCCTTCATACCGATGTCGCGCAGCGCCATGGGGACCCCGAGTTTTGCCGCCATCCGGTGCAGGCCGATGGCGGCGTCGGAGGCGCCAATCGCCGCCGCGATCCGCTCCATGGCCTGGGGCGCCGCGGGGCTGTTGTAGGCCAGCGCATGCGGCAGGACGATAGTGTGCGTCTCTGCGTGGGGCAGGTTGAAGCTGCCGCCGAGCGTGTGGCAGAGCTTGTGATGCAGCGCCATCCCGACATGGCCCAGTACCGTCCCACAGAGCCAGGCGCCGTAAAGGCACCGTGCCCGGGCCTCCTTGTCCTGGGGTGCTTCGACCAACGCCGGCATTCCTTGCGACAGGGCGCGGATGCCTTCCTCGGCCATTAACGACATCACCGGGTTGCCGTCTTGGGCGTAGAGTCCCTCTGCGGCATGGGCGATGGCGTTCATGCCACTGACCAGCGACATGCCGAGCGGCAGGCTCATCGTCAGGTCGGGATCATAGATCACCGAGCGTGGCAGGACCCGCACGTCCCTACCGGTCCGCTTCAGCCCGTCTTCGGTGATCCCGTAGATGGGCGTCATCTCGGACCCGGCGTAGGTTGTGGGAATGGCGATGATCGGGACCGGCGCCTCTAGGGCGATCGCCTTTCCGAGGCCAATGGTGGAACCTCCGCCAATGGCGACGGCGCAATCCGCCTCAAGTTCGGCGGCGAGTTGCCGCGCCATGCGCGCGCCCTCGATCGGCACGTGCATTTCGGCGCCGTCATAAATGTCGGCCAGCCGGGAACCGAGAAGCTCCGCGACCTGTTCGGCCTGCGCCCTTTGGGGCGGCGTGCACAGCACCAGCGCCCGGGTCGCTCCTATCGCGTCGACTTCATCGCGGATCGTGGCGAGCTTTCCTGCGCCAAAGATCACCCGGGTTGGCAGAGCCGTGTATGTGAATTCCTTCATGACGGCATTCCTTTGCTGTCTGTGCCTGGGGCGCGAGCGATCACAGGGCGTAGTCCACCTGGTGACGCGCAATGCGTGACTGCCCTAGTTCGCCCTTCACCCGCAGATGCGCGGGATGCGTGGTGTAGGCATCGAGCGCCGCCTGGCTTTCGAACTCGGTATAAAGAACGACGTCGCAGGCATAGTCGACGCGGCTATGGTCGAATCCCACTTCGAGATGAAGAAGCCCCGGCACCTGGCCGCGCAAAGCCTCGAAGCGGGACCGCAGGAATTCGGCCGCCTTGCGGCGATCCTCGTCGGTATCCCCCGCCATGTTCCACATTACGATATGTTTGATCATTGTGCTGCTCCGAAGGATTTGGATGTATTCAGGCCTTGTTCTTCCATGCGCCCATGATGACCGTTGCGGTCGCGTCGGGGCTCTGGCGATCAGAACCGGACCTCCGCACCATCCTGCGACGAGGACTTGAAAAGTGCTTCGAGGATTAGGTTGATGTTGTGCGCCTGTTGCGCAGGCACGTTCGAGGGCGCACCGGTGCGCAGCGAGTTTGCAAAAGCGGCGGCTTCACGGTCGAAGTAAACCGGATTGCCGATCTCGGCGATCTCGGGCGAATAGACCGTCTTTCGCACCGCCCAGATCTCGGGAAAGCTGGTTTCGTTCCATTCGGTCCAGCCTTCGGGCAGCCCGTGCCTGCCGGTGCTGTAGAGCTTGTACGAGGCAGGCATCGGGCGCGCGTGCATCACGCCTTCAGTGCCATAGACGGCGACATCCCAGTTCTCGGTCCAGGGCAGAGGATCCCAGGACATGAAGTCGATGGTGATCATCTTGTCGTCGTAGTTCAGGATCGCCCCGGCCGCGTCTTCGCGGGCAGCCTCCGGCATCACGCCGTCGAACTTGGTGATCCGGGCGTTGACGGACCGCGGCATCCCAAAATGCAGCAAGAGCCGGTCGATCGTGTGACAGCCGATCACGTAGAAAGCGCCGCCGATGTCGCCGGGCTGACGCATGTGGTCGGTGTCCGCCTCGCCATGCGAGCAGCCGGCATGCGCACGCACCTGCAGCACCTTGCCGAGCTGGCCTTTGCGCAGCACCTCCTGCATCTTGTCGACCGACGGTGCGTAGCGCCAACAGTAGCCAACCTGGAAGAGCTGACCGGTCCGTTCCGCAGTTTTGACGAGCCGTTCAGTGTCGGTCGAACCGCGCCCAGCGGGTTTTTCACAGAGCACAGCCTTGCCCGCCTCCATCGCCTCGATCGCCCAGTCGGCCATCAGGTAGCTTTTGGGGTGGATCAGGACCGCATGAACGTCAGGGTCGGCGAGGATTTCTTCCTTCGTGCGTTTTTCGATGCCCATGGCCTCGACGAAAGGGTCCAGCAGCGGACTCTTGTCATAGGCGCCCAGCACCTTGGCGTTCGGCATGCGCTGGAACGCCTTCACGCGGCCAGAAGTGTGCGGATGGGTGATCCCGAGACAGGCGATCCCGATCGTTGCATCGTTTCCGATGGCATAGGTCATGTTTGATTCCTCCATGGTATCTTCAGACCGCGACGGCGCGGCCGGTGCGTACGGATTCGACGGCACATTCGGCCAGACGCAGGGCTAGGACGCCATCGCGCACAGTCGTGGGCATCGGCTTGTCGTCGGCAAGGGCGTCGATGAACGCGTCCATCTCCGACCGGTACGCCTGGGCGTAGCGCTCGAGAAAGAAGTTCAGCAGCGGCTCGCGGGCGTCGGTGGTTTCGGCGGTGGTCACGCGCATCGTGGTCGGACGCAGGTTGTCATGGGTCAGCATTCCCGTCGCGCCGAGGACTTCGACCCGCTGGTCGTAGCCGTAGACCGCCTCACGGCAGTTGTTGATATGGGCCTGCCGACCGCTCTCGGTCTGCAGCAGGACCATCGCCGTGTCGTAGTCCTCATATTGCTTTAGCGTCGGGTCGATCAGCCGGGCGCCGACCGCGCTGACGAGGACCGGCTCTTCGCCCAGCATCCAGCGCGCCATGTCCAGATCGTGAATGGTCATGTCGCGGAAGATGCCGCCCGAGGTTTTGATGTAGGAGGGCGGTGCCAGCCCGGGATCGCGGCTGGAGATGATGACCTGGCGGACGTCGCCGATGCGCCCGGCGTCGATGGCGCGGCGCATCTCGGCAAAGGTGCTGTCGAAGCGGCGATTGAAGGCCAGCATCACCCGACCGCCCACACGCTCGATCTCGGCTGCGGCGCTTTCGCTCTTCGCCATGTCGAGGTCGATCGGCTTTTCGCAGAGGACTGCTTTTCCCAGTTCGACCGCCTTCAGCAGGAAGCCGACATGAGTATCTGTGGGCGTGCCGATCACCACTGCATCGACGTCTGGTCGGGCGATTGCCTCCATACAGTCGTTCATTGCCTCCGTCCCCAGCGACTGCGCCAGGGGTTCGACGGCCTCCGGGAATGGATCGGCGACTGCAATGAGCTTCGCCTTGGGGTTCGCCGCGACACTGGCGGCGTGGATCTTGCCGATGCGCCCTGCGCCGAGAACTGCAATTCCAACCATTGTTATCTTCCTCGTGTTAGGTTTGTTCAGCGCATCGCGCCGGTTGAGGTTTGATTTCAGTCCGCAGGCAGATTGACGGCGTGGAACTGCTGCATCGTGGTGTCGAACGCCCGCTGCGCCGCGATTTCGAGCGGGAGGTGGCGATGGTAGGCGCTGATAATCTCGACGCCGAAATAGCCACGATAGCCAACGTCAAGGATCGCCTGCAACTGATCGGGAATGTCGATCGCGCCTTCGCCGCATGGACGGCGATAGTGGGTCGAGTCATTGAAGAGCGTGCCCAGGACCTCGGGGCCTGCGTCGTCCAGCTCGACGGCGCGGAGAAACTGAAGCGGCATCTTGCGGATGTCCGCAGCGGTCATGCCGCCGCGCTGGATGTGCCAGGTGTCGACGAGCAGCCCGCCGTTGGTCACGCCGAGCCCTTCGACGACTGCAAGCCCCCGCTCGATAGTGTTGATGCTGGCGAACGGCAGAAACTCGATGACGATGTCGATGCCGAGGGGAGCGGCACGTTCGCAAAGCTTGGCGAAAGCGGCGCGCATCGCAGGGATGTCCGGCTCGCTCTCCTCGAACACGCCACCGCCGACCTTGATCTTGCCGATGCCGAGCTCGGCGCCGACTTCGAGCAATCGGTCGTACATCACATCGGAGGCGCGACGCTTCTCGCCATCGAGGTGCCAGTCGAGAAGGAATTCGAGCTCGACATGGCGGATGCCATTGTCTGAAAAAATCTGGCGGACGGTGGGCATCCCGTAGTGGGCGATCGAGGCTTCCATGTCGTCGAGGACGAAGCCCATGCCGCGCCAGCCGATCCGACCCGAAACCTCGGCTCGGTCCTTCAGGGGGAAGGGGCTGACTTCAGTCGGTGCCCCCGGGTAGACGGCGCCGCTGACCGTCCAGTAAGTCGCGCAAAGCTCGATGTCTTCGATCTTCATCTCGGTAGCCTCGGGGAAATTTGTTGATCCAGGTCGTAGTATCGCGCCCGTCACCGGGCGCGACAGTCGAGTCAGAAGCTCTGCTGACCGGTGGCCTTTTCGATCAGCTTGTCGATCGATACGGCCAGGACGAGCAGGAGGCCGGTGACGATCAGGCGGATCTCGTTTTCGACACCCATCAGGTTCAGTCCGTTGCTGACGGTGCCGATCACCAGTGCGCCGAGCAGCGCCGCATGGATGGCGCCACGGCCACCAAAGAGGCTCACGCCGCCGATGACCGCCGCGGCGATTGACTCGAGCAGCAGTGTGCCACCGCCGACGCCGCCCCCGGAGAATACGCCGACCCCGAGGGTGCGGGAGGCCGCGATAACCCCTGCGAGAGCGGCGACACCGCCAGCGATGGCAAATGCGGTCATCTTGATGCGCGCCACATTGACGCCAGAACGCCGGGCCGCCTCGTCATTGTTGCCGACGGCGTAAAGGAACAGTCCGAATTGTGTCTCCTTGAGAACGTAGCCGCCGATTCCAAGCAGAACAGCGAAGATCAGCACAACCAGCGGGATGCCCTGATGTGCGGTCAGGATCGATACGACGATGATGCCGAATGCTGTGGCCGCCGCGATTGGCAATGCGACGGATTTCATGAACGGGGTTTCCAGACCCGCCTTGCCGCGGCTGGAAACGTCAGACAACACCAGCCCTGCCGTAGCCCCAATGCCGGCAGCCAGTACGATCCAGGCCCACACGCCCGAGATGTTGGTGAGGGCAATCCGCTCCAGTCCGGTCCCGTTCAAACTGTAGCGGGCTGTTTCCGGCAACAGGATCAGCTGAAGACCGTTGAGGGCAAGGCCGAGGCCGAGCGTGACCACAAAGGACGGAACCCCGACAAAAGTTACCCAGCGGGCCGAAAGGCTGCCGATCCCGGCACCGATCAGGACCGCAATCGGCACGGCGATCCACGGCGAGAAGCCGAACTCGACAATGAACTTCGCCATCAGCACGGATGTGACGCCATTGATGGCCGCCACGGAGAGGTCGATCTCCTTGATCAGAAGTACGAACATCAGGCCGAGCGCCATGACGCCTACCACCGTACTCTGCACAAGCAGATTGGAAAGGTTGCGCGGTGTCAGGAAGACGTCGCTCTGCAATGCGAAGAAGATCCAGAGTGCGACAAGACCCAAAACGATCGGAAGCGCACGAAGATCGGTGGTGAGAAGCTCGCCGAAACCGCGGCGCCGCGATGGAGGCGCGGTGTTGGTTGTGGTGGCATTGGCCATAGGGGGTTCCTCCGGTGATAAAGTGACCGCGGTTATCCCGCGAGGTTGACGCCTTCGTTTCCGCCAACCATTGCGTTGACGACCTGCTCGCCGGTTACTTCGCTGGACTTGAAGCTCGCCACGTTGGCGCCGAGCCGCAGTACCTCGATCCGGTCGGTGGAGTTCACCACGAAGTGGTGGATATCGTGGCTGACCACGACAATCCCCAGCCCCTGGTCGGCCAGAGTGCGGATAAGCGACGCGACACCCTCCGCCGCCGAATGGCTCAGCGCCGCCGTAGGCTCGTCGAGAATGACCACTTTGGGCGTCCACAGGATTGAGCGGGCGATGGCGATGTTTTGGCGCTGGCCGCCGGACATCGCGCCGACTGGCCGGCTGAGCGACATGTTGCCAAGCCGCATTCGGGTCAGAACTTCCCGCGCACGAACTTCGCTTTCCGCCCGGCGAATTCGACGACCACCCCACATCGAGCCAGTCAGCTCTCGTCCCAGGAACAGATTCTGCACCGCGTCGAGGTTGTGACAAAGCGACAGGTCCTGATAGACCGTCTGGATGCCGAGTTCGGTGGCATCGGTTGGCTTGGTGACACGGACCGGCTTGCCTTCGAACAGGTAATCGCCGGAATCGGAAGCATGAACGCCAGCCATCACCTTTACGAGGGTTGACTTGCCCGCGCCATTGTCTCCGACAAGCGCAACCACTTCACCCGCATGAACCTCGACCGATGCACCCCGTAACGCATGCAGCGATCCGAAGTGCTTGTGAATGTTGCGCATCGAGACCAGCGGCGTCCCATCTGAACGCTTTTCGGATCTCGGTCGCTCGGCTGTCACTGCCGTCATCTGTAATCCTCCCATGATTTTTGGAGTGGGCGACGCAAGGCCGCCCACGGCTCGGGCTAAAGGTTGGCCTCGCAGACCTCGGTGCTTTCGATACCCTGGCAGATCTCCTCCCAGGTCCAGACACCTTTGGCGACAACTTCATCGAGATTGTCGATCGAGATGCTTTGGACCGGTAAAAAAATGCCCGGGACGTCCACGTACTGATTATTGACTATCCCGTTCACCAGTTCCTCAGGCACCCCGTCTCCGGCGAGAATGCCAGCGGCCACGTCCGCGGCCGCGGCCGCCTCCAGCTTCAGGTCCTTCAGGATTGAGTTGTCCTGCCAGCCCTGGGCGATGTAGCGCAGCGCCTCGACTGTGGCGTCCTGGCCGCCGGTGACGACTTTCTCGCCCGGCTGATAGCCTTGACTGATCAGTGCCACAACTGATCCGCCGGTGGTGCCGTCGTTCATGCCGATGAACACGTCGACGTCACCACCCGTGCGGGTCAGGCAGTCCTCGGCGAACGACTGTGCCAAGGTCGGGTCCCAGTTCCGCGTGTACTGCTCGCAGACGACCTCGACCTTGCCGGAGTCAACCAGGGGCTGCAGGAACTCGTCCTGACCCTTTTCATACTGCGTGGTTCCGTATTCGCCCTGGTTGCCCTTGACACGGGCGACCTTGACTGGCGACTTGTCCATTGCCGCGATAAGCTCGGCGGCCCGCTTGCCCTGCGCCTGGCCCACTGCGAGCGAATCGAAGACGACGTGCGCTTCGGCCTTGCCCCCGATTGCGTCATGGTCGTAAAGCACGACCGGCACCCCGGCGGATTCAGCGGCGGCGAGGCCGCCGGCGACCAGATTGGCATCGGCCGAGGTCAGCATGATCAGGTCCGCGCCTTGCGAGATGGCATCCTCGATCTGGCGCTGCTGCTGCTGCGGGTCGCCCTGCGCATTCTGCACGGTGACCTCGGCGTTCGGCGCTTTCTCCTTCAGTGCTTCAACAAAGAACGGCGCGTCACGGCTTTCGAAGCGGATCGTGGTCGTGTTCGGCAGCAGGAAAAAGACCTTTTGCGTGTCTTGCGCCTGCACCGTACCGGCAATTGCCGTTGTCGCAAGAAGCGCTGTCAGTAGATGTTTCACGAGGGTTCCTCCCGTTGGAAATTTTGGTTTGCGCTTGCCGGAACTTTTTCTCCCCTGTCGGCCGCCTTTACGTACGGCTGCGCCAGTCAAGGTGTCCGACTGCGATCAATTTACGTGAGTGGTATCATGATTGGAAATGACTTCTCGGTCGGATACTATATCATGAAGTTATGAAAATCGATCCACGCCACCTGATGCAATTGTCCGCCATCGTCGAGACCGGCGGGCTTACCGAGGCGGCAACGCTTCTTGGCAGTAGCCAGCCAGCGATCAGCCGAATGCTATCTGCCCTTGAATTGAGACTAGGCCAGCCACTCGTCATCCGGGACCGCCGACCGCTGCAACCGACGGCGCTCGGCCAGGTGCTCGCCGAGCAGGGTGATGCCATCCGCCTCGCGGCGCGGCGCAGCGCTGAAGCAGCGGACGCCCTCCGTCGCGGAGAGCGCGGTACGATCCGTATTGGCGGCACCCCCTTCTTCACTGACGCGTTGATCTCGGGGATGATCGCCGAGTTCCATCAAACGCATCCGAGCGTCAGGGTCGACCAGCGGTACGGGTATACCACCGAACTGAAAACCCTCGTGAAGAGCGGGCAACTCGACCTCGCTATCTGCCCCGTCGAGTTGCTGGAAGAGGGCGACGAAGACCTGACCTTCGAAGAGCTCCTGCCCGGTCGGAACGTGGTCGCCTGTCGCGTGGGCCATCCCCTCTTCAAGACTCATCCGCTTCGCCCTGAAGCGCTGCTCGAGTTCCCCTGGATAGAGCCGCCGCCCGGGAGTGCGCTCATTGCCGACCTTCGTACGGCGCTCCTCGCAATCGGTGCGACGCATGTGTCAGTTTGCTATGCTGGCGGCTCTCTTGCGAGCATCGTCAACTATCTGAAAGTGAGCGACAGTTTGACTATCTTGCCCCATAGCGTGGTGTTTGCCATGCAGAACGCGAAGGAGATATCGGCCATTCCCCTCGATCTAGAACACCCGCGGCGCTCGCTCGCCATCCTGCGTTCGGGCGTGAGCCCGGCACCGGCAAGCTCGACGCGCTTCGCCAAGCATGTCATATCAGCGTTCCAGGAGTTACGCACGCTCATCCGCCAGCACGAGCAGGCCGTCGTCTGGGGAAGTGGCGACTGACGGGCGGTTTGAGATAGACTGAGACTGGCAGGGTTGAATGGCCGGATTGGAGATTCTCGTAGCGTCGCCGAAATTCCGTTTCTGCCTATTCGAACCCCGCATTCGCAACTCTGCGCTTGCTTCCGTTGCGCGCGGATAGATCCGGAAAGTCCACTACTTGCCAGTTCCAGCGGCTCGCGGCGAAAGAGCAGTGTGGGATCGGCCTCTGGGGAGGGGTTTCAACGACCGCTCTGGCGACATGAGCTGCGTCGCAGCAAGAGGCCTGCTGTGCATGCAAGGCAATGCTGCGTCAGCGAAGTTTGGAAATCCAAGGTCGGGAAAGTCCGCGACCTGTGAGTTCAAACGCGGCGCAGCGAAGGTCGGGAATGCCTTATGATACAATTTCGCCCCGAGCCGGACTCCTTACTGTTCCTCGTTTTCCAGATCGAGCGGCGGCATGTAAACCTCGACAATGCCGCGCTCGTTTCCGATCCGACCGGCCTGTATCACAACGTCGATGGTCGATCGAAGATACCGCATGACTTCCGCGTATCGAAGCTGTGTCCCTGTTCCCATTACCATGAGCGCCAGTCGGTCCATCGACTTGCGCGCGGTTTGAGAGTGAAGCGTCGTGAAGGAACCGCCGTGGCCGGTGTTGATCGCTTCGATAAATGTTGCCGCCTCCGGCCCCCGCAACTCGCCCACGATAATCCGATCCGGGCGCAGGCGCAGGGTCGCTTGCAGCAGTTTTTCCGCAGATCGCGGGCTATCCTCTGAGCGTTCCGCGATCAGGCTTACAACATTTGATTGGCGCGGACGCAGTTCCGACGAATCCTCGATCGTAACCAGGCGTTCATGGTCTTTGATGAGCCACAGCATCCGCCGTCCGAGTTCCGTTTTCCCGGTGGATGTTCCGCCGGAAATCACGACATTCAATTCCAGCTGCAGCACTTCTGTCAGGAAATCGTCAACACTGTCGCTGCCCGCTATACTCTGTAGCCCGCGCAGCTTCTGGACACGTTCTTCATCTTGGGACTGCATCACATCGCTGCGCAGAAAGCCAAACGTCTTTGGCTCGCCAGTATGGCCAGGCCGAAACACGCGGAAAGACAGAACCGTGCCGTTGGCCGAGGCGGGCGCAATCACGGCCTGGACCCGGAGCATCAAGCCAGCATGCTCAATCGCAGTGGACAGCAGGGGAGCGGTCGCCGTCAGCTTTGTATTGCTGTCGTTTGCGGCCATACCTGCTATATCTGCCGCCGCCATCGGATCTATGTCTTGTTCGTCGGCGCGAACCATCCGGGCGATCCCTTGTCGCTCGACAAAACAATGCCCATCGCCATTCACGACAACCTCGATCACAGTTTGATCCTCGAAAAGAGGATCAAACACCGTGAGGTATTGCGAAAGGTATCCGGCCATATCAGAACAATTCCAGGTCGTTCGTAACCATCACCATGATTATGTCGCCATGATCGACGGTGATGATCGGGCCAAGGGTCAGGTATTCTGCCACCACCTCGCTCGCGGTGTCGGCTGCGGCGCCACCAACGTTATCTATGACAACTTGTGTCTCTTCACTGTCGGTGTTGGCGGATGCGACTGCGGGAAGCGCTGCGAACACCGAAATGAGTGCGGCCGCGCCGAACCGCTGACCAAAGCGCGTGTTGACGTTGCCCGTCAGACCAGAACGGCCCAGACGATCCGATCCGTAAGCATCCAGATCAACCACCTGTCCATCGGGCGTCACAATCCTATCCCATGCGACCAGAACGCGGCGTTGCCCGAGAGATACCCCGTTGGAGTAACGTCCAAACATTTGTGAGCCACGTGGGATCAAGACCTGGTGCATGTCGAAGGACCAGATGTCGTGCGAAACCATACTGGCGATCGTGCCAGACAGTTCCGAGTTGATGCCTGTCGTCAGCGTGGCTTCGATCACGGTGCCTTGCATGACTGTGTTGGAAGGCGCACCGATCACTCGTGATTGTGTCGCCGTGATGCTTTTGGAACCGCTGCGAACGAAGGCTTCGTCGCCCTTGTATTCGCGCTCATTGCCATCTGCCGAGCCACCGGACAGGCCATCAATAGGACTGTTGATCTGCGCCTCTGAAATTGCCTGTGCTTCGGCGCGGCGGCGTTCGAGTTCCTGTCTGCGCAGTTCCTGTTCTTCGGCCAGCCGTTGTTCTTCGCGCGAGGCAGTGTCGGCCTGTTGCAGCCGCATTTCCATCCCTTCAAGTTCCGATTGTTGCCGTCGAACGTGGCGCCGGAGCTGGTCACGTTCGTCCGTGAGCGACGACATCTCAGCTTCCCGGCTTTCCATGTCGCGCGTCAGGCCATCAAGTTGTGCCTGTAGCTGTTCAAGCCGTTCTGTATCGACGATCGGCGAAGACGGGGTTTGGTTTCGGGCTTCTTTAAGGATTCTTTCGAGTTCGGCCACCCGTGACCGTAGCGCTTGTTCAGCGTCGCTCGGGCCTTGCTCTGTGGGCGGGAAGCCCGGCGAGATGACCGGACTCAAACCACCATTGGTATCACGCGGAAACTCGCGAGACTCTGACGTGTCCAGAACCGGCCCAGTCGGACCTCGATCCTGTTTTATCCAGTATGCGACACCAGCTCCACCTGCGGCGAGGCCAGTGACCAGGGCAACTGCGGCCAGAACGCCAGCATTTGGGGACTTCCTGCTGCCTTTCAGACGGGCGGTGCGGTTTTCCATTTGGTCAGCCATTTCACAAGTCTCCACTCTGGATGCAGATATACTGATCGCCATAGCGGATTACCCAGCGATCCGACCGCCGCCCGACCGTCGATCTGGTGCCATCGGTCCTGCCGTTGACGATGTATTCCCTGCCCTGGGCATCGGCGCGGTAGATGCTGGGCGTCGGCGCATCCGTTCCGAATTGAAAGTATGTCCGCTGGCCATCGTCCCACACTCGGATTGGCGCTATTTCCGCCCCCTTTGATTTTGTAGTGATGGCATAGGTTTTCGGCAAACCAGCAGGCACACTGGTTTTCGATGTGCCGCCACCGCTACCTGACGGGGCCGAGAAATTGACGGCATAGTGTGGGCGGCGACTGGCACTCTCATGCAGCTCGACCAGATAGAAACGCCGATTGGTCACGATCACGCCGTTGGTCACTGCACCGGCAATCACTGGTTTGACCAGTATGGCGTTCCCGCCGTCCGTGTCTGCAAACACGAAACTTTCCGTGTCACCAGCTTTGAAGTCCAGGAACCGTTCGCCAGCGGCCAGTGTAATAAGCGTCACACGCTTGAGCCGCGTGTTGATCTTGTACACCTGACCTTTCTGATAAACCGCCGTGGCGCTGCGCGCGTCCACGCGCATGGCTTTTGGTGTTGCTTCGGAGAGGGCGGGAGCGGCCAGACTTGCCAGAAGCGCGGCGCAAGCAAACTTTTTCATTCGGTCTTCCCTTCCGACGCAACACGGTAGCCTACAACCTGAAACCCGAATGGGTTCTGCCAAAGCAGAAGGTTGTTATCGACCGTTGAGGGGTTGAAAACATAGGTGACGGTGGCGACAAAATCGCCTTGTTGTGTTGGCGAGTTCGGACTCCGTAACGTCTTGGAAAATCGTACTTGTGCGGTATCGTCGTCGATCATCACCACATTGGTAATGGACACTTCAACCTTGCCATCGGTGCCATACAGTTCTGGCGGGTAGTTGCTGTGTCCGGGCGTCCACTTCTCTTCAAGCGGACGGCGCACATTCAGAGCCGAGCGTTTGAACACCGACAGGATGCGATATTCGTTGTCGTCCACATCGTAGGTTTCACGATCACGCACATAGCCATAGATCAGGCTTTCCACCACCGCCCTCTGTTGATCGATGGAGGCTCGTTGGACTGTTACAGCACGTTCCGCAATGCCGGTGTCCCGGTCAACGATCGCGAGGTAGGCTTGGGTCTCGTTCTTTGCCAGGCCATAGGCGCCGACGCCGATGCCGGCCAGACCCGCCACAAGCCCGATCACGGCCACTGACCACGCCCGCTTTTCGCGCTGGTGCAGCCCTAGAACCGTCTCGGCTATGAAGTAGCTTCCGCCGGCTTCGCTTGCGACGGCGACAGCCTTTTCCAATTCGGCACGATCGTTCGCCTCAACCTTTGCAAGCGTCAGTTTGAGAATCCTTCTTTGTTCAGCAGTCAGGCGTGCCATGCTGTTCTCCAATCTCTGTAGTCGTATTTGCGTTTACGTCTTGGCCTTCGCCCGGTGGCGCTCGTTTGACTCTCGCGCGAACTGCACGTCGCGCCTTCGCTGGACGTAACGCCCCGCCGCGTTATCCGACAGACGCGCACCGGCGTTCGCCAGCTTCATATCCATGGCCGATCCGAACCGGCGCGTTTGGGCTGCGCGTTGAGCTGTCTCGCCACCCGTGGACGCGCCGCTTAAAATCTGTCGGCCAGCGCCTTTGGAGATTTCACCGGCTTTGACCATTGGACGACCCACGATGCTGAGGGCTTGTGGGGCGATGCCGCCAAGGTTGAGCTGACCCGTGATGTTGGATGCAATCTGCGGAATGGTCAGGAGCGCGTAGATGCCGACGATAATAATGACCACGACACCTGTGATTCCGATCAAGGTTGTATTCGAGCTGGTGTCGAAAGCACGCGTTGCGACGGAGGCTATAAACCCCATCACGCCAGCGGCAGCGACAGGATACATGAAGTATCCGATCAACGACGAAACCCACGCTTCAAAGAGAAACTGCGTTCGGTTGAGGCAGGTGGCGGCAATGGCGAATGGCGCGAGGCCGATCAGAATCCCGATCATGATTTTCGCAAATCCGGCAACCAGAATGTAAGCCGCTTGAAGGCCCGCCAGCATCAGATACATGATCGCGCCAAGAAATCCGCGAGCGATGGCGCTTTCTGCCTTAATCACCGAGGCCGCTGTTTCCTGCGCTTGATCGGCAAAGCCTTCCGCCAGAGCGACAGAAGATGCAGCACCGCTTCCGTTTGCGACGGAAAACAGCGCCGTCACCAAGGCATCGCCGGTATTTGTCAGGGCGTCATAGATTATCTCGAAGTTGGCCCAAGAAAGGCCAAAGGTGAAAATAAGGATGATCCGAAGAACCAACTGCGTCAGATCACCCGTCCGAACCGCAAATACACCAAGGCCAACGGCCAGCCCGAACATGGCAAACGCGATCGTCGCAACAACGGTAATCATGCCACCAAAATTGGAGGCGACGGCGACGAATGTGCCCTGCGCCGCACCAGTTACCGCGCTGTCGATAAAACCCATAATGTCGGCGACGATTGCCATTCAAAACGCCTCAGTCGATCGTCATGCCAAGATCGCACATCTGATCATAGTCTCGCTTGATCTCATTGCGCACTCGATGTGGAACAGTGGTGTATATCTTGAAGTTTTCGATACCTTTCACCAACGTATCAAAAGCAGCGATGGCGTCTTCCCAATCCGCTCTCAATGTTTCGCAAGTGCATTCTTGCGCTGCGATTGCGTTGCCATAGGCCATCCATTCGTAAATGAACGCCTTGGAGATACCGATATTGGACAGTCGCCAATCGTCGCTCCCGGAAAAGTCGTGCGCCGGGCGGTATTCGGCGTCGTGGCCATTGCAATCCGACACCTGACGAGGACGGTTAGCGTGATCCGCCCCTTCGCTTTTCTGTGGCACCGACCAACTAAAAAAGCCCATTTCAATAGCCCGGCTCTGGATCAAATTCGCGTATTCATTCTGTGTGCTTTTGTCTTTCGGCGTCAGGTGACGCTCTCCGTTGCGCATTTCAGATTGGTTGCTTTGCGCCAGGGCAGGGGCGGTCAGAGCGGCAATGGTTACGCTGGTCAAAAGAAGGTGTTTCATGGTTCGGTTCCTTTCTAATCGGCGGTGTCGGTGGACATGAGATCGAGATATTTCTGCTCTTCGGCCAGGGTAGCCGCAGACATGACGCCTGCCTGGCCGAGACCAATGGTCTGGGCCGCTTCGAGCTGCCAGATGTTCGCCAGTGCCATACCCATTTCCGCTGTCATACGGGTGTTCAGGTCGATGGCGGCCTTCATGCCCTTCGTGTCCGGTATATTGCCCGTCAATTTCGTAATACGGTCGAGACTTTTGCTGGCCGCTGCCTGCGAGGCTTCTGCCGCGACACCCATCATGGCGCCGGTATTCCCTTGCGCGCCGATCCGAGCCTTTGCCGGTTCGGTGCTGTTCGCAAGCGCCGCCATTTGTTCTGTCGTTGTGCCAACGCTTGTGAAGATCTGATCGACAATCGTACTGGTTTTGGTATCCCCGATTTTCCCATCGGTGCCGACAGCATCCCACTGGCCACGCAACGCATCTTCCACCGTGGCCCGGAGATCGGGAATTTCCGGGATCAGGTCTTTGATCCATTCACCGCTCAACAACATCTTTACCTGATCGTAGCTGTCACGCAGTGCTGCAATCTGATTTTCCATCAGCTTTATTTGCTCGATCATCTTGAGCGTTTGATCGTCCAGCTTGAGATTCTGCTTGATGGCCTCGTCGAGCTGCAACTGAGCTTCCGTCAACATCTGCTTGAGTTGAACGATGGACGATATGTCGATTGTGGGAACACCCTGGGCAGCGGCTGAGCCACCGGTTACGGCCAGGATCAATGCAGATGTCGCGAGAAACGTCTTCATTGCGTCAGTCCTTCCATAAATTTCTGGTCGCGCGCGTATGCCGCATAAATCGAGCTGTATTGCGCCCACTCCGCACGGCGCTTCGCCGCCATGAGGCGCGTCAGAACGGCGCTCATCCGAGCAACCTCCGCCTTGGCGTAGGTGTTGAGATCCATCGCTTCCTTGGCTGATGCCGATGCTGAAATTTTTTTCAATATCTCCTGCAACCGCGACAGCGATTGAATGAGAATTTCCTGGCTGTGCCCGGCATAGGATATGGCCGCGTCAGAAATGTTCGACATTTCCGCAAGCGCAAGATCTTCCGGTGCCAGCGTCCCAACCTGGTCCGCACCGCTCATCCGGGCGGCATACTCATTGTAGTAGCCCGTGACCCGAACAACATAGTCCTGCGTTTCACGATACGGCGGGATGCCATTGTATTTCATCACGGCACCGGGACCGGCGTTGTATGCGGCCAAAGCAATGGGCATGCTCTTGAACGGTATTGCCAAGTTGTTGACTGGGTTTGGTAGAGGTATGTCTGCCTCATGAACATTCCAATCGATTTGCCGCCCCTGAAGGGCTTTCGCTACCCACGTGAAATCATCGCGTTCGCTGTCT